>NZ_JACHEX010000001.1:300000-487652 GCF_014201655.1 Thermosipho japonicus
AGCATATCCAGAAATATTGCCAAGGTCGTTAAGAATAAGCTCTGGACATTTATTGCGTAAATAGTTCTCTAACATTTCGTACTTCTTTAACATCGAAGGAATTACGTTTCCGTTGTATTCCAAGATCTTAAGTTCTGCATTATCTGGCGTGGACCATACATTGTGTTCTTGCTTTAAGTTTGAAGCATCTCTAATTCCACTTGCTATGATTCTTGGCTTTGCATATATATCTTCAATTGCAGATATTCTGGATAAAGTAGAATTCATCTCGTCTATGGTATCCCCTATCCTCTCGAGTTCACTTTCACCCCACACAGGATCCTTTAAACTCGGCGTATTTGCTACATGTATAAGCCAAAATTCACCGTATCTGTTTGGTATGTCCTTTACTAACTTGTCACCTATGTAAATCTGCACTCTATCTTTTGTATAAACTTCTTTTACATTTAACGTACTTTCCTTGTGCTTCATGCTGTATTCATACACCCAAGCTACAACCTGCCCATATTCCATAACATAATCGAGTGTTCCATTCAAAAGTTTTACAATCCCTATTCGTATCTGTCCGTTATCATCACGCCCAATCTTTAAAGCACTATCTCCTAAAATCAAGCCCTGGATAACAAACAATCTTGCAGTCTTGTCAAAGTTGTTTTGTTTTAATATTTCATTTAGTTTGTTTGTTGCATTTTCGTTATCTGGTACTACAAGTTCAAAATTGTCGCCAAATATAAGCGAATAATCAGTTGATATAATCTCGTATGCATAGTCGACAAGGCTTTTTGTAATATGTTTTAAGTTTCCTTTTGAGTCGTAATCTATAAACAATCCTTTTTGTTTGCAATAGTTTTCGGTATATTCACCGTAAAAAAGGACAAATAATTCGTAATAGTTTTTCGCCATCTATTTCACCACCTTACACAATGTCCAGATTAAAGCTCTTTGCTTCTTGTTTGTTCGTGGCACCGTAAACAGCAAGCGCTAAAGCCATTACACAGTCATCGTGGTAACCGTACCTTGCTTCTAATTTCATAGTTCCTGTTGGCCTCATTTCGTATTCAAAATATCTCAACTCATCGATTAATTCTGGGATCCTTGGAATAACAATTTCTTTATTTTCCATTTTTCCACGCAGAGTATCAATAATTTGTTGTTTACTCTGTGAAGTAAATTTAAACGGTTCTAAATAAACGCCTTTTTCAGTTAATGCTTCCCAAATTGGATCTCCAACGCCTGTAGCATCTATATAACCGTGTGCATTATATTCTTTTTGCACATCAGCAATTCTATTCACCACATAACTCCATGGCTTACGATTAAAGCGTTCAAAATACACTAATTTACCATCTTGGTTTAAAACAATAATCACGGTCCAGTCTTCATACTTTGCAACGTCAACTCCCATGTAGTAAACGCTATTATCTTCCTTAGAAACAGGGATTTGATAATCTTCAACAACCGAATCAATTAAATGCCATGGAAATACCAGATCTTGCTCATCAACAAATTCAGCAAGATATTCAATTCTCCAACGCAAGGAACTTTCACCATATTCACTTTTCTTGGCTTCTAGAAATTCGTGTGATATGTATGGATTAGCAGATGATGGGAATTGGAATGATACATATCCTGGAACTCCTTCTAATCCTTTCATGTATGTTTCCCAGAAATGATTCTTGCCATATGGAGTAGATATTTTTATCATTTGCCCGTTGTAGTCAGCTAACATCGGTTCTATAACTTCATAAACCGCTTCATCTTTAATAAATGCTGCTTCGTCTAGTATTACTCTGTGTGCTTTTCTACCTCTCAAGTTGTGATATTTATCAGCAGATCTTGCGTGTATTTCTGAATTATGTAAAAACTTTAAAATTGGATACGGTGAGTATTTAATCTTTTCAATTAACCCTTGCCATGGAGATTTTGAAAGAAATTTCAGTATTGTTTCAAAAATAACTGTAGATTGATCATAAGTTGGTGCAATGATAAATTGGATTGTTTGTGGATGTTTGAATGAATAAAACAAAGAATCTATTGCCATTGCTTCTGATTTCCCAAATCTTCTTCCAGCTGCTATTGTTATAACCTGTCCCTTTGCTCGTAAAATAGTTTTTTGTGCTTCATGCGCAGTCCAGTTAAAAAATTTCTCTGCAAATAAGACAGGATCATTCTTCCACGTTCTCATCCTCCCACATCTCCTTGAGTAGTTTCACCAAATCATCTTTTGCTGTGGTACCAAGCTTTTCCATTTTCATTTTCATTGCTCTAATTGCCTCTCTTGATGCATTGCTCCATGTAGAATTCCATACTTCTACAGATCTCGGACGTGTAGCTTCTTTTATCCTTTCAAACGCAATTTTGCGCAGTTCTTTTGATTCCCGCATAATAGAATCAAGCTCTTCTATCTCATCCAGCTCTTCCTCAACAAATTTTTTCATCCGCTTTTCTGGATTGTCCGATTTCTTTTTAATATATTCTTTCTGGACAACTTCTTTTACATTGAAGTGTTTTGACATGTGGTTTTTAATTGCAACATGGCTTATTTTTTCATTAAAGCTTTCTTCCAACCATCTACTTATGGCAGACGCACTCATTCCATTTTGATACCTTTCTTCTATTTCTTCACGATGTGTTGAATTACATACTTTACAACGTGCCTGATACATGTTTTATCACCACCTTAAAGGTTGAAAGGTTTCTTGTAAGGTTGAAAGGTTGAAAGGATACCACTTCTCCCCTTTCAAGATCTCTTTCAGCGCCCTATTCTGTCGGTTAGTCAGTTTTTATCTTTTTGTTCTTTCCCTTTTTTCTCAACTTTATTTTCTTTCATCTCAAACTTTTTACAAGCTGCCGTTTTTTCCCAAGCAATTTTACCTGTACGAGTACACAAACCATCCCAAAAATTAGGAATCATTGCAAAATACTTGCAATTCTTACAAGTATGCTTCATTTTCTCACCTTTAACTATTTTTGATAGCTTTTACCAGTTCAGGATTGTCTTTTATCAAGGTATAAATTCCATGTGCAAGTGCTTGAGCTGAGAAAAGTATTCCGTGAATAGCTTCATGGAGTAGAGTAAGTAGCATTCCTTTTTTGGAGTGTTTTTCTACGTTGATGATTCCTTCTACATAGTCAATATTTCCTACCATATCCCCGCCTAAATCATCGTGAAACTGCACTTCATATTCAAAACCGTTAATCTTAAGTGTTTTAATATTCATTAACCCACGCCCCTTTCCCACAGCGGGCAAGCTCTTTATCTAAATTCCCGCTACCATTTTGTTTGAAACTATTTTGGCTATTTGCGCTTTAAAATTAACAATTTGGCAACAAAAAAGGGACCTGTGATAGGTCCCTTTTAGTTAGCAATTGACAAATTTTTTAAGGATTTTATTCTACTTCTTCGTCTTCTAAATTTACATCGTATTTAAATAAAGGCAATTCATATTGTTTTCTATAATTGTATATTTCTGAGGAAAGATTTTTCTTAATTAATCTTTCCAAGGTTTTTCTAGTTCGTGATTTTAATAAATCTTTTTCTTTATTAACTTTGTAAACTTTTAATTTGAGATTTGAATCACCTATTTTCTCTTCACGAACTTCATTTAAATCAGTTAAGTATTTATTTTTACACAATAACTTATCTACTACATATTGAAACAATTTAATTATCCTTTGAGGTTCATGTAATTTTGATATTATCTCGTAATCTAAGTTATTTGATGTTTGCTTCAAGACATCTAAGACAGTAAATGATTCATCTTTCCAATGATTTCTTATAATATACCCCATTAACAGAGCGAGGAAAACACTGCAATTTATTCTTTCTAATTCATTTAATTCATTTATCTTCCTTTTGTAAACATTTTTATGAATATTATAAGTTCGAAAATCGAATAAACATATATTCTTTTTTGATAATCGTTTTATGTTAGCTAAAAGTTCAAAATCTTTTCCTGCAATTTTTTCTATGCTTAAATATATATTTTCGGTTTTTATTTTTATTACGGAAAAATCAAATTTTATTTCTGGTAACAAATTACTTAGACTTTTTAGGATTTCATTAGCGAGATTTTCTCTGTTTTCAACAAATGATAAAGTTAAGCCTTTAAATGTGGCATTTTTTAAAATTTTTAAACCACTTCCAACAAGAGAATTATCATCAATGTTATTGTATGATAATATTTGCTCTCTTTTTATTATATTGTCTACTTTGGAACTGTCTTTATATTCGAACATTATTAATTTATATTTATCGGAAGAATAATTATCTTTATATTTTATTACAGCATCAGGATTTATTCTTTGCCGTTTGGCAGAGAATGAAACCTCATAACGAATATAAATATTTCCGTTTAAATAATTAGTTTTAAATTCTTTTTCAATTTTTTTAATTACACTAAAAAAAATATTCATAGATTCGATATTTTCTAGATATTTAGTTTTTTCACATTCATCATGTTGTCCCAATTTCTAGTTCCTCCAATTTATCAAGAATCTCTTCTTCTTTGATGTAAATTTTTATATTAGGATTAAATGATTTTCTTAGAAAATTTTCAATACGTTTGATTGAATTTGCACAACTTCCATTTAATAGAGTTATAAAAAGTCCGTAAGAATATAAATCTAAAACAAGATTACCACCAACGTGGAAATCAGCAGCAATTGTTTTGACATAATTTTTTCCCTTAAAAATGTCAAACGCCATAAGTTTTAATTCGTCGTTAGCCAAAATGGTTTTCATTGTTTTTTCCAACTTTTCGGGATCAATATTTTGGTTTGAAAACTCAATAAATACCATTTCACGCCATTCTTGAAGTTTTTCAATTTTGATTAATTCATTTCCATAAGATGAGGTGATATTAAAAATTGTGTCCCTGACTATATCAAAATCATAACCATAAAATGTGACTTTACCATTGTTATAAATATAAAGATAAACTACATCTTCATTATTATCATCAATTCTGAATTTACCTTTTACGAAATTCATGGGAATACCATATTGTTTTAGTTCATTAGTTTTCTTGGCTAAATATGAAGGTGATTTTGAACTAAATGCAATATCAAAATTTTCTTCATCATCTAAAAGATCCGCACTAAATTCACTTGATACTTCAATTCTATAAGCTTCATATTCATCAGCTATTTTGTTTACATTTAGCCATTGAAAATCAAAAAAAGAAGAAGAATTAACTAATTTTTTAATAGCAGAATCACTTTCTTGTGATTGCGAAAAAGTAAAAACAGGAATAAATCTAAATCTTATATCACTATTTTCATAGAAAAGATAAGGATCAACAAACAATTCCACTTTACCATCATTTATAATCAAAATCTCTTTGCTATTGTCAAAATGAATATCTGCTTTGTAGAATGTACGTTTTATTTCTTTTATAATCAAATCAAACAGTTCATTTTCAGATAATCCGGGATAAGTTTCTAATATATATGATTTCGGAATTCCCGATTCATATTCTAATTTATGAATTTTTTTTCCATGTATAGACTCTTCCATATACATATCAATAGTTTTATATAAATTTTCCCTGTTAGTAATTTTCATACAAATCACCCTCTAAAAAATTATACCAAAAAAATTTCAGATTTTAACATAAATTTATAAAGATAAAATTTGGTTTTCACCCAACTATAAAAAAGAGTAAACAATGCAGTTATTAAATTGCAAAAAAGACTTTTCGCCCCTTATAGTGCTTTTTTGTAATATGTAATATTCGAATATTTGTTTTATGTTAATTTAACAATAGAGCATCTATATTGTATAATAATAAATTGGAGGTGATAAAAATGTATAAAAAAACTGTAATTATTGTGATTTTATAGGTTCTGATAATAATCAAACCACTAATTGTAACACTTATTAACGGTAACAACATATTAAAAGATATCGAATGTGTTACAGCATAGGTTAGTGAACTCATTTCTACAACTGACATCATAGAGAACATCTATTCATAGATAGAAGAATTGTAGAAAATTATATACCAACAAACAAAAAAAGAATTACTGCAACAATCTAAAAACAAACGTAAAAAGCGATTAATCAAAAAAAGGTCACCTCCCCCGGCTTTGCCCGGGTTTTTATTCCAAAAAAACAAAACCGGGCCATGCCCGGCATTTTCGCATACTTATAGATTCTATGGAAATTATATCATTTTTGTGGGGGTTTGTCAATATAAGACACTTTCTCAGCCAATTTTTCCACACCTTCTTGCACATATGTCCAAACTGTTTTTTCATTAAGATTCATCTTTTGTGCAATTTCCCTATATGACAATGTTTTATATTTTAGGCCTGAGCACTCTACAGAATTACAAAGTTCAAAATCGTGATTTATAATTCTCCAGAATATTGCTTCTCGTTGCCTTAATGGAAGCAACTGAAGCCAATACTCAATCCGCCTGATTTTGTTCCACATTCTACGCTTCTTTTCTATCGTGAGTTCATCTAGAATTTCTGGAGAATGCATTGAATTTTTATTAAATATTACTACTGCTCCATTTTTAAGTGTAAATTGTATAATAATTTCGCCATTTACAAAATCTAAATGAATTTTCCTTTTTAAAATTTCCTGCCAATAACTTTTGTACCTTTGAAGTTCTTTAATGATATAATCCGAAGTAGAAACCATGAACCCCCCCCTTTCGGCTGGCTAATAAGCCAGTTTTTCTTTTAGCTTTACCTTCTGAATATCACCTTCCAACTGTATTGTTATTATTACGTTTCTAATTGATCTAATATCTATAGCATTTTCATCATCTAAATTAATTAATGTTGGAACAAGTAGCTTATTTAAGAGTTTTGTTGCTGTGTCTATATCTTCCGTGTGAATAACAAGTTTGTTTGTTGTTATTCCTACTGAGTATTTTCTTGAACTGCCCATAATTTCCTTCCCCCCTTACAATTATAGTCACATCTTCAAAATCTATTTTCATTAGTTCATTCATAAATTGTAGTAACTTACTTTTTCTTTTAAAACTTACGCCCTCAACCCACATTATTTCCCTCCTTTCTTTATTTTTTCTGCAAGAACTCCGTTGATAATTTGTTGAGCTATTTCTAATTTTACTTTTGTTACTTTGTCAAAACCTTTCTTTGCTTTTAACAACTTCGCTAATGCATTCGCTATTTTTCCCAACTCCATTACTAAATTCATGCTTTCTCCTCACTTTAATTTATAATTTTTTAACTTATCAAAATGGTGGTGCATCAACTAATTCTTCCTCTTTCTGCTTCTTTGTTAGCTGTTTGATGGTATTTGCCCAGATATCCCAATATGTTTTGCCATTGTAAAGTCTTGATTGTGGCTCACCAATTACCATTACAAGATCTCCTTTTTCAATCCCTTTATCTACCCATTCCATTGTTGTCTTGACATTGAACCAGTCTGTTTCTTCATTGTTACCCCTTTTTCTGTTAACTGCTACGGTAAAATTAGTTATCTTCTTCCCGGTTTTAGTGTAATTACTTACTATACTTCCAACGTGCCCAAGTATGGTAATTTGTGCATAGCTAGGCATTATTTTTCACCCCTTTCTAATTCTTTCTTTTCTTCAGGTACAAATAACGCAGGAGCGGAAGATTTTGGAGCAAAAGATGCTGCAAGTGCTTGCACTAACGCAGCAAGTTGTGGATTTTGTATTGCTTCTGCAGTTTTTTCGCGATTCTTGAAATTCTCGTAAATTCTCATAAAGTGCGCCCTTACCACCCCTTTTGTTTCTTCAGTCATATCGCATAGTGTATGCCAACCTATCGCATTTTTGGCAGCTTCCACTTTCCAATCGTCATAGTGTGGTTCGTTGTAATATCCTCTTGAATGAATGTCCAGATATACCATGGTCCAGGCTTCTTCTGGAGTAAGATCATCTTGGTGAAAAAACTCTGTGGCTTTTTCCCGGATTTCAGAAATAGTTGGAGCAAATTTCTGGGTCTTAACCAAAACTTCTATGGCATACTTAAATTGTTCATCAGTTAAATCAGCTAGCATTTTGTACCATTGTTCGCTTAAAAATTTATCTGTGGTAATTCTTTCAAGTTTTTCATACACGCTTGCAAGTAATGCTATACCAGCGGCAAAAGTCTTTTTACTAAGCACTTTCTTCACCTTCTTCCAGGAATTGTTTTAATCCCGTAAGTTTACTTGCAAAACCAGCGGGCTGTTTTCTCTTTTTGGAGCGTTTACCAAACACCCCTTTTAGCAAGGGCTCAACTACATACTCAAAACCCTGCTCTTTCATCACTTCCGCTTTTGTTTTTGCAAGGGTTACTATTGCGTTTTTTATTTGCGCTGGATAACAGTCGTGCAAGACTTGCGATACTAATGGAAGCCATTTAGGATCAAATGGACCTATTAATGTACGCCAAGTATCTACTATGTCTTTTTTTCTTTCGTCTAGGTTGAGATACCACTTTGGTGGATTGTCCGCGACAGGTGTCGCAGAAACTACGTTAGTAGTTTCTATATTATTATTAATATCTATACTCTCTTCTCTATATTCTTTATTCTTATTACGTGTCTCACTTACCGTCTCACTTAGTGTCTCATTTAGTGTCTCACTTACCGTCTCATTTACCGTCTCTGTGAGAGACACTTTATTAACCGTCTCATTTAGTGTCTCTGTCTGAGACAGTTTCCTGAATATTTTTCCTAAAGAGTACGTTGCATAATTCCTTTTTCCTTTCCCATTTTCAAAATCAATTAGTCCTATTTGTTTTAATCTGTTTCTTATACGGTATATTTCTGCACGTGAGATGCCTGATAATATTTCCAGTTTGCGGCTTCCGATTTGGACGGACGAACTGAGTAAATCGTTATTCTCCACCCTTGTCCTGTTAATTTCGGACAAGATGGCAAAGAATAAACCAATCTCAGTTGCGTTTAGGTCCAAATCCTGACGAAGCCTCCAAAACTGGTTAAAAACTGTGGCTAATTGCATTCGGTATCACCTCTTTTTAAATAATCCCCACCCCAATATGGGGTAGGGATTTAAAATGGTGCATCACTTAGCTCTTCATCAATTTCAGCAAACAAATTATCTTTTATATTCTTAACAGCGTCGTATTCTATAACGTTCTCTTCTTCATAGGGTTTGTATGCTTCTACATAATTTTTAGCCGTACGAATGCCGCTTAACGTATTAAGATCAAATTTTTCTTTCACATCATTCAATACGTCTTCAGGCTCCAAATGTAATTCCTTTGCACGTTTTTTCATAAGTTGCCATAATTCTGTTTTTTCTTTATAAAGTTGCTTTTCAGCCATATCTTTAACAATGTAATATGTGTTTTGTTGTTGGGGTTTTCCAGGCTGCTTAGGATGTTCTTCTGCAATTTCCATATCCTCTAAGTCTTGTGTAAATACATTAGAAGCCCCAAGACCAGTAAGTACTGCATCAACTAAACTTCGTTTTTTAGCAATCTTAAGGATTGAATTTTGGAAAACCCAAGGATTTTGATCCCAACCTTTTTTCTCCTTAGAGTTACAAGCACCATATCCTACTCCGATAATTTTTCCATCTTGTGCCTTTAACCTGCAAACAAATTTGTACATTATAAAAGATTCATTTTCGATTTCTTTTATAATCTCAAACTCTGGAGTTAAATTAAACAGTCTTACAAGCTTTTCTGCACCTGATTTGTAAAGTGATGGTTTTTGGGATTCAGAATGTTGTTTTATTGGAAAACCATAGTCTACATTTTCTTCGAGTACTTCTTTTTGGAGCTTTCTAAATAGGTCATACTGATGTTTAATCTCTTTAATTGCACCTTCGTCAATTTGTAGCATAGAGCCTGTTTCTTTTTTTACTTCTAATTCTTTACTCATTATCTCCACCTTCTTCAAAAGATATGCTCATTCTTTCTTCTAGCTCAATGTGCTTTAAAACTTCCTCGACTGCTTCTTCTGGTATATCCTTCGGTAATTTTCCTTTAGATTTTGCAAACTGTATCCTGTTTAACGCTGAGAGTTTTGGTTTGTAGGTAACTGAGAAGACGTGGTTAACAAGTCCAGGATATTTTTCTGCAAGTTCCCTTGCTTTTGTGTTAGAAATCTTTGCAGAAGTAATCCACTTGATTTTTGCCCCCTCTAAGTTCAATGTGTTCTTATCTACTGGACGTTCTATATTTTCTTCAAGTATTGCTATTAATTCCTTTTTTCTGTCTTGTAGTTTCTTCATGTATTCATTTACTTTTTTTAGTTCTGTTAAAACATTCTCAACCGTAATGGTCATACCCTCACCTCCACACTAACTTTTCTTAATGCTCTTCCAGAAGCCAACGCTGCTTCGTATCTAATTTCTCTTGAAAACTTATATCGAATATGTTTGAAATTCTCCATGAATTGTGCTATACTATTCTTTAGAAATGTGTTATACCATACTTTAAGGAAAAGAATTTTTACTTGCTCCCTGTGTTTTGGGGAGCTTTTTTCTATCTCTTCATCCAAGGTTCTTAAAAAATCCTCGTAAAGTTTACTCATAAGCTCGCCTCCTATTTGTCAAACAATGGCATTCTACAAGCTGCCTTTCTGGTGTAATATCCGCCTTTTGGTTCGTACTGTTTCCATAAGCCATTTGCTTCACGATTCATAAGAAGTGTTCTGACTATCTTTTCAGTAATTTTTTCAATGATTTGGTCCTGTATTTTGTCAATTTTTTCGATTTTCGAGAGTATATATCTGAGTTTTGTGCGATCCGTTGTAGTAGGATCTTCCAGCCAGGACTTAATGGTTTCTTTGAGTACATCTTCTTCATCCTCCTGTTGTAAAAATTCTTTTAGTAGTTCGTTTTTTATAACTGTCATCATTGCTATGGTTTCTGTGTTTTCTGTTACCTGTTTGCTTATTCTCTTGTGCTCCACCAGAACCTTCTGTTTTAACATCTTCTTCGCCCCCTTTGTACAATGATGGAAAAACTAAGCGGTCAATTTCCATTCGATAACGGTCTAAAATATATTCCACAAGCACATCATAAATATCACCAAATTCACTCATAATTTCGCCCCCTCTTTTTTAGGAAGTGCTTCGTATATTTCTTCAACTGAAACTCCGAGAACTTTTCCGAGTTTGATGATTACATCTAAAGATGGTCTTGCTCTTCCTGTTTCGTAGTGGGAAATAACTTGTTGAGAAACGCCAATTAATCTTGCAAGATCTATTTGAGATAAGTTTTTTCTTTCTCTTAATTCTTTTAAAGTCAAAGTATCACCTCCTAGTCGCATAATGCTTGGGTATTCAAAACTTTTATTCAGTTGTCAAAGACCATCACTAACAATAGTTGTTATTCAATTACTAATTTCATTAGTAAGTATACAACTTTTTAATCACTAATGTCAAGATTAAAAAATTAATTTTAAGTAAAATTTAATTTAAGTTTAAGCAAACTAATATCTTTTGTTGTCGAATGTTCTAATAAGCATATTACTAGTTATAATAGTGGTAGAACAAAGGAGGATTACCATGGATGTTGGTGAGAAGATAAAAATATTAAGACAGCAAAAAGGTATTTCACAAGCACGATTAGCTAAAGATTTAAATGTTGCACAACAAACGATTTCTCATTATGAAACAGGTAGAGTTGAACCTTCATTAGAAATGTTAAAAACTCTTGCTGATTATTTTGGCGTATCACTTGACTATTTCTTTTCAGAACGCCCGGGTCAGTCAGAAGTTGAATTTGTTGATGTTGAATTTAAAACTGTGCCTTTATATTCAGCTCCTGTTTCTGCTGGCAATGGTGCTTTCCCGGATGATATTTATGTTATTGGCGAAGTAACAGCCATCAGCAAAGATGTAGATTTTGCTGTTAGAGTTGTAGGGGATAGTATGCAGCCTGTCGCTCCAGATGGCTCTGTTTTGTTTGTAAAAAAACAACCTCATGCGTTTAACGGAGATATGATTGTTTGTACTTATGATGGCTGGATTTACGTGAAATGGTATATCAAAGAAGATGATAAAGTTATGCTGCTTTCTGAAAATCCTGTATATCTGCCAATAATAGTAGAACCAGATGATAGATTTATCATCCATGGTGTTGTTAAGGAAATTATGAGTAAGCCACCAAAAAAAGTTTTGAAATAAAACAGAGAGGCGATTTATAACAAATGAATCAAATAACTATCTTAACTTCACAAGATTTCTATGAGCTTTTTGCATTGCAATCTTTTGAAACTGCAAGAGAAAGAATCAATTATTTAACAAAAACTGATTTTGAACTCGTAGCTGTAAGAGCCAAAGAAAACTTTGAAAAACAGTTGGGACCGAAAATTAATTTTAAAATAAGAAATGAGCCAATTTATAATTATTGGGGAGATTATTTAAACGCTTTGAGATTACCACCAACTATGATTGGTGTATATGATTTGACAATTCCTGGGAAACAAATGCTTGGGTATTTCACATTTTATACTTCTATATCTAAGAAGATATCAGAGCATTCGGAATTAATTTTAAAAATGCCAAAAATGAAAATTGTTGTTGATTCTCCATGGATATTTGAGTCAAAGGATTTAAAGATCAAAGAATTAAAAACTAAGGTTAAATTTTTTTATAAATTAAAAATCGGAATTCAAACACCTGTTGTTTCTGAAAATTTTTTACCAAAACACGAAGAGTGTGAACATGAATTTAGGTTGGTAAACAATATATCATGGGAATGGCAATTACTTTGGCAGTGTAAACATTGTGGTTTTTTGACATATTGTGAATGTTTTAGAAAAGCATTAGAAAAATCTCCGCCCCCACCAAAAGATACACCAATACAAATTTATTATAATGAAATACCATTAAAATATCCCGGTATGGTGTTTTATCCTAATGCATGTGATGTGTGTAGAGGCGAGGAATCACAACATATGTATTGTTCACCTATGTACACCAGAAGTAATTTTGAAGTAAAATATGGAGCCTATGTAAAAAAAGCAATGATTGAATTAAATTTGCAGCCTGATTCTGGTAGTAATGATGGGTTATCTAGAGAAGCGGTAAATTTAGTCCGTCAACAACTAGGATATAAAAAAATTGGTGAAAGTTGGTTTCATGAAACTGAACTATTGAAGATTATTAAATCTATTTTTCCTGATTTGACAGTTTACCATCACTATCGTCCAAAATGGCTTGAAGGACTTGAATTAGATATTTATGTTGAGGAATTGGAGCTTGGAATAGAATATAATGAAATTCAACACTATCAGCCTATTAAGCATTGGGGTGGAATAGAAGCTTTGGAAAAAGTAAGATTAAGAGATCAAAAGAAAGTAAAATTATGCTTTGATAACAATGTCATGATAATAATTTTCAGGTACGATGAATCAATTACAAAACATAGTGTATTGCAGAAATTAAGAAAAAGATTAATGCAAGATTCAAGAAGATGGCAATATGCAAAAAAATATTTATAACATTTTTTAATAGGAGGTTGGGGGGCTATGAAAAAAGGTATTATTTTTCTTGTGATTGCTCTTGTTATATTGTCTTTTTTTCTGTTATCAGGTTGTGACGTTTTAAACTTATTGTTTGAAAGTGATAATACTGAAACTTATGAAGAAAATCCTAACCCTTCTGAACAAACTGTAGAATCTGAAGCACAAATTACTACCACCAATGAAGCGACGGCTGTTATTCCTTTTGTTGCTCATATGTATAGTATTAAGGATTTTGATGTTCCAGACTCCTTTTTAACCACCGTTGAAAAAGCTTCAAAAGCTGCGTTATCTGATAAAATAAGAGGCATTAAAGATAATGATTATGTTAATTTACTTCCTATGCCGAATTCACCTGATGAAATTTTTTTCAAATTAAACGATATTGACATATATTATTATGGGCAAGTTTTTATAATTCCCTCTTATTGGCGTGATTGGATAAAAGAAACTTATCCTAGAGTTGTGGGAAGTATTCAATTTTTAGGTGAAAATAATAAATTTACTTCTGCATCTCTAAGTCTTAGTGGTGGTCATTCTTTTGTACCATTGTGTTATATTTTAAAAATTCACAACCAAAACGGCGATTATTATAAGTTGCTAGTAACTCCAAATTACAAAGGCTCTACTTCACAAGAAGATATATATAAACTTTATAGTCAAATCTTTAATGATTTTAATTCTTCTGAGAAGTTAGGTTTTATTGTAATTTATGCAGTGTTTTCAGGAGACAAATATATTGATGATTTTGCTTTGGGGATATTATATACTGGTCTTAGCCAGACAGTTCCTAATCAAGATACATTTTTTATACCAATAACAGGTTTGAAATAGTTTACAGACATTACAAATAAATTTGAAATGTAGGCTTTTATCCACCACATTCGATAAACGCGTACGAGTTTGGATATTTTTTTCTCACAAAATGATATTTATGGGGGGGAACAACCTTGGGTAAGAAAAAGCAAAAGTATTATGCCGTTAGAAAAGGAAGAAATACAGGTATTTATAATTCCTGGGTCGAGGCTGAAAAACAAATTAAAGGTTTTCCCGGTGCTGAATATAAAAGCTTTTTGAAATTAGAAGATGCGAAAGCTTATTTATCTGGAAAAAAAGAATGTGAATGCCCTGAAATGAATGAAAACACAATTTTAGCTTATATTGATGGGAGCTATAAAGATAATATATATAGTTCTGGCATTGTTTTATGTGATAAAAATGGAATGACTGAGTATTATTTTTGGGGTGAAGAGTCGTTGTTCAAAGAAGGCAATAATATCCCCGGAGAAATCATGGCGGCTCTTTTTGTTATGGATTATGCTGTTAAAAATGACATAAAAAAAGTAATATTAAAATTTGATTTAGAAGGTTTAGAAAAATGGGCAAAAGAAGAATATAAAACAAAAAAATTGATAACAAAAGTGTATAAATATTATTATGAATATTATAAGCAAAAAGGATTGTTAGTGGAATTTAAAAAAGTTCAAGGACATTCCGGTGATTTTTGCAATGATAAAGCGGACAAACTTGCAAAAAAAGCGTTAGTTAAAGATAGTAATGTTAATTTTGATCTTCCCGATTTTGAAAAAATTTTAGAAATGTTAAAAGGATATTCTGTAAATCAAAATTTATCTATACAATTATCTGACAAGGAATTAGAGTCATTAATAGAATATTTGAAAAATGAAAAATATGAAATACATGAAGAAATAAATTCTGACAAAAAGAGATTTGATATTAAAAGTAAATTCTTTAAAGATTATTTGGTGCTTACCTATCATTTGTGGAGTAGAAAATTACAAATACAAGGAAAAGCTAGAGATGTGCTAAATAATATTGAACTATTTTTGGCAGAATTTGGAAAAACTCAAGATTTGCTTCAAAAAGTTTACGATGTTTCTCGATCTGAATATAATGATTTTGAACAAACTGTTGATAAAATTGTTCATGGAGCATATACGCACGAAAAAGTTTCTGAGACCTTAAAAGGGTTAATGATAACTGCATATTTCAACTATTTGGAATCACCGAATATGCCATATAGAGATTTTTCATTTTATTTAATACCTGCAGCACGTGTTTTGGAAGCATTTATTAAATGGGGATTGTATATGTTTAAAATAGCTGATAAATTACCTGAAAAAGAGGCTATAGGAAATTATTTTGAAAGAATTGAAAAATCAAATAGTTTTACCATAAAAAAAGAGTTTAGAGAAAATTGTAACTGTGAAGATGATTTAATTGTAATAGAAAAATGTTATAATTATTATCACAAATACAGACATATTTACTCTCATGCTTCACCAATAGAAGGTCATACATCAACTATTTCTTCTAAACAAGAAGTGAATGACTTGATAATGACAGCATTAAAACTTACTGGTGAACTTTTTAATAGATTTCCTTTGTAAAGTTGTCACTAAAATAAAAGAGGTGGTAAGATGCTTTTTAAAATCTTTTCAATTGATCAAAAAAAATTAAAATACAAATATTTTGTAATAATGCTTTCTGAAGTGAAACCATATGAAATAATTGATAAAATTGAACAAAAGTTAAGAAGCCTAAAAAAAGGTAAAGGTTTAGTTTTGTTTGATTTAACATTAGGGAATCTTAATAAAGATGCACGATATATTGAAGCCACCTTTGATGGCGAAAATATTGATATTTGGAGTTTTAAGATTGTCAAAAACGTTCCAGAATTTTTTAAAAAGAAGAGTTTTAATTATTTGGCAAAAAATTATAAATATGTTGAAAGTAGCTTTTTGACTTCTGCTGAAAAATTTAGATTTAAGAATAAGATATTCGTTAATAATTAAAGTTCAAGTCAAAAATGTTATTTTTGTTTTAATGAGGCGAAACATATGAAACGTGCTGCAGCATATGCAAGATACTCATCAACTCAGCAACAGGACATCTCAATTGAAGCTCAATTTTCACGTATTGAGGAGTTTGCAAAACGGAATAATTACATTATAGTAGCCCAATATGAAGATAGAGCAATATCGGGCTTTTCTTCACGTCGTCCAGGATTACAACAACTACTTGCAGACGCAAAATTAGGAAAATTTGAAACTGTTATTGTTTGGGAATTTGCAAGACTTGCCAGAGATAGAACAATTTCTAGAAACTATAAAGAACAATTCCGTAAGCTTGGAATTGAACTTATTTCTGTCACCGAGCATATTCCCGATTCTCCAGAAGGTGTAATTATCGAATCACTATATGAAGGAATGGCTGAATATTATTCTAGAAAACTAGCTCGGGACAGTATGAGGGGGCTTATACAGACTGTGAAAGATGGTTATGTACATGGAGGATACCCTCCTTTTGGTTTAAAATTTGTAAAAGATGAAAAGGGAAAAAGTAAATATGCCATTGAAGAAAATGAAGCCAAAGCAGTAAAAAAGATGTTTGAAATGGCTGCAAAAGGTGAAACTCTTTCAGCTATTGCTCGATGGCTGAATGATAATGGATATAAACCTAGAAGGAGCCAGAAATTTAACGTTGAATCTGTTCGTGATATTCTCAAAAACCCTAAATACATTGGTAAAATTATTTTTAATAAACGCAGAGGTAAGGGAAAGTTCAATCCATTTAATGAAATTATTGAAGTTGAAGCTCCAGAAATTGCAATTATTGATGAAGATTTATTTATTAAAGTACAACAAAGGTTGTCAAAAAATAAACACAAACCAGCAAGAAGAAATTATATTCTTCGTGGACTAGTCCAATGTGGTATTTGTGGTCATCCACTTTCTGGAGCCATTCGACAGGGAAATAATGCATATTATTATTGCACTTACTGTTGGCGAAATAATAATAAGAAAGTCAGCATAGGAGCTGACAAATTAGAAAACATTGTCATTAATTTTGTGAAATCTCATTTTGAACACCTTGATACAGAAGAACTTACTCGCAGAATTAACAAAAAAATTAAACAAAAACTTAATCCTGTTGCCCTAAAAACATTTCAAAAAAATCTTGAAGAAGTCAATAATGCTATTAAAAATATAACAAAAGCAATTGAAATGGGAGCATTTTCAAATGAACTCCTTATTCGATTAAACGAACTTGAACGGGAAAAAATGAAGCTAGAAAAAGATATTCGTTCAGCCCTCACTCAAATAAAATCATTACGTGAATTAACCACTGAAGAAGTTGAACATTTAAAGCAAAGTGTATTAAAAGAACTCACAAATAGATCTACAGCAAGAGAATTATTAATTAATTTAATCGAGCATATTACTGTTAATTTTGAAACAACAGAAATTTTATTCACCACAAAATTTGGTGACTACGTTGTCAAATATAATAAATAAGCGGGTTTTTCAACTCGTGGTTTTCTCGGGGTCTGCCCGCCCAGACCATCTATAGTTCCAACTGTTTTTTTAAACCTTTTATTTATGAGCCTTTGGAACGTTACAATTTTGTTACGCAAAGGCAGACACAAAAAACCCTCTACTTTTGGAGGGTATTTGTTTTACTTAACCACTGTATTTTCTGCTATATCAAGCATCCCATCTCATGAAATTCAAATTAATAAATACGATTATATTATTCCTGTGTTTCATAACTTAATGTTAGACCTCAAGTTATGAGTTAGTTAATCTTAATTCCACAATTATAAACTGGTCTATTCTCTAAACATTGTATTCAAAGTAATACATAATCTCCTCCATTTAAATCCACTTTCTCATTTACTTTTTAAGCCTCTTTTATTTACTTTTTATTATTTGATTTGTAGTATCAAAAAAAAAATCAAAAACTACTTATAACCAATTATTATGAAATATTTTTTCGCTTTTTTACATTGTTTTTATCTTTATTCAATAATTTCAAGCTTTGCCCATAATCCCATATGATCTGATACCCTTCCATATTTATCATTATCTTTGAAAACAATCCTACTATCTATTGCTCTAAAATGTTTGGAAACCAAAATATAATCAATTCTTCCTCCATCATTGAATTTATCTTTCCTAATTGTTGGTTCATCAATTTTGTATCTGTTAGTTTCATAAAAAACATCTGTTAACTTTTCACCTTTTACATTCATAGATATAAACTTTTCATAATCCTTTGTACCAGCATTAATATTGAAATCTCCAGCAATAATTAACCTACTATTCGAGCTTTTATTTATCCAATTAATTAGTTTCTTATATTCATTTTCAAATCCATTTCTTACCCAATTTAAATGTACTGTATATATATCAACAAGTTTATTATTTATAAGCAAAGTAGTTTTTAAAATTTTTCTTGAATAAATAGAAAATTTATCTTTAGTTTTTGAAATATACTTAGATTCAAAATTAACAATAGGATATTTAGTTAATATTCCTAATCCTTCTTCCCATATATTCCACCCATAATGAGAAAAATCCCAAACATATTCATAAAATTTATTTTTTTTCAATAAAAGTTCATGCAACACCTTAATATAATTTTTTCTTTTTATCTTTATCCCAAATTTTTCCTCAATTATATCCATATCTCTATGCTGTGCAGCTTCCTGAAATACAGCAATATCAATGTTTTCATCCATAATAAATTGAACAATCTTTTCTTGAATATTTTCGTATTTTTCAAAAAATTCTATTAAATTTTTTTCTTGACCTATATCAATCTCTTGATAAGTATGTAAATTCAAAGTTAATATTTTAAGCATACATACTACCTCCAATATCTTAAAGTTTCAAATTAATAAAACACTTAAATTAAAAATTGAGGCTTCGAAAATTCGAAGCCTCATTTATTTTTTATTATCATATATAACATTAACCACCTAAACTAATTATCCTAACGCTCTTGGATCAAATGCATCTCTTAATCCATCACCGACAAAGTTAAATGCTAAAACGGTAACGAATATAAATATACCAGGAATTAAGAGCCATGGTGCATTTTGTAATACGTAAATATCTTGTGCTCTTGCCATCATTAATCCCCATGATGCAGACGGTTCCCTAATTCCTAACCCTAAGAAGGAAAGCCCTGCTTCACCTAATATATAGCCAGGAATAGACAATGTTGCAGTAACTATCATGTATGTCATTGTATTTGGAATAACATGTTTCCAAAGTATTTTACTATCTGGATATCCTAATGCATATGCTGCTTCAACAAATTCATTTCTCTTAATTGACAACACCATACCTCTGATAATCCTTGCACGTCCAGCCCATCCTATAAAGGAAAGGATAAATACTAACATAATATATACTTGAGATGATGGAATATCTAATGGTAACAATGACCTCAAAAGTATCAAGAGATAAAATCCTGGAATTGACATAATAATTTCTGTAAACCTCATTAATAATTCATCTGCTACTCCACCGTAATAACCAGCTATTCCTCCAAAGAACAGTGATAGTGTTAATGTTATTGCAAGACCTATAAATCCTATTGACAATGAAATTCTTGAAGCAAATATTAATCTTGACCAAACATCTCTTCCAAACTCATCAGAACCCATTATGTATAATCTTACAAATGGATTGTTATCATAATTGTCTACACCATACAAATGGTATTTTAATGGAATAATCCAGAACACATAACCTACTCTTCCATAATCTTTTTTCTTTGGCCCCCAACTTTTAACAAACCACTTTACTGGATAATATTTATAATCAAAATCTTTAATTACCAAATCTTTTCCAAATAAAATTTTCTTCTTTCCATTTTTATCAGTATATTTTATGTAATTAATTGTGTATTTTAAACCAACCTTTTCAATTTCATTTTCGTTAGTAATCCCAAGTTTAAAACCGTATTTTCCAAAAATAACATTTTTTGCAGTTGCTGTATCATTTTCTATAAATGCTTCTCCTTCTGTTAAAACACTATCATTTACCCCAGCTACAAAATATTTTGTTTTCTCACTTGATGATGATACCTTTTTCCATTCATTATTAACCATCGCATATTCTTCTTTTTTTAGTGTAAATTCCAAATCACTTACATTAATAACTTTTCCTGGAAAATCAGTCCTAGCAAAATATTTTGTGTTATTCATTACTAATGTTATTAATTCACCTTTGTATTCAAGGGTTATCCTGCTTGGAAAATATAATTGCCTAGTTTTTCTAGTATAGTCTAGCTTATCAACATAACTTGCGTATGGTAAAACATATAAACCTATTTTTTTCTCAAAATCATCAACTTTGTATACCTTATTTACTTTCGTAGGAGGTGCATACGAATGTTTTAGACTTTGCTCAAATGGGTTATATGGTGCAAGAAAATCAGCAGCGAACATCATAATATAAAGTACAATTAGCACCCACAATCCTACCATTGCTAGCTTATTTTTCTTAAAAGCTCTCCACATCAATTGTCCACGAGTAAGATA
This sequence comes from Thermosipho japonicus, assembly GCF_014201655.1. Lineage (NCBI taxonomy): Bacteria > Thermotogati > Thermotogota > Thermotogae > Thermotogales > Fervidobacteriaceae > Thermosipho > Thermosipho japonicus. The sequence goes on from NZ_JACHEX010000001.1 coordinate 320,795, forward strand.
TACTTCTTCAAAATCTATATTTTCATTACTATTATTTTTTTTCTTAACTTGTTCTTTTTTAGCCATCAACTACTACCTCCTATTCCAACCTAATTCTTGGATCAACTGCTGCAAGTAAAATATCCCCGACCAAATTACCTGCAATTAACATGATAACACTTATAATTGTACTAGCCATAACAACATATATATCTTGTTGTACTAATGCTTGATAAACAAGTCTTCCAAGTCCTGGCCAAGAAAAGATCGTTTCGGTAATAACAGCTCCACCTAACAAACTTGACAAACTAAAACCAAACATAGTAATCAATGGATTTATTGCGTTTCTCATTGCGTGCTTAAATATAACTACTCTTTCGGGCATACCTTTTGCTCTTGCAAATTCAACATAATCTTCATTCAACACGTCTAATAAACTTCCCCTCATGTACCTCATCAATCCTGCAAAACCACCAAATGTCAAAGTAAATGCTGGAAGTTGCATGTGCCAGAATATATCTTTGAACCCTTGCCAAACTGTCATCTTAGAATGATTAACATCATACATACCAGCAACTGGGAATGTACCAGTCTTTGCTGCAAAATACAATAACAATAAGGCTAAAAAGAAACCAGGAATTGCTATACCAGTAAATGCAATTACAGTTAAAAATTTATCCCAAAAACTGTACTTTTTTAGTGCAGATACAACACCTAAAATAACACCAACTATCCATGAAATTACAAACGAGTAAAGTGACAATATCAATGTTGCAAGAACTCTTTCACCAATTAGTTCTACAACTGGTCTTCTATAGTAAAATGAATAACCCAAATCACCAGTTAAGACACCTTTTATCCATTTAAAATATTGAACCATCACCGGCTGATCCAAACCGTATTGTTTTTCAAGAGTATGAATAAAATCCTTTGAAACTGATGGATCAAGTCTGTACTGGTCAAGAAAATCTCCAGGCGCAGCTTGCATTATCAAAAACACTATTAGCGTTATTATAAAAAGCTCGGGAATCAAAATTATTAATCTACGTGCTATATACCTTAGCAATCTCAGTCACCTCACTTTTAATTTTTAAAATGGGCGCGGGGCTAACACCTCACGCGCCCACATAATTTTTTACTGTTCTTTCCACTCTTCATAAATATTCCATGTTGTTCCACCAAGTGGTCCTATCTTTACATTTCTAAGTGTTGCTTTGTATGCAAATAATCTCAATGAATTTACTGTGTAAATCAATGGTAGGTGTTCAGATACTAATTGTTGGAATCTTGAGAAGTAATCTTTTACGATATTTTCATCAAGTATTCTTACGTTTTCCCTAAATATTTTGTCAATTTCTACTTCCCAATCTGGTAAGTAGTAGTCGTTAGGATCTACAAAATCTGCAACTTCTGGTGAGTAATTCCAGAAATGCAATGACGCGTCTGTTTTCCATACGTTTGCTCCACTTTGTGGTTCATCTCCACCAGTTAATCCTATGATTATTGATTCCCAATCACCTGTATTCAACAATTTTTGAACTAAAGTATTGAAATCGATTGGGGTGAATGTTACGTCCATACCAAGTTGTTTTAATGCATCTTGGATTATATTTGCTACTCCTTCTCTAACTCTGTTTCCTGAATTTGTTGTAAGTAAGAATTTAACAACATTTCCATCTTCGTCAACTAATTCTCCTTTATCATTCCAGCTAAATCCTCCCATTTCTAACATTGCCCTTGCAAGGTCTAAGTCGTATTCATACTTTACTACTACATCTTCGTTGTAATATGGTGAACTCATTGAAACTGGTGACCATTGTGCAATTCCAAGTCCATTGTAGAGTGTATCAATAATTGATTCTTTATCTATTGCATATGCAACTGCTTTTCTGAAGTATTCATTTCTGAACCATTTTCTCTTAACTGGATCTGGTGTATTCCAGTTGAATGTAATAAATGTTGTTCCATATGCTGGTCCTGCTGTTGTAACTACTATGTTGAGTTCTTTTTCTTTTTCTTTTAATTCTGCAAATTCTGTTCCTCTTGGACCATAAACATCAATTTCTCCATTTTCAAACGCAAGTCTCATTGCATCTTGGTTAGAAATTATCTTAAAGAGTACTTCATCAAAGTATGGAAGTTGTTGTCCATTTGCATCTTTCTTCCAGTAATATGGGTTCTTTGTAAATCTTACATATTGGTCAGGAACGTATTCTACTGGAATGTATGGACCAAGACCTACTACTTCTCCTTTATTTATTGCATCTACTGTCCAGAATTCTTCAAAATTACCATTTTTTACATATTCTTCTGCTAAATGTTTTGGATAAATATACATTCCACCAAGGTATCTAAATGCAAGCCTAAATGGTTCAGGATAATACATTCTAACTGTATAATCATCAATCTTTTCTGCTTTTGGTAAATATCCATTTGTACTTGTTATAACATCTTTAAATGAACTTGGAATATCTGGGTTTGTATAAATATCATTCAATGTAAATACAACATCGTCTGCTGTCAATGGTTGTCCATCACTGAACTTTACTCCTTTTCTGATATGCCAAATAATTTCCATTCCACCATCTGCAGTTAGCCTTGGACCTTCCCAGCTTTCTGCAATTGCTGGATAGAATTCCATATCTACACCATGTCTTTCAATGAGAGTTCCACCATACCCCATGAACATATCAATAACATAGGTTGAACTTGTTTCCTTTGTGTAACATCGTTTACAGTTTTTGGACCACTAAGAGTTCCTATAACAAACTGACCTCCTGGCTTTCCCTGTGCATCTGCTCCAATATATGGAAGTTGAGCAGCGTAGGCAAACACTACTGCTAATACTGCAAGTAATACCATGAGTTTTTTCATAAACTCACACCCCCTCTTTTTCTACCAGGTGACAAGAAACCTGGTGATTTTCAGAAATTTTATACATTTGTGGATATTCTTTTTCACATTTTTCAGTTTTAAATGGACATCTTGGATGGAAGAAACATCCGCTTGGTCTTGCAATTGGATTTGGAACATTTCCTGTTAAAATAATTCTCTTTCTTTGTTTTTCTACTTTTGGATCAGGAATTGGAGAAGCTGATAATAATGCCTTCGTATATGGGTGAATTGGATTTTCAAAGACTTCATCAACATCACCCATTTCAACAATTCTTCCAAGATACATAACAGCAACTTTATCACTAATAAATCTAACAAGTGATAAATCGTGTGAAATGAAAATATATGTTAAATCAAGTTCTTCTTGAAATTTTAAAAATAGATTAATAATCTGAGCTTGAACTGACACGTCAAGAGCTGAAGTAGGTTCATCTAAAAATAATATTTCAGGCCCAACAGACAGTGCTCTTGCAATTGCAATTCTCTGTTTTTGACCCCCACTGAATTGATGTGGGTATCTATCCATATGATAAGGTTTAAGACCAACCATTCTCAATATTTCAACCGCTTTGTCGTATGCCTCTTGCCTATTTTTGACTATTTTATGGAACAACAATGGCTCAGTCAATATCTGACCAATTGTCATACGTGGATTTAATGAACCAATGGGATTTTGGAAAACTATCTGCATTTTTCTTCTAAATGGCAATAACTCTTTTCTTGTCAAATTAGATATGTCTTGTCCAAATACCTCAATTTTTCCATCTGTTGGATCTATTAATCTTAACATTGTTCTTGCAGCAGTTGTTTTTCCACATCCTGACTCTCCAACTAAAGCAAATGTTTCCTTCTTCTTTACTTCAAAAGATATATCATCTACTGCTTTTACATCACCAACATGTTTTTTAACAAGAAAACCTTTTGCGATAGGAAAGTATTTTTTTAAATTCTGCACTTTTATGATTGTTTCATTATTCATTCTTCATCGCCTCCGATTCTTTCTTGTCTAGTACTGGATTGAAGCACCTTACAAAGTGTCCTGGTTCTACTTCAACCAATTCAGGCAATTCTTTTGTACATTTATCAAGTTTTCTTGGACATCTTGGTGCAAATGGACATACATTTGGCACATCAATCATTCTCGGAGGTTGTCCTGGAATTGCCTCAAGCTTATCTTGCTTTTTATCAAGTCTTGGTATTGCCCTAAGCAACATATGTGTATATGGATGGAGTGGATTATAGAAAATTTCCTCTGCTGTTGCTATTTCCATTTGCCTACTTCCATACATAACTATAATTCTATCAGCCATCGATGCAATTACACCTAAATCGTGAGTTATAAACAACAAACCAGTCTTAAATTCTTTTTGCAAATCTTTCATCAATTCCAATATTTGAGCCTGAATAGTAACATCCAATGCAGTTGTAGGCTCATCGGCAATCAATACTTTTGGATTACATGAAAGAGCAATTGCTATAACAGCACGCTGCCTCATACCGCCGCTAAATTCAAATGGATATGCAAACATTCTCTTTTCAGGTGCAGGTATCTGAACCTTTCTAAGCATTTCAGTTCCTATTTCCCATGCTGTCTTTCTATCAACATTTTGGTGCCTTATAATAGTTTCAGTCAATTGATCACCAATTGTATAAAGAGGATTTAAAGAAGTTAGTGGGTCCTGGAAAATCATACTAATTTCTTTTCCTCTTATTTCTGCAATTTCATCTTTCGACAACTTTAACAAATCTTCCTCTTTTCCTCTGCCTCTGTAAATAATCTGCCCATTAACGATCTTTCCAGGCTTGTGTATAAGTCTCATAATAGATTTTACAGTAACACTTTTTCCAGAACCTGTTTCGCCAACAATTCCTACAACTTCGTTTTCATGAAGATCAAAACTGACATCGTTTACAGCCTTTACTACCCCTTCTTCCATATAAAACCATGTGCTCAGGTTTTTAACTGATAATATGGGTTCCAAAAGATTTCACCTCTCTTAACTAATTTTTTTCATCGGCTATTAACTCCAAAATTTCCAGAGTCGGTTCATATGTGGCAATTAATTCCCAATTATCATACAGTCTATAAATATACATTTTGTTAACAAAATATTCATTTTCAAAGCCTTGATAATTACCTTTTAAGATATTTAAAATTGTTCGGAAAACTAATTTTTCTACATTTTCATACATTTCTGGGAGTATCATTATATTTATACCACAATATGTTTCAAATGTAAAGTGTTTGTAAAAATACTGATTATTAAGGTAAAAGTCGTTATTTTTACTTAAAACTTTGCAATCACGATTTTCAACTAGTGATATTACTTTATTTATCATTTTTTCACTATATTTTATATTAAAATGCATTCCATTATACAAAGAAACTTCTAAGTTATCTAAATCAATAACAACATTTGCTTTTTTTATATCTACAATTTTGAATTTATATCCATTTAAGTTCAAATAATCCATTAATTTGCCGACATAATAGTTATCTCCTTTTATATATATTTTCTTTGCAGAATTAAAATTAAAATACAATGCTACAATGATAAAAGCTGAAATTATGAATATAAAAAACCAGTTTCTACTTATTTTCATCACCTCAACATAATATATTTTTCACAAGTTAATAGGTTACCATATAGAAAAAATTTTTCAAGTCTTATTAAACTTTGTAATTTTGATTTTTTGACAATTATACAGAATAATGTTAAAATAATTCATGGTGCCGTGCTAAGCGGGGGGTTGGTGGTCCCCTGTACCCGAAATCCACCTAGCGGGGCTTAATTCCCTTGCCGAGGTTTGTGGGGTCTGAAAACGGTCCTCGGTAGGGCGCTGAAGGTTGAGTCCTACGCAACAACTACCTGTGAACCGGGTCAGGTCCGGAAGGAAGCAGCCCTAAGCAGGCAAGTGTGTGCCGTAGGGGTGCTCAGCCGGAGCCCGAACCGAGGTTACGCTCAGGTCCCGCGTAATCGAAGCAAGGGTGCACGGCACCTTTTTATTTTGAAAATTGCACTTCATAGAGCTTGTAATAAATTCCTTTTTTGCTCAACAATTCTTTATGCGACCCTTCCTCAACAACTTCTCCTTTGTGAACTACATATATTTTATCTGCATTTACAACTGTAGCAAGTCTATGTGCTATCATTATAACCGTTTTATCCTCAGAAAGTTTTCTAACAGCCTTTTGAATCCTTTCTTCAGTTTGAACATCAATATTACTTGTAGCCTCATCAAGAATGAATATTTTTGCATCAAAAAGTACAGATCTTGCAAGTGCTATTAACTGCCTTTCCCCTGCCGATATACCTTTTCCACGCTCAATAACTTCTGTATATAAACCATTTGGCAATCTTTCAATCAAGTCCCAAACATATACTTTTTTTAATGCATCTATTACCTGCTCTTTTGAAATTTCTTCATGAAAAAGTCTAACATTATCTAAAAGTGTTCCAGAAAATAAAACTACATCTTGCGGAACAGTTGATATCTGCTTTCTAAGTTCATGGATGTTGTATTTTTCAAGTTCTGTACCATCAATCAATATTTTCCCCTTTTGAATTCTATACATGCCATTTACAAGATTCATTAACGATGTTTTTCCTGCACCGGTTTCACCTACAACAGCTATTAATTGCCCTGGTTCAAATTTTAAATTAATATTTTTTAATATCCATCTATCTTCGTTATATCTAAACCATACATTTTTAAACTCTACAACACCTTCTTCAATTTCTGCTTTCCCATTTTCGTCTCCAAAATGTTCTTCTGTCTGATCCATCAATGTAAATATCTTTTCCGCACTCGCCACAGTATTCTGAATTATATCGTACTTTTCAGATAAGTCCTCAAGTGGTCTCATGAATAATTCTAGATATGCAACAAAGGCATATAGATCACCAAAATTGAGAGTTCTTGAAACTATGTATTTTGCACCCATCCATATAATTGCAGCAATTGCAAGTCTGTAAAGTGTACTAACAGTCGGTCTAAAAATTGCAAAAACATACATCTGCTGTATTCTAGACTTATACAACTCTTTATTTACTTTGTCAAAATTTTTCCTTTCAAAATCCTCAGCATTAAATAATTTAACAACTGGCATACCAGCAATATGTTCTGCAAGGTATGCATTAACCTTAGAAATATTAGTTCTAACAGCTCTGTAAGCTTTTAAATCAAAGTATCTAAATAAAATCATCGCCACTATTAAGACAGGAAATACAAATGAAATATTTACAAACAACCTTGGGCTAACTCTTAGCATCATAATAATTACGCCTGTAAGTAAAAAAACGTCATTAAAAATACTCGTTATAACAGACGTAAAAAATTCCATTATATTCTGCGTATCATTTGCAATTCTTGTAGTTATTTGACCACTTGGATGTTTGTCAAAATAAGACATTGGGAGTTTTAAAACATGGTCAAAAAGCTCTTTTCTAATATCGTATACAATTTTTCCACCAAGATATGTTGTAATATATATTGAAATATATTCAAATACAAAAATCAAAGAGGTTGTTAATAAGAAATAAAGTGACATTTTAAAAATACCAGAAAATCTTTCATTTAAAGGTAATGAATCATTAGTTATATAATTATTTACTGTATTTCTTACTATCTGAGGTGGAAGAAGAGTTACAAAAGTAAGAGAAATAACAACCAAAATTGCAATGACAAATAATAGCGTATACGGTTTAGCATATTTTAACAATCTTTTCAAAAGCTTCATCAAATCTCCCCTTTTAAAAAAGTTTATCTTCTTTCAAATAACTTCTCATCCCATATTTTTGGAATATCTTCACAAATTCTCTCTAAAAATTTTCTGTCTCTATCATCAAAAGGAGTTATATAATGGCTGTCAATGTCCAATTCACCTATTACATCTTTATTTTTAAATATTGGTACTACAATCTCACTTCTTACTTTGGGACTACACGACAAATAATTAGTTTCTTTAGAAACGTCCTGAACTATAAATACATCCCTTAACATTGCTGCTTGACCACAGATACCCTCTCCAATATTTATTTTCACATGCTCGGTAGGTTCACCAACAAATTCAAACAACTCTAAAACATTGTCTTTATTAATCATATAAAATCCTACCCAATCATAATAGGGAATTTCATCATAAAGATACTGACAAATCTTTCTCATATATTTTACAGGATCATCTTTAGATTCTTTTTCTAATTTATTAAGCAATTTAATAAATAGTTCATCTTTATCATAATAATTTCCATTCATTTCTCCGTTTCTAAAGTGAATTATCGCCTGATAAACTGCTTCACTTAATTTAGACAATTTTTCTTTCTTCCATAGCGAATATACATTGTAAAAAAGTATATAACTTCCATTAAAATCAACAACTATCCAATCAAACTCTTTTGGATACACTCCTAAAAATACTATAAAATCTTCTTTATTAAGTTCTAGCTCTTTTGCGTTTTTACGAATCTTTGTTGTTACATTATCCTTATTTTCTTTTGCAAATTCTCTAAAATCATTTAATAACTTATCTAGTTCTCTTCTTTCAACACTATCAAAATTTATTTCTCCTAATTTTTCCTCAATCTTTTTGAAAAATTTATATTTGTTTGTAATCTTACTCCAAAATTCCCCCCATTGGGACTTGTCATATCTTAATATTTCTAAAATTTCTTCAACATGGTTTTCTACAATGTTTCTCATAGCTGTCCCTCCTCAATCTTTTTTTCTTCAAGTATTTCATACTCTGCATCAGAAATAACTTTTACCTTTAAATACCTGTTTTTTAAAAAAATTTCCAATATATCACCTGATTTTATTTCACTAGAGGGTTTTAAAGCTATTTGATTTCTAAATATCCTCTTATTTTTAGCCAACTCTTGGGCTATAGTACGCCTTTTAATAATTCTAGTAGATTTTAAAAACTTATCTAACCTCAAAATATCACCCCTAAAAGATTATAACACAAATTGTTCGTATTGCTAAAAAATTAAGCGGCCAAAAAGGCCGCTTAAATTACTGTTAAAAATAATTTTTTACTTGTTATTTGAAGTTGAAGTTGAATTTTTCATCGTCTCAAGTTCATTGAAAGCTGCCTCAAAATCCATATAAGTTGGTGTTGCTTCTTTCAATTTTTCAAGATATTGTTCAGCAGTTGTTGCATCTTTCAACATTTTATTTATCTCGTATAAATCATATAAAACTTCTGCTTTCCAATCTAAAGAAATATCCGTTGCCTCAGAAAGGGTATTTAATCCTCCGTATAGGTCTATAAAGTCATTTACAACGCTTTGGAGCATTCCATACTCAACATAAGGTTTTATCTTTGAATACAACTTTGTATAGTAATTATATAATACATCCGTTCTTTTTGGATATAACGTTTTCATTTTCTTTGCAGCTATAAATGATTCTGGATAGTCATTGTAAATACTTTCCAAAACTAACTTTGATTCTTTACTTGCATCATCCAAAATTTGCTTGTACACTGCATCATTTGTTAATTCAGTAGCTGCCTGCATTTTATCAACAAGTGTAACAAATGCTGCTTTAATTTCCACTGGTGTATCATGTTTGACAGTTACCATTGTAGATTCATCAAGAACCATTTCATTTAACTTTTTATACACATTTAACAAGCTAGTTCCAGAATTTGTTAAAACTTGGTTCCATGTCTTGTATACAGGATCAATAATTTTGGAAGAAACATTTTCATTTCTCTTAAATTCATCAATAGCTTTTCTAAATTTATCACTCTTTAATTGATTTAAAACATCTTGATATCCCTGAGAAAGGGTAAATTTTTCAAATGTATCTACAGTTTTTACATCCTTTACATTGAAGACAAAAAAGTTACTACCAAGAGGAATAGGTCCAACAATGGTATTTGTGGAACCAAAAATGCTATCTTCAAATCTTTTGTCAATTATTCCTCTTTTAAAGCTATCATAATTTTGCACTGATAAGTTCATATTCGTAGCAGCTTGATAAAATCCAGTATTCATTGCCTCACTTATAAAGTCATTTGCACTTGCTTGTGATGAAAAACTTACAAAATCAACATTTGCTTGATCATATTTATTCATTAAATCTTCTCTATTTTCACTATAATAACTTTTCATCTCATCATCACTTACACTAGCTATAGTATCTCTAACTTTTGCAATTGTAAGATACTTTACTACCTCTGGCTCAATTTTCTTTTTGTAATTTTCAACACTTCCATATTTTTGCTTAATATAATTTAACAACTGTTCATTCTTTTTAATATCTGCAACCTGCTTATCAAGTTCTTGATTGATTTCCTCTTTAGTAGGTGAAATTTTATTAACTTGAGCGTAATATAGTATTGTTTTAGTTTCAATTAAATCATTTAGTACTGAAGTTTTTAACATTGGTGCCTCAAAAACAGGGTCAACATCTGAAACTTGATAATAACTTAAAGCCTTATTATATGAATCTTCAACTTCCCATGGGAAAATCCAATATTCTTCACTAAGTGCTGTTCCATCTTTTGTTAAATAAGCAACTGAATCCTCTAAATTATACTTTACACTGCCTTTTCTCGAAGATACATATGAAGAAATTGACCATACAACAATACCTGCGACAAATGCAATAGCAATCGTCCAAATTATAGCACCATGTGCTTTTTCAAACCATTTTCTCATTCTTGCGATCCCCCTTCTAAGTTCATTTCTTCCTCTTCAAATGAAATTGGTCTAACCAGTGGAAATGCAATTACATCTCTTATAGTAGGAGAATTAGTTAAAAGCATAACCAATCTATCAATTCCTATACCAAGACCACCAGTAGGTGGCATACCGTATTCAAGAGCTCTAACAAAATCTTTATCCATCATCTGAGCTTCCTCGTCCCCAGCTTCACGAAGTTTAGCTTGCCTTAAAAACCTTTCGTATTGATCAACAGGATCATTCAATTCACTAAATGCATTTGCCATTTCTCTACCATAGATTATAAGTTCAAATCTTTCAGTAACTCTTGGATCCTCCCTATGTTTCTTTGCAAGAGGTGATATTTCTACTGGGTGTTCTAACAAAAATGTTGGTTGAACAACTTTGTCCTCTACTAAATCCCAGAGTTTTTCAATTAAATGCCCTTTATCTTTTATCTCAACTTCAACATCGTTTTGCTTTAATACTTCTAACATTTTTTCTTCTGTATCTTCAAGGATATCAACACCTAGATGTTCTTTAATAAAATCTCTCATTTTAACTCTTCTCCATGGTCTTGAAAAATCAATTTCTATATCTTGATATTTGACTTTTGTTGTTCCAAAAAGTTTTTCAACAATAAAAACAAAAAGCTCTTCAGTTAAATTCATCATATCTTCATAGTCAGCATATGCCTGATAAATTTCAATTGAAGTAAACTCAGGATGATGTTTGTAAGAAAGACCTTCGTTTCTGAAATTCTTTCCTAATTCATATACTTTTTCAAATCCACCTACAATGAATCTCTTCAAATAAAGTTCTGTAGCAATTCTCATGTACATATCAATATCAAACACATTTAAGTGTGTTATAAATGGTCTTGCTGATGCTCCTCCCGTAACATACTCTAATATTGGAGTTTCAACCTCAATGAATCCTTTTGAATTCAAAAATTCTCTAATAAGCTTTATTATCTCGAATCTTATTCTAAACCTATTTAGAGTTTCATCGTTAGCAATCATATCAACATATCTTTGTCTATACAAAACTTCTTTATCTTTAATTCCATGCCATTTTTCAGGCATTGGCCTTAAAGGTTTATTAAGAAGCTCAATTTCTTTTACTAAAATTGTTACTTCTCCAGTTTTACTTTTAAAGACACTACCCTTTACACCAACTATATCTCCAATTGCAATATGTTCTTTAAAAAATTCGTATGCGTCTTTTCCGACTATATCTTGTCTAATATATGCCTGAACTCTGCCAAAGAAATCTTTAATATGGAAAAAGGCACTTTTACCATGATGCCTTAAAGACATTATTCTTCCAGCAGTAGACACACTTGTATCCTCTTTAACTTCTCCAGGATTTAAGCTCTCAAATTGAGATTTAATATCTTGACTACTGTGTGTTTTTTCAAATTTGTATGGATATGGATTAATACCCTTTGCACTTATTTGCTTAATTTCATTTATCCTCTGTTCCCTAAACTCCTTTAACAACTTAATCCCTCCTAAATCTTCAAATCTTATATTTTAATACCTAAAATTTGATACTTAAATACCCCTTTTGGTGCTTTAATTTTAACAACCTCGCCTACTTTTTTACCTACTAGGACCCTTCCAATCGGAGACTCAAAGCTTATTTTGTTGTTAAAAACATCTGCTTCATGAGGTGTTACAATCTGAATTGTTTTTTCTTCTCCCGTATCCAAATTCTTAATTAACACCCAATTACCAATGTTAATAACATTGGTATCCAATCCTTCAATAACTTCTGCTTTTGAAAGCATATTTTCAAGTTCATTAATTCTTGCCGCAATCCTTCCTTGTTCATTTTTGGCTTCCTGATATTCTGAATTTTCCGATAAATCGCCAAGTTCTCTAGCTTCTTTAATTCTTTGAGCTATTTCAAACATAAGCTTTTGCTTTAACTGATCAAGCTCTGCTTTTAATTTTTCATATCCCTCTTTTGTTAAATAAATACTCTCTTTTTTCATTCAAACACCTCCAACACTATTTTTCATTTTTCAATTCTTTTACAACTTCTAAAAATTGATCAATTTCCCTAAAATCTTTATACACAGAAGCAAATCTAACATATGCAACTTCGTTGATCTTTTTTAACCCCTCCATAACAAGCTTTCCTATCTCAAGACTTGAAATTTCCAAATTACCTGTTTTTTGAATTTGATTTACCACATCGTCAACTAACTTTTCCATCTCTTCAAGAGTTACATTAGTCTTTTCACAAGCTTTCATGATACCACTCAAAATCTTTGACCTATCAAATTTTTCTCTACGCCCATCTTTTTTTATTACAAAAACTGGTCCAAATTCATATCTTTCATACGTAGTAAAGCGACCTTTACATTTCAAGCATTCTCTGCGACGCCTTATTGTCATCCCTGATGAATCGACTCTTGAATCAAGTACTCTAGTTTCATCATTGCCACAATATGGACATTTCATATTCATCACTCCATATTCTTTGATTCAAGTTCCTCATATATCTTAAATATCTTTTTTATCCTATTATAAACCATACTCTTTGAAAGAGGAGGATCAAAAAGCTTTCCAAGATCACTTAAACTCAAATCTTCATTTTCCAATCTCAAAAGTGCTATTTTCTTTAACTCACCATTTAGAATATCTGCACCATATTTTTCAAATAAATTTTTTATAATCCTGATCTGCCTTGCATTACTTTCACCAACTCTTTTAGCATTGGCCGTTAAAAAATTCATAGATCTATTAAAATCACTTTTAATTTCTCTTGAGCTTACTATCTTTTCCATCTTGTCAGCGTTTCTTTGAGCACCCATATAATAGAGGATTTCAATTATATCTTTTGCCCTTTTTAAATAGAACCTGTAATTTTTCTCTCCAAAACTTGCAATTTTACCAAGTATACCTAAATTATCAAAAAGATATTTTTGTATCTCATTTAGAAATTTATAATTATGTGAAATAATTTCAAAGTGGTAATTTTTAGTAGGATCAGTTACAGAACCAGTCGATATAAAAACTCCACGCAAAAACGCCCCGAATAGTCCAAGATCCTCAAATATATATGCTGGAATCTCAAGAATATCCAACTCTAGTTTAGACAATATTGAAAAAGGAATAAAAATTTGTACCCTTTTCTTCTTCAACTTATTTTTAATCATTGTCAACCTTTTTTTATCAGTACCTACTATAGCCATTAAATTCATTATCCTTCTTGCAGCAGGTATGAACCCCACTTCAATTTTTATAACAACATCATTAAAAGACCTTATTATTACTCCCCTTGATTTTAAAAATCCAGCCAATTCAGATTTTGCTTCCAACTCAGAGTTAACACTCGTATGGCACAATTCACCTTTTACATCTTCAGAAAATGTATATAACATTATATCACCTTAAAAGCCTAATTATTAAACTTGCAAGCTTCATAGAATTATGTCTTATTTTCTCTTTACCATCACTGTCAATTTTTACTTCCAATAAATCATCAAGAATTAGTCTTTCATCATTTTCAATATCTATTTTCACTGGAGCTGATCCTTCATTTTCATATCTTTCTAATATATATTCAGGTATATTGGAGCTCGACGCAATAATCATATCAACTTTCTTTTCAAGATATCTTTCTATTACACTCACATGATCAAATAATGCAAAATTGTATGACTCGGAAGGTTGAGTCATCAAATTGGAAATATATATTATTTTTGCGTTTGAATAATTAACCGCCTCTTTAAATCCATCAACCAAAAAATTCGTAATTATACTAGTATATATACTGCCAGGTCCTAAGATAATATAATCAGCATTTACTAAAGATTTTTGAGCATCTAAATTTATCTTAGCATCTCTATCTAAATAAACTTTTTTTATTCTTTTTTTTGTTATTTTCATTATTTCACTTTCACCAAAAGCCTTAGTACCATCCTCATATTCCGCAACTAACCTGATTAAGTCTTCAGAAATGGGAATAACTTTACCGTTAATTGCTAAAACTTCAGATGCATACTCTATTGCCTTTGTAAAACTTCCTAAAATTTTTGTAAGTGCTGTTAAAATAATATTTCCTACACTATGACCTGCCAAAAATCCGTCTTTAAACCTGTAAGAAAAAAGTTTCCCCAAAATTTCCTCATCTTTTGCAAGTGCAACCAAGTTATTTCTAACATCACCGGGTGGGAGAACATTATATTCTTTTCTTAAAACCCCAGAACTTCCTCCCTCATCGGTTACAGCAATTACAGCTTTTAAATCTATATTATTGAAATATTTTAATCCCCTTAAAAGTGTTGAAACACCAGTTCCACCACCAACCACTGTTAGATTCATTACTTCACATCCCTATGTTCCAAAAGAACCTCATACCTTTGCCGGTAAATACTTGCAAGTTCTTCTGCAAAGAAAACTGATCGGTGTTGGCCTCCAGTACAGCCTATACCAATACTGAGTTCCATTCTACCCTCATTTTCATATCTTTTCAACGCAAAATCAACAACGTTTTTTATCATTTCTATATATTCCTTAACTCCTTGAGTATTATACAAAAACTCTTTTACTTTTTCATCTCTCCCACTTTTTTCTCTCAAGTCTTTTATATAAAAGGGATTAGGAAAAAATCGAACATCAAAAATAAAATCTACATCTAAAGGCAATCCATATTTAAATCCAAAACTTAAAATTCTTACCAAAAATTTCTTTTTAACACTACCTAATATTTCCACCAATTTTTCTCTAAGCTGATGTGGATTCAAATTAGAAGTATCAATTACTATGTCGGAAAATTCTAAAGCTTTTGTTAAAATTTCCCTTTCAAGCTGTATTGCTTTTTCAAGAGAATTTACTCGCTTAAGAAGAGGATGATTCCTTCTAGTATGCGCAAATCTGTTAATTATAATCGCATCTTTTGCAGTTAAAAAAATTACCTTCAAATTACTAGCATATTTTTTCTTTAAATTATTTAAAATCTCATCAATACGTTCAAAATTTTCGCTTCTAGCATCTAAGACAAAAGCAATGTTGTCTACATTCATAGATATTACTGGTAAAATTGTCTCAACCAAATTTATGGGAAGATTATCTATACAATAAAATCCCATATCTTCAAGTAAACCTAAAGCTGTACTTTTACCAGCGCCCGACAACCCTGTCAGAATAATTAGATTTTTCAACTTGTATCACCTTTTTTGTTTTAAATTTGTTTATAGTATACGGTACTCTGAAATTAATCCTTTTTAGTTTTTTCTCAAATATCTTTGGATCACCAGTGACATAAAACTCAACAAATGCTTTTTTAGAGTTATTTTTTGCCAGTTTTTTTGACAATTCTTCAGCTGGGTCAATTATTCGAACCTTCGGTAATACCCTGGATATTACTCCCTTTAAAAATGGAAAATGTGTGCATCCTAAAATCAACTCTTCAATATTTTTCTTCTTTAATGGAAGCAAATAATAATTTGCTACCGCTTCAACCATTCTACCGTAAAAAATACCTTCTTCTACCAAAGAAACAAAAAGCTGAGTTGATTTTTGATATACTTCTTTATTTTCCATTTCAAGGTATTTTTTATAAATCCCATTACTAACTGTAATATTTGTTCCAATAACTCCTACTTTTTCACCTTTTGGAGCCTGAATCGCAGCTTTAATTATGCTATTATATTTAATGCCTAAATCCAAATTCCTCTCTAGTATAATTGAATCTGTTGTATTACATGCTGCAAAAATTTCATTAACTCCTCTTTTGTGAAAAAACTCTGCAAACTCAAAAATGAAACTCTCCAGAACTTCTGGAGTTTTAATACCATAAGGAGCTCTTTCGGTATCCGCAATATAAATATAATGTGCTCCATTAATGTAAGTGAGCTTTTTTAATACAGAAATACCACCTATCCCAGAATCAAATAGACCTATCTTCAAGGCTTCTTTCCTCCAGATCATTCAACCTTTTCAAAATTTCATTAATCTTTTCTGTTAAATAATACTCTCTCTCAATTAATTCACATAACATTACCAAAAGTCTTTCATCAGTAGATGAAAGCTCTTCATATTTTTCATTTAGCTCTTTAATTCTTTTTTCAATGTAATCTAAAATCTTTTCATCTGAATCAGATTCAACAATATAGTTTCTTCCGTTAATATTAAACCTTTTCTTGATCATTTATCTCCGTTGAACTCTCCATTAAATTTTTTAATTTTCCAAGTAATTTATCGAATGTTCCGTTGATTTCCTCTTTTAAAGTTCTGTTTTCTTGTTCAAGTTGATTAGCCCTCTCAATTGCTGCATTTAATTCTTTCCAAAGTTCCTTATTTTCTTTCTGGAGCTCTTGATATTTATTTATTAAATCTTCAAAAGCCTGCTCTAATTCTTTAATTTTCTCTTCCATCACCTCATCCCCCTTTTCCTATAATCAAAATATCTGTAAGATGATTTATAAATTTAACGAAAGGTTCCATAATCATAGGAAGTATCCATATCAATAACATACCCAATAAAAATAATATACCATAAACCTCATATTTTATATACCAATCCCAGTATTCATCCGGTAAAAAAGCACCTAAAAGTTTTGATCCATCCAATGGAGGGATAGGAAACAAAGAAAAGATCGCATAAGTTAAACTCCATTTACATGCTTTGTAAAAAGTAATGTACGCAAATTTATTATCAACTTCTTTTGCTATTATACCATACAGAATAAATAATCCAACACCTAAAATCGAACCAATCAACGATGAAAAAATTAAAACTTTTCTTATCGTCTTATTTTTCATAGGAACAACCGGTATTGGCCTTGACCATCCAAAATCAAATAAAATAAAAGCTATAGTTCCTATCGGGTCAAGATGTACAAATGGATTTAGCGAAGTCCTTTTTAACTTCTTTGGAGTAGCATCTCCTGCTAGCACAACAAGATGTGCTTTTAACAATTCTCTAGGATAAACAACCAGAATAACTGCAAAAAATCCGGTAAGAAGATTAATAATTACTTTTTCAATCGTAACAATCACCTTCTTTAATCTTACGAGCAAGCATTTTTAAATTTTGTACTGTTTGCTCATCCATACCATACTTCCACCAGAAAGGTAACACTGTATTATTTAATAATACTGGATCTTCTCTTCCACTTAATTTTCCTTCATTTACAAGTTTTAGCCAATCTTCAGTTCCCACAATTGGTGTAAATTCATTAATTGAAAAACTTATACCTTCACTTTTACATATTTTCATTGCATTTATAACATCTTCAACGCCTTGCCCTGGTATATTTACCATAATGTAAGCAGAAATCTCTTCTTCAGTAAAACCTGCATTTCTTAAAATTCTTGCTGCGTTAACTAAATCCCTATCAACTACCTTTCCACCAGTCTTTAATTGTAATTCACCTGATGTTTCATATCCTAATTTTATCGTTTTAAAATTAAGTTCTTTCATTAAAAAAGCAAGTTCTTCATCTATAAGTCTTGCATGTATGCCATTTGGAAGATGAAATCTAATATCTCTACTAAAATTTTTCTCTAAAACTTTTTTTAAAATAACCTTTGCATGTTTATTTGAATTTACCAAAAATGCATCATCAAAAAATACTACATCTTTTACTTTAAATTTTTCGACATACCTTTCAATATCACTAACAACCCTTTCTGGATCTCTAAACTTTATTCCGTTCCATAATTTATGAGCAATACAATACGAGCATTTAAATGGACACCCCAAAGTAGTTAAAAATACTAGATAACCAATATTTTCATATAAATCGTACAAAGGAGAAAGTTCCATAAACCAATCTATATTTATTCTCTTAACACTTTTACTTGTCAAATCTTCCAACATCTTTGGAATTCTATTTAAATCACTAAATGGAAAAATTATTGCATTAGTTTTCTTTGCATGTTGTGGTAAATTTCTTACGTAAAATCCTCCAAAAAATATTGGAACTTTATTACCATAGTAACCTCTTAAAAAATTAATCGTATCCCAATACCCTGGATACCAGTAAGTTAATGTTGAAGTTACAAAAATAGCATCAACATTCCCAACTTCTTTAAGTTTATCATAAAAGTACTGTTCTGGTGCACCATAACGTTTGTATTTTCTTGGAACAAATGCCAAAACATCAGGTTTTTTTATCTCTACAAATGGAAACTTCCCTGTACCATAAAACTTATCTTTGGGAACTTTTGTATATTTTTGTAAAAATTTATCATGCCTATTCATTAAATCTATAAAATGTATTTCAATTCCTAACTTTTTCAAATATGAAGCAACATATAAAAGCCCAATTGGCTTTAACCAGAAATCATATGCTGCAAAATCTTCTATCCATGGGTTAACAAGCAGTATTTTCATAAAAGTAATAAATCCCCCTAAGTCCGAGTTCTAAGTCGTAAACTATATCTTTTTTCAAATATTCCCTTATAAGCTTTGATTGACCTCCTGTGTATATTATAGGAGCACTTTTCAAATCATAATCACTTTTTATTCTTTCAATTGTATAATCTATACCTCCAAGAATTGTATTTATAACACCGATTCTAATATTTGATTCAGTATCTTTTCCAACAAAAGTATTTGAAGGTTTTAATTCAACCTTTGGTAATTTAGCGGTTCCTTTAAAAAGCGCATTAACCATCATATTAAATCCTGGAATTATTACTCCACCCTCATATCTATTGTCTTTTAATACTTCAATTGTAATTGCCGTCCCAAAATCAACAACTATTGCATCTTTTCCATAATCTCTACTAGCAGCAATTACGTCAACAACTCTATCTGCTCCTATCTCTTCAGGAGTATTTACATTCCAAGCAATTTCATTATATTCTTTAGCACTAACAAATATAGCCTTCTTATTTAAATACTTTTCCGCAAAAAACTCAAATATATAGTTTATATTTGGTACTACTGAAGAAACTACTATATCTTTAAAATCATTTTTATAAAACATCTTCAAAAAGACATACAATTCATCTTCTGTTTGAATTGAGTGTGTAGAAACTCTTTTAATGTCAAATGACTTCCCATCTTTTGTTAAAGCAATTGTTGTATGTGTATTTCCAACATCAAAAAGTAAGAGCACATTACCACCTCGTAGTAAGAGATGTGTCCACTTTTGGAATAATATTATATTTCTCAAGCAAATTTCTTACATCTTTTGTTACATAAAACCTTACAATTTGAATCAAATTACTCGTCATTAGTTTATAAGCAGGATATTCCCTTACATATTCGTCAAAAGAAAGAACATGCTCTTTCCAGGAGTCATAAATATAAATATTACTCTTTAAAAATTCATCAGGATGAACAAGAGATAATTTATACGGTGTATCAACCTTAAATATTTCATCAAAATTTGAAAGTATTTTTAACAACTCTTCTCTATCTGATTCATCAGATATTTCAACAGCCTTTTCTAGCCTTAGCCTTATCTTTTGTAAAATATCCATTGCAAATCCTTGACTTGCCGCTGATGGATCTATACCTTCAACTGAAAATGGAGTTTCAAGGATTGTCTTCCAAAAATCTCTATTCTTCAACCTTTCTACAATTTCATAAGCCATAACTATATCTAACTCTACTGGTTGCAAATCTATCTCAAAATTTAAAATCTTTTCTTTTGTCTCTTCAAAAGAACTTATATTATACTCTTCCACTATCTGATTAAAGTATATTTCAACTTCATTAATTATCCTTTGATCTGTTAATTCCATAAATGTCTCAAGATTTTCCACTCTCTCTTTTAATTTTAAAGGTCTATAACAAAGTTCCAACAAATCTTGAATCATTAAATCCGCTGCACGTGACGTCTTATGGAAATAAACATTCTTGTACATCATGAACCTACCAAACAATGTCGTATAAATCTCATCAATTACCTTGATATTATAAGCCAAAAATTTTTTACCATCTTTTTCAACAACCATAGAATTTCTTACAAGCCTATCTAAAGAACCTGTTCCGAATCCTCTTGTTCCTGCAAAATATGAATCTCTTAAAACAAAATCCATTCTATCAGCACCAAGAGGGCCTTGTATCACAGCAAATTCTATTGTACCTTCATTTTCACCTTTATAGGTTTCTACGACCTTTTCCATGACTTTTTTAAAGGCATCTTTTAAATCACCAACTTCTCCTAATACCACATTGAGATCTTCTAAAACAGCGTTCTTTAATTTTTCAGGTGCTCTTTCAAAGACCTTATACATTGCCTTAGGCATATACTCAAGCAAAATTTTTTCACGGTACTCATCATGACCGTCTTCTAGGCCCATATTTTTGTAAACTACCTCGTCAAATTGGTGACTGAAAGGGCCATGCCCAATGTCATGTAAGAGTCCTGCAAGTCTTAAAATCCTAACTTTTGATGGATCATCTCCAAACAAATGGCTAGCATACATTCCAGAAATATGCATTACTCCAAGAGAATGTGCAAATCGTGTATGAGTAGCACAGGGATAAACATATTCTGAGCCTACAAGTTGCGATAAATATCTCAACCTTTGCATTGCTTTCGTATCTGATGCTATTATTTCAAGTGGATACATAAAAATTTCCGCATGAATTGGATCCCTTGATACTTTATAATACATAAATTACACCTCTTTTCTAAGTTCAATTTTGAGACATTTTCTTAAATATAAACTCAACAACAACATTAATTGCCTTTTCATTAAAGCCACCACGTGGAATTATTAAATCTGCATACTTTTTACTTGGTTCAACATATGCATCATGCATTGGTTTTACCATGTTTAAATATTGATTTATTACACTATCTATAGTTCTTCCTCTTTCCTTTATATCTCTTTCAAGTCTTCTTATAAACCTCACATCACTTTCTGCATCAACAAAAATAGAAAGGTCATAAAACCTTCTTAATTCTTCATAGTATAGTGCAAATATACCTTCAATTATTATCACCGGTTTTGGATCTAACAATGTAAAATTCCCGGTCCTAGTATACTTTGCAAAATCGTACTCGGGCAATTTTATGCTTTTTCCATCCAAAAGTTCTTTTAAATGATCTACAAGCAAAGAAAATTCAATCATATCCGGGTGGTCATAATTGTACTTTTTCCTTTCTTCAAAAGGCACATGACTCATGTCCTTATAATAATTATCCATTGGTAGAATAACACTATTTGATTCTCCTATAATCTCATTTATTTTTTGTGCTACAGTTGTCTTTCCTGAACCTGTTCCTCCGCCAATTCCAATTATAAACATAGTCTATCACCTTATTCCTAATTTTCCGTTTTTTTCGACAAAATAACGATCAAGTATTAAATGCAGTACATATCCAAACACTGAAATTATACCAAGAAATAATGCATTATTTAAACTAGAAGTTATATAGTATGTTCCATATCCAATAATCCCACCATATATTAGAGCAGCCCATATTGTATGCAGAGGACCTCTATGACGAGGTATAATTAGCTCATACAAAATTCCTATTAATATTCCAAAAAGAAAAGAAAACAAAAATCTCAAAAATACATTCTCAACATTTAAATCAAAATAAGAAATTATAACTTTTCCAGTAAATTCAAAATAAATTGCCGCTGAAATAGTAAGTAGTTTAACAAATCTGTGTAAAAGAGAATGATTGTGATCAATATCTGGCATATCTGAAGAAAGAACAAATATCAAAAAACCTATAGCAATAATTTTATCTTCTGGCATAGAAAAATGCAAAAATTGAGAAGCTATCTTGTAAATAAACAAGACAAAGGGATAAAAATAAATTCCAAAATTTACATGTGTATTAAAATTGGGCAAACCTAATCACTCCTTAATCTAGATATTAGATCTATTACAATATCTTTAGAAGCATCATTCAAATCTAACTTTCTTATTTTTGAAATCGACTCTTCAAACAAGGAATTCATAGCGTTCTTAGCTTTTTCAATTGCCCCACTTTTTAAAATTTGTTCTAAAATATATTGTATTTCTTCCGAAGATTTTTCTTGCTTTGAATAAACTCCAAAGAATTCTTCATCATATTCACCAAAATCAATTAATGCAGTTAATTTACCTTCCAAAATATCCGTAACATTAGATTTTCCAGATTTTTCATCAAATGTACTTATAATATCATCTCTAATTTGAAAGGCTATTCCTGCTGGAATAATTGCATCTTCAATCTTTTTCTTATCAATACTCTCATTTGAAAGTAAAGCTCCTAGATAAAAAGGATAAAAAAATGTATAATATGCAGTTTTCAATCTAGCAATCTCAAGAGAAATTTTATCTGCGTCTGGTTTACATTTTCCTAGAGAGTATAAAACATCAAGTGTTTGACCATAACCTGTGTTTATATAGCAATTTGAAAATTCTTCTAAAAATTTTGATGATAAATTCAATTTACTTAGCTGCCTGATAGCAATAAAAAATAGTATGTCACCAAATACCAAAGCCAAGTCTTCACCAATTTTTTCATTGTTATTTTTTTCTTTAAATTCTTCATAAAATACTACATGCAACGATGGAAGTCCTCGTCTTAAAGTAGACCGATCCATTATATCATCGTGAATTAAAAGAAAACAATGCATAATTTCTATTACCGCAGCTATCCTATACAATTTTTCATAATCTAATTCTTTTTTTGCATATGAAGTTGCACCTAATAAAAATAAAAGAGGGCGTATTCTTTTGCCTGGTCTTAAACAATACTCTATCAGCGTCTTAATTAACGACTCTATTTGCTTTGGTGGATTAACTTTATTTTCCAAAATAACTTTTTCAATGTATTCTTCCACTTTTTTTTGATGCGATTTTTTAAATTCATTAAAATCCATTTTTATCCTCCCAAGTAATCTTCATCTTTATCTCCGACTAACTTTTTAAGTATTTCATAGTACATAGAGTTTTTTGTCACCAGATTTGAAAGGGCCTTTTTTATTATCTCTAGATCTTCACCAGAAAAATCACCGCTATCTATTGCTTGAACCAAATCTTTAACAACTTCAGGCATTTCTACATAAGAAAGTGCCATTGCAGCCTGCGCGCCATATTTTTTTCTATCAGCATCCTCCAGGAGAAAATATCTCAATATTTTATAAACTTTTTCACCATCTCCAAGTTTTGAAAGCGCTTCATAAATTATTAATTCTGCCTCTTCAAAATCAAAAAGTGATAATGCATTATAGAGCTCCTTTTTTATCCTTTCATCTCCAAGATCAGCAAGTAAATCTATAATGTAAAGAAGTGTTATATCATTTCTATTACCCTCATAGAGCCTCTTTTTAAATTCCATATATAAAGGATCTTTTGAAGCTTCTCCTAATTTAAATAAAGTTTCTGACGCAATTTCTTTAACCTGAGAATCTTCATCCTCCAAAAGCTTTATTAAATCGTCTATTGCTTGTTCTCCTTTTTCCTCTATTATCCTTTTTATAAGTTCTTCTCTTTCCATATTAGCCCTCCAAAATATTTTATTCTTGTTAATTATTATACCATAATTGCTTATTCTGCACTATTATAACTCCATAAGATCTACACAAAAAATGGATGTTGCCTTATCATTTTCTCCTAAAACATATTATTCCATCACCAAATGCAGTTTCATTTTTAACATTTGATTAATACGATAACGCATTTTCTTTCCTTTTATGTCTATCATACATATCTATATAAGTTATACTATTCTAATTTAATTTGTTTTTCCTATTCATTATTTTCGCATTTTCTGATATAATTATTTATGATAATTATTGTTAAGCCAAAAAGGGGTGAACAAATGATTGCAAGCGGGGGATTTAGAAAATACATAGCAATTACAGGAAGAAGAAATGTTGGAAAATCATCCTTCATGAACGCACTTATTGGACAAGATGTTTCAATAGTTAGCAACGTAGCAGGGACAACTACTGATCCTGTATTTAAAAGTATGGAACTTTCTCCGATTGGCCCTGTTACTTTAATAGATACTCCTGGACTTGACGATATTGGAGAACTTGGTAAAAAAAGAATTGAAAAAGCAAAAAAAACTTTATATAGAGCAGATTGTGGAATACTAATAGTTGACAGCCAACCAAAAGAATATGAAAACCAAATAGTAGAAATTTTCAAACAATTAGAAATTCCATATATTATTGTTATTAATAAAATCGACACAATAAACAGCGATGAAGTTGAAGAAGCGTATAAAAAATTTAATGTACCAATAGTTAAAGTTTCCGCTTTAAAAAAGATTGGTTTTGAAAATATTGGAAAGGTAATAGATTCTGTAATTCCTAAAGACGATGAAATTCCATATCTTTCTGATTTAATAGATGGAGGAGATCTTGTAGTTTTGGTAGTCCCAATAGATCTTGGGGCTCCAAAGGGAAGGTTAATTATGCCACAAGTGCACGCAATAAGAGAAGGATTGGATAAGGAAGCTTTAGTTCTGGTTGTAAAAGAAAGGGAATTAAGATATGCACTTGAAAACATAGGAATGAAGCCAAAGATTGTGGTAACTGATTCTCAAAGCGTAATGAAAGTAGTATCTGATGTACCTGATGAAATAAAATTTACAACGTTTTCTATACTTGAATCAAGATACAGAGGTGATCTAAATTATTTTGTAAAAAGTGTAAAGCATATTGAAAACTTAAAAGATGGTGATAAAGTAATAATTATGGAAGGTTGTACCCATAGACCACTTACAGAAGATATTGGAAGAGTCAAGATCCCAAGATGGCTTACAAATCATACCGGTGCAGCACTTGAATTTAAAGTGTGGGCTGGTGTTGATATGCCTGAATTAAATGAAATAGAAGATGCAAAGCTTGTTATACACTGCGGAGGATGTGTAATGAACAGGAATTCAATGATGAGAAGAGTTAGGATGTTTAAAAGGTTAGGTATTCCCATGACAAATTATGGTGTTGCAATTTCATACCTTCACGGTGTTTTAGAAAGGGCTTTAAGTCCATTTAAGGATGTGGAAATATGAGAGAAGAAAAAGACTATCTTGGCAAAGTCGAAATTGAAGATGACAAATTATACGGTATAAGCTCCTACAGAGCATGTAAGCTTTTTCCCGAAACAGGCGAAAAATTTGACGAAAGATTTATCTGGGCTTATTTTATGATAAAAAAGGCAGCTGCAACATTAAATAAAGAATTAGGATACATAGATTCAAATATTGCAGATGCAATAATTTCTGCATGTGATGAATGGAAAACTTTAAAAGATCACATTATTGTTGATCCTCTTTCAGGTGGCGCTGGTACATCGGTTAACATGAATATCAATGAAGTAATTGCAAACAGAGCTTCACAACTTTTAAATAAAGAAATTGGCTATGTAAAACCAATTGAACATGTAAACCTTCATCAATCAACCAATGATACATTTGTAACAGCGGGTAAAATTGCCATAATTGTAAGGCTTAGGGAATTAATAGATCAAATAATTAATCTTCAAGAAATAATTCAAACCAAAGAAAAAGAATTCTACAGAATTAGAAAAGTTGGAAGAACACAATTAATGGATGGACCCCCAATAATGCTTGGTCAGGAATTTGGTGCATGGGCAGATGCACTTGCAAGAGATAGGTGGAGATTAAATAAAGTGGAAGAAAGAATAAGAAACGTAAATATTGGAGGAACTGCAATAGGTACTGGAATAGGTGCTCCAAAAAATTACGTATTAAAAATAGTTAATGTACTCAGAGAAACATGTAATGTAAAAATTGCAAAAGCTGATAACCTAATCGATGCAACTCAAAATATGGATGTTTTTTCTGAAATTCACGGTCTTTTAAAGGCTCTTTCAGTAAACCTATATAAAATTTCTAACGATATTAGGTTACTTGGTAGTGGCCCAAATACTTCAGTAGGTGAATTAATTCTTCCAAAAGTTCAAATTGGAAGTTCTATAATGCCTGGAAAAAATAATCCAGTAGTACCTGAATACGTTATGCAAATTTCATTGGTTGTTTTTTCTCATGATAGTTTAATAAACCATGCAAGTGCATTGGGAAATCTTGAACTCAACCAATTTTCACCTTTAATTGTTCACTATGCACTAAAATCAATTAATTTGTTAAAAAATGCATGTCATTCTCTTTCAAAATACATTGAAAACATTAAAGCAAATGAAGAAAGATGCAGAGAAAACCTTGAAAAATCTATATCAAACCTTACACCACTTATAAATATATTTGGATATAATGAAGTTGCACAAGCAGTTAAAGAATCAAATTATGATGTTGATAAAGCAATAAAATTATTATCAGAAAAATTTTCTATTTCAGTAGAAGATATTAAAAAGAAAATAAATCCAGATAATCTTACAAAATTAGGGTTTTAAAATTTTAAATCAAAGTTTTAATAAATTATTTGATTTTTTTGCTTTATGTGTTATACTTTTATAGAACACTATATATTTATAACAAAAAGGGGGTTAAATGTATGAAGTTTTTTCATAACTATCCTACTTTTTCCAAACTAATTCTAGTCTTAGTTATTGGTCTACTATCATTTTTAATACCACTTTGGAGCATTAAGATAATTTTGTTCATAGTTGGATTATTTATTTTTTCTACCATCTTAAAAAAAGGAAAGATTGTATTCTTCATATTAGTCTTCATATTTTCTATACCTTTTATATCGATAAAAAGATTTTCAGATAATTTTTTTGAATTCTACAACTTTTTTGGAAATTTTGAAGTAAGTTCAAATGAAAAATATATTATACAACCTGATAAGAAACAATTTCCAATCTACAATGACATAACAATAGACATTAAAAATCAAAATGGAGTAATTATTGAGTTTGTAGATGGAGATTCTATAGAGTTTCCATCAAAGCTTAACTTAACAACAGACAATAAAAAAATCGAAATTAACAATTATGGACATTTCTCAAAAAATTATTATTTTGTAATCAAAATAGGAACCAAGGGAGTTAAAAACTTAAAAATTTCTGCAACAAAAATTGAAATAAATGGAAAAGCAAAACTTGATAATCTAATTTTGAATGGTACTGCTATTAACATGAAAAACTGTTCAATTGAAAGTGAGTATCTGCATGTATCTGGTACTGCTATTAATTTATCCGATTTTTTCAGAGGACATTACGCTTATATCGATGGAACAGCACTTAATTTTTCTGGAACATTTGATTTTCAACAAATAAAAATTGATGGTACAAGTATAAATATAAATTTAAATATTGGCAAATTAAATAAAGAAACAATAATAGATGGCACTGCTATAAATGCAACTATAAATTTTCTTTCAGATAATCCAAAAATTCTAAATATTGATGGTACAAGCGGCACTGTAAAAGTGAAAAACTATGAAAGTGCGACTATAAACGTTGATGGTCCAAAAATTATCTTAGAGAAATAGTATGGAGTGATCCTTATGCTAAGACCTGTTGATAAACACAGTGGAATACCATCTTACATTCAAATCGTTAATATGATTAAAGCGGAAATACTTCTTGGGAAAATACATCCTGGAGAGCAACTATTGCCTGTTAGGAAGCTAAAAGAAATTTTTCAGGTAAATATAAATACAGTTTTAAAAGCACTTGAAAAACTTAAACTTGAAGGGTACATAACTTCTGAACAAGGAATTGGATATTTTGTAAGTAAAGAGCTTCAAATTGCCCCAAATATAATGGTGGAGGTAAAAGAAGCCATAAAAAAACTTAAAAGTACAAAGATAGACCTTAATACTTTGTTTATAATCCTCGAGGAGGTGTGGAAAGATGAAAAAGATTGAAAATCTCTTTGAAATTACTCTAAAAGAAAAAAGTGGCGGATGGTTTTTCTGGTTTTTTCTCCTGTTTATACCACATTTAAATCTTTTTTCAATATTTTTTATATCCAATTTGTTACTTGCATCAAAAATAAAGAATAAAAAAGATAAATCTTTTTATTACCTTCCATTTACAAAAAAAGACGTTTTCTTTATCTTGTACCTTCTCCTAGTTCTTTTAATTTCTTCAACTTCATTTTTTAATTTACTATTGATTTCCAGATACTCATTGAAATATATATTAGGGCCACTAATATTTTCTACTGCAATTTATTCTATAGGTATAATAGCTTCATCCCTAAATGGAGATAATTTTGCAATTACGATACTTTTTATTATTTTCGATGCAATACTTTCCAATCTAGGATCACCACATTTAGGTATTAATTTCAACCCTTACATTTTAATTAGTCCAATAAGGCAAGAAAGTTTAATAGGCTCTTTGTTATTCTCTTTGGCATTGTTATTTATTGCATTTAAATTATATGTAGGTGGTGAAAGTTATGTTAAAAATTGAAAATCTAAAAAAATCTTTCAAAAATAAATTTGTTCTAAATAATGTTTCTTTAGAAGTAGAAAGAGGAGAGATACTTGCATTAATAGGTCCAAATGGTGTTGGAAAAACAACAACACTAAATTGCATTTCATTTGTCATAAAAAAAGATGGTGGGAAAATAATCTTGGATGATCAAGAATTTATTGAAGAAGAAAAATATAAAATATCATATGTTCCAGAAGATAGAGTCTTCTTTCAAAATTTAACAGGAAAAGATTATCAAAAAATTTGGTCATCACTTTACCCAGAATGGAACGAAAATATATTTCAAAAGTTTATTACAAAGTACAATCTTGATTTAAATCAAAAAGTCGAAAAATATTCACAAGGAATGAAAACACTATTTCTTACTGGTCTTTCTGTATCAACTAATGCAAATATATTACTTTTAGATGAGCCAACTCAACACCTTGACCCTACTATAAGGCTTGAAATAATGAAAATAATCCGAAACTACGCGGATCTTGGAAAATATGTAATTATTTCATCACATGAAATTTTTGAAATAGAAGAATATGCAGATAAAATTGCAATTATAAAATCTGGAGAAGTTATATATAAAGACTACATCGATAATGCTAAAGAACAACACAAAATAATTGACTCAGAAGAAAAAATAACTTCTGGAGAAGTTGTAGGACTTGTAGGAGATAAAATCCTTATAAAGACAGACGAAGAAATCGGAAGATATCCAAAATTAAATGAAATAGTTGTAGGATATTTGAACAGCAAAAACAAAGTGGATATTTTTAAATAAAATTTAGTATAGCCCAAAAGCCAGCGAAATATTCGCTGGCTAATGTTATCGTTAATTAAATATTATACTTTAAACTTTTGAATCAAATCATTTAATTCTGAAGACATTGAACTTAACTCCTGAGCTAAAGCACTTACATTTTGAGTTGCTCTTGTCTGTTGATTTACAACATTTAATATCTCTTCTATTTGCTGTGATAACGCCATCATAGATTTTGAAGACATATCCATTGCACTGCTTATTTCCTGTGCTGCCGCTCCCTGCTCTTGTGCACTTGCCGCTAAACTCTCTATCTCTGTTGACATATTCGTTACTTCATCTGTTATCTTTTCAAATTGCTTTACTATTGTATCGGACTGATCACTAATATTTTCAACTAACTCTACAACTTTCTTTGTCGCCTCATCAGCCTTTATTGCCCCTTGACTTATTTGTTCTAATATTTGACCTATTTGATTTGTTGCATTTTTACTTTCTTCAGCAAGTTTTCTAATTTCATCAGCAACCACAGCAAATCCTTTTCCCGCTTCCCCGGCTCTTGCTGCTTCTATTGCTGCGTTTAATGCAAGAAGATTTGTCTGCTCTGCTATTGAATTTATTGCTTCCAATATTACTCCTATATTCTTTACTTGATTGCTTAAGCCATCTACAACACTTACAGTTTCTTCCCCCATTTCTTTCGCCTCTTTTATCATTTCTGCAATCTTCTCTATTGCTTTATCCCCCTCTTTTACTGCTCCAGCTACTTGTTCTGATCTTTCACTAAGTTGTTCAGCTGCCTTTGACACTGTTTGAGCGCTTGCTGCTACTTCCTCAACCCCACTTGTTACTTCTTCTATTGACGCTGACATACTTTGTGCTGCTTTATCTACCTCTTCCATTTGAGATAACATTTTTTCTGACGATGCTCCTAATTCTTCTGCTGTTGCCGAAAGCTCTGATGCTGACTCATTTACTTCTATTGATGCCTTGTTTATTATTGTCATTGCCTCTTTAATTAAATTTGCCATACCATCTAATTCTTTTGATATATTGGCTATTTCATCATTCCCTTTTGCCTCAAATTGAACAGTTAAATCACCTCTTCCAAACCTTATTACTGTTTCTGATAACTTATTTATTGGTTTTGAAAAACTCAATGATACAAAAGATATTATTATTGATATTATTACACCTAAGATTGCAAACATCATTATTACTACTTTTATTAGCTTATTTGTGCTTGCTAATAATTCATTTTCAGGAACTGCTACTGCCATTGCCCATCCATTTGTTGCTTTTATTGGTGCATAATATACATAATTTGTTAAACCATTATCTTCTTTTGATTTAAAATATCCATTTTCTCCAGATAGAATTTTTTCTGAAGCTTGTTCAAGGTCAGGAATACCTGCTTTTGATGCCTCTTTTATATTTAATTTCATTAAATATTTTCCTGTTGTATCACCAATAATCAAACCGGATGAATCAGTTATCCAGGCAAAAGCTGATTGAGTTATCTTAAGATCATCAAGTAAATCATCAAATGAATCAGATTTCACACTAGCACCTAATACACCAATTGTTCTATTATTTTTACCTTTTACAGCCACTGCTATAACAAATACATTTTGACCTGTTACTTTTGATATTATTCCATCACTAATTACAACATCGGCACCTTGCCTCATAATTTTTTTAAAATAGTCTCTATCAGAAATATTTGCAGTAATACCTAAAGTTGTTATGGCCTTTCCGTCAGGATAGGCAATAAATAAAGATTCGTAATACGAGTTTTTAGCAACTTTACTTTTTAACTCGTTTTCAACAAGTTCTTTCCAATCACCAGATTTTAATGCATCAATGACAAAAGTTAAATCAGAAACAGCCCTAACTTCTTTGACAACAGCATCAATTCTTTCACTAATTAAAGCAGCTTTACTCTCAATCAAACTTTTAGTTGATTGAGTAGCAGAATCTACAGCATTTGCTCTAATTTGAAAATAAGTTACAAACGTAATAACCAGCGATAATGCAATTACTGGTGTTAAAATAAATACTAACATCTTCCCAAGCATGGTTTTCATATATTCGCCTCCCCGAATAAAACTTTAGAAAATATCATAGCAAGTATTTTAAAATAGCTTTCTAAGCTTTAGAAAACATATCTTTCTAATTCACATATCACTATTACTCATATTCACTAGCTTTACACCCCAATTAATATAAAATTTATTTGCTAATTAACCTAATTATTTTAGGACAAACAGAGAGTATGACTCTTAACACTGTTAGCTGCTGCCATAGTGTCATCTATGTAATCTGTGCCTTTAGCGTCTTTTCATCCTTCTCATCTTCATCCTCTGTTTCAACCTTTCTATATACCATTCCATTTCCCCCTTGAATGTGGTTATCTTTGTACTAAAAACAACCACATTCAAGGAGATGTAGTCCGACAATATTCACTTTAATATTATTTGACCACAAAAATTACTCAATAAAATATCTAATACTGGTACAAATCTTAAAAAATGTATCTAAGAAAGCATCCTGATCATATCTTTGCTACAATTCTAACCCTTATGTATTTAACTAATATTCAATCAAGAATAAAAATAAATAATTCTACCTTCTAGGCAAATAACAGACTATTAATACACTTATAGATTGGAAAAATTGTCAAAAAAGGAAAGTAAGTAAGAAACTAAAAAGACTTTTTGGAACATTAAAAGATTGATAGCAGTGAAAATAGAAGCAAAAAAAGAGGCTTCACCTTTTATACGAAGCAAAGACAAAAGTGTAAAGTTTTATTAAATTTTGAGAAATGAAATAACAAAGAGCTAGACCATGCAGAAGTTATGCTAAAAGATATAGGACGTTCGATACTCTTAGCAGATAGAGGGTACTGGCAATGGCAGTTTGTTGAAAAAAATGAAAGAAAAGCTAGCCAATCTTATTTAAGAGAGCTAACTCTCAAGGAGGAAAAAACTAAAAATATTTTACCAGAGGTGTTTGATAATAAACAAAATATATAAATATTAATTACACAACACTATTTGCTTTTCAATGACCAATTTATACTTTTTACTAAACTTATTATACGAGGAGGTGTAGCTCTTTTTTATTCTAATTTAACCTATTTTTTGCTTTGACCAGGGTCTATTATTCGCTAGTTTCACATAGATTATAAAACTTAACATACCCCTTAGATGTTTTCTATCACATCTATTACAACTCTGACACATGATTCAATAAATTTATAGTTTGATTCATTTTTCTCCGTAAACTATTAACAAAAGAAAGGTATTATATTATCTAAGGGTTCATTAAATTAATTAAAAAGGTAGCAATTGGTATAAAAAAGAAAAACTTTTTTAGTTTTTAAATTCTAAGTTATCCGTTATGAAAAACTAGATAATTTTAATTTTTTCTTATCTGATCTTTCAAAAAAGCAGATACTTTTTGTTTAATAATTATGTCTGATTTAAAATTATATTAATTTTCCGCTATACTAATAATTCCTAAGTGTTGTAAGTATATTTAAATTTACAATATATATTAGTTTTGTATATAATATTATACCACATATATCATTTTACTTTTTAATTCTTTAATATACATGTTTAAGCTCCTGCATTTTACTTTGATAAAATTTACAAATATTATCTTTTACTTTAAACAAAGCATTAACAAGTTTTGGATCGTACAATATGCCAGACAGCTCTTTCATCTCTTCAAATGCTTCAGTTAAGGGTCTTGCCCTCTTATATGGCCTTTTACTCACTATTGCGTCAAGACTATCTGCTATCGCTACTATTCTCGCTTCTATCGGTATTTCTTCGCCTTTTAAACCTTCTGGATATCCTTTCCCGTTCCATCGTTCATGATGATACTTTGCTATTACTGCTGCTGTTTTTAGTAATGAAGTTGATGATTCTCTCAATATGTTATACCCTATTATTGTATGGCCTTTCATTATTTCATATTCTTCTTCGTCTAACTTTCCTGGCTTCAATAGTATCCTATCTGGTATTCCTATCTTTCCTATATCGTGAAGCTGTGCTCCAAAATATATATCTGCTACTTTAGCTTTTTCCAAACCTATTTCTTCTGCTATCTTTGAACTTACCCATCCAACTCTCAACGTATGCTCATGGGTCTCATCATCCCTATACTCCGAAACTACATTTAATATCTTTATCATTTCCATAACTAACTGTTCGTTTTTATCATGAAGTTGCTTTATTATTTCTTTACTTATACAAGCTTCCTCTTTAACCTTTTTGGCAATAATATTCTTTGTAGTGTAAAAATCGTATTTTGACATTAACATATTAATTCGTGAAGTTAATAATTCAAAATTAACTGGTTTTGAAATAAAATCATCCACCCCTATTTCTGCTGCTTTATCTAACATTTCTTTATCCGAATATGCTGTTAACATAATTATTGGTCCTAAAAAGTGGCTTTTCCTTATCTCTTTTACTGCTGTTATACCATCCATCTCTGGCATTAATATATCCGTTATTACCACATTTATACTATCTTTCTCCTTTTCCATTATCTCAACCGCTCTCTTTCCATTTTCAACTGTAATAACATCAAATCCTTTATGCTTTAAAAACATTTCAAGCATCTTTCTAATTTCTCTTTCATCTTCTACTACTAGAATTCTAATCATTAGTTTTCACCTCCCAGTGCTATAACTAATAGCTTGATTTCTGGGAATATTTTAACTAGCTCTTTTACAATACTAGACGATGATTCTAATTCTTTTTTTGTAGCAAATAATACAATTATCTTATACTCACGGATGACATCTTTTGTTATTTCATTCAAAACTTTGAATGTATATTTACCAAGACTTTCTATTTGTTTTAAATACTCTTTAGATCTTTTTGTATAAATAACCATAACTTTTTGATTTAACAATTCCCTTATCATTTCTACCTGCTCTAAAAAGTTTGTACCTTTCTCTATTATCTGCTTTTTTTCTTTTGCAAAATATTCCTCTGTGTAAAATATGAATCTTGTGTGTAAAAGCCGCGACTCCTCCTCAAGAAGCTTTACTAAAACTTCTCCAGAAACATCACTCAAATTCATTTTCGTTAAGATTACATCAGGTGTATGTTCTAATGCTTTTATATATCCGTCATATCCATTACTTGCTTCTACTATTTCTTGCGGTTTAAAAAATTTCCTTACTAACTTCCTTAATTCTTCATCTGGTTCTATTAAAAGAAGTTTGATGTGTTCTTTTTCCCTCACATTCTTTGGTGTTACAAACCTTGGTATCTCTACATGAAACTTTGTTCCTTTACTGACTTTACTATCAACTCGTATTTTCCCATCTAATAGCTCTACAAATGTTTTTACAATTGATAACCCTAATCCTGTACTTGCGTAATCTTTTTCACCAACAAATGGTTCAAATATTTTTTGAAGCTTTTCTTCTTTTATCCCTTTTCCCGTATCTTCAACTTCAATTATAATTTTTTCTTTTTCAACTTTCATCTCACCTTTTACACTTCCCTTTTCCGTATATTTAATTGCGTTACTTAACAAATTTGATAGTATCATTGAGTCAACTTTGTAGTCTCCAGAAAAAACTTCTTCTCCACTAAATTCAAAATTAAAATTTAGCCCTTTTTGTGTTGCAAGGTCTCTATATTCTGAAATCAATGGCTCAAACAATGATTGTTTTAGTGTCTCTATTTTCACTTCAAGTTTCCATGCTTCTATTCGCAAAAGACCTAAAAGATTATTTACTAATTCCTCCATACGTTTTAAAGCTTTTTCCATACTCTCAAGCGGTTCTTTTAAGTTGCTTATATTCCCATATATCCCTGATTTTATCAACTGCACATTTCCACTTATTACAGTTATTGGAGTTTTCAATTCATGTGATATTGAACGTAGAAAATAGGTACGAAGTTCACTCAATCTTTTTAACTCCTCTGTAGTTTCTTGTAAAGCATCCTTTTGCTCTATTTCATTCAATTTTAATTCAACTAAATATATTTGAGACTTTAATATTTCTTCTGTATTTTTGCTTAACGTATTTGTTTTAAGATATAAGGCTATGTTTTTTGTATGAATCTTTGGCCAATTTTTAAATTCTCTTGGAATATCTTTCATTGTTGAATACACCATTTTATCCTTATATAGTACAACTATTTCTCCTATTCCAAGACGATTTTTAAAAAATTCTCTGTATTTATCCAATAATATATTCATGTTCTTTTTTACATCTTCTTTTGTTTGAGAATTAAGTAATAATTGTTGCTGATATAATAAAATCTTTTGCTTCATTTCACATAACAAAATTTCATCACTTAAATCCTCAAGAGTCCAATTATATTTACTTAAAATTTTACTTACTTGATTTAATGACTTTATAAATACATTATTCGTTACACTAACCAGCATAACGATAGCATGAGAAATCAATAGAGAGTATCCAAAAGTAAAGTGTTCGTTAAAAGCATTATCTCTATACAGAATAAAACTAATTTCAGCCAATGCCGCAAACAAAAGACTAACAAAAAGACCGGCTCTTTTGCGCAACATGTATGCAGAAACAAATAATACTATAGTCAAGACAACCTCAAAAATTGATTTATATCTTGTCGTGTTTGTAGTATAAAACATTTTTTGTGGAATAAACTTTGAAAGAAGTATAAATAAAAACGTTAGTAATATTGGAAAACACAAAAATTTTGTTGAAACTTGTTTGTTTGACCTTTGAAATTTGTAATCTAAAATTGCATACGAAAATGTCCCAAAAACAAAGAGAGTTCTAGCATAAATCCATAATTCAAAGGATATTTCCATCGTGTTAGTATAAAAACCCGAAAAAAATACAACATGAATAATTTCTAATAATGCTGCTCCAAAAAGAAAAAATCCATATATGACATAATGAATGTATTTAAGATTTTTTGGAAAAACAAGAAAATAGATAAATATAAGTAGGTAGGAAAATATTGTAATAAGTTCTACAATAAGAAGATTAACAAAATCAAAATGAATGCGGATGAATATAAAAGATAAAAAAAAGATTGTAATCCCTAACAAAAAATACTTAAGTAATTCTTTACCGTTTGGCATTTCAAACACCTCTATACTATGCTTATT
Organism: Thermosipho japonicus; assembly: GCF_014201655.1. Lineage (NCBI taxonomy): Bacteria > Thermotogati > Thermotogota > Thermotogae > Thermotogales > Fervidobacteriaceae > Thermosipho > Thermosipho japonicus. The sequence goes on from NZ_JACHEX010000001.1 coordinate 357,536, forward strand.
AATCCTAACCTAATGCCTTAACAATACTTTATATCAAAAAATTGATAAAAATTCAATATTTATTATTGTAAAACTTTCTACGTTAATGTTTACTTTATTGTTATATAATATAAAAAAAACATGAAATTTATCAAAATCTAAAAACGCAATATAAATGGAATAAATCTTTAGCCTGCCATTAAACCTGTTTTTATGAACAATCCTTTATTTACCATTTTCAACTTGGAAAAATTATTCGCATCAAGTTGGAAATCGTTAATATACTCGACTAGGGCCTTAAAAACCAAAGTGTTTGATGACCAGATAAGAGTTACAATGAAAGTTTCAAAGCAGGAAGGTTACTGACAAACAAACAACTCCCATATTAAATGCATTATTCTTATTAACTTTCACTCCAAAAACATGCATTCATTCAGACTAATATTTTTTATCTTCGGTTCAATACTTTCAGTTAAATTTTAGGAAAAACTAAGAAAAAATAACTTGAATTATAATCAAAAATTCCACGAATATTCTTTTAATATTAAAAACAAGACTTCTAAGGCAAATGTCTTAGAAGTCTTGTTCTAATTAAATAATTTTTTGAAATTCTAAAACAGCTCTTTAATATTCATCTTTGAAACCTTTTTAGGTTCGATTATAGCTTTATCAGAAGTCATAATTACGACAATACCTGGTCCATGGCCTGTTTGTACACAATTTGAATGTACAACTACTCCAATAGACACTGCTCCTTTTCTAAAACCTCCAACCCCAAAACCGCTATAATGATCTTTGATTGCTACTATATCTCCAATTTTTATCTTATCAATTCCATATTTTTTTATTTCTTCCATATCATGAGTATTAATATCATAGTCGGTTCCTGCAGGATTTGAAGAGCCTATTCCTGAACCGGTAAGATGTGCTGGAATTTCTGCAGTAACAGGAACTATTAATTTTCCATCTTTTTCCTGGATTGGTAGCTTTTCTAATAACTCTGGATCAATATTAAAGACTTTTACCTCAGGATAATCTAAAAGTTCTAATCCTTGTCCCCACGCTTTGATTTGAATCTTGTCACCTACTTTCAACTTTTCCTTTTCGGGAAAATACACTAAAATATGGTTAATTCCACCATGCTTTCCTATCACAAACCCTTTCATTCCTTTAGCATCACCAGAAATAACCTCCGCTTCATTTCCAATACAAGCCAAGGTCATACAAGTTGAATTAAGTTTGTCGTTACTATTTTTAGTTGAAACATCCGGTTCAATATGATCACCATGCATTTTAAAAGCATTATCACCCAACCCAAAATTATAAGTTATTCCACCAACACCAGGAAAGTAAAATGCATTTCCTTTTCCATCAAGAACGGGGGTTCTGACCACAGGATGTGCTACTTCAACCATTATTGAAAGCTTTACTACCTTTTCTTTATTTGTAATCATTTTTTCACCTCCCTATACTCTTTTATGTTTCCAATCACCCTTTTTGTAGAAATAGACAGCTATTAAAAATTCTGCAATATCTCCAAATGTAAATGATAGCCATAACCATATAATCGATAATCTTAATATGTAAGAAAAAATATACATGATAGGAATTTGGATAAACCATCTTGAGAAAAGACTCATGAAAAAATATGGCATATTATAACCTGAACCAGTAAATACAATGCTTATACCGATACCATATCCAAGAAAAACTAATCCAATTACACTATATCTTAAAAATAACACCCCTATATCTATTATCTCACTTTCTTTTGTAAACAATTGCATCATTTCTGGAGCAAATACAACTATAAGAATTACAAAAATAAATGTTAAAGTAGCTGTAAGCCAACCAGATACTTTAGCAACTTTTTCTGCACGTTCTATCTTCTCAGCACCAAGTGTTTGACCAATTATTGCAGAGCCCCCCATTAAAAGTCCCATAAGTGGCATAAATAGAAATCCAAAAATCCTTCCACCAATGGTATATGCTGAAACTGCTGTTGTACCATACCTAGAAACAAAATAAAGTATTATTGTTCCAGACATGTTTCTCATAAAGACTTCAAAACCATTTGGCAAACCTACAATTATAAGCTTTTTATCAATTTCTAAGTTAAGTTTGAATAAACCTTTTATTGAAGGTTTAATATTTTCAATGCCACTAAACAAAAAGTAAAAACCTATTAAAAATGCAACTGTTTGAGAGACAATAGTTGCCCACGCAGCACCGGTAACTCCTAAATTTAAACCTTTTAATTTCAAAACAGGAATCTTTTCAAACATAAAAATTGGATCTAAAATTATATTCAATATACTCGACAAAATCATCAAATTCATTGGAGTTTTTGAATCACCAATACTTCTCAAAGCAGTATTTACCGAATAAGATGAAAACATAACTGGCAAGAAAAATATTCTTACATATCCATATTCAATTCCCAGACTTATAACTTCATAATCGTCTGAAAATAATCCCAATATTGGTTTTAAAAAAACAAAAAGGAAAAGACTACCTAATAATGCTATTAAAAATTTAAAAGTTATAGTCTGTTCTATAGCCAAATTAGTTCGCTTGTAGTCTTTTTTTCCAAAACTTTGCGAAATTAGAGAAATTGAACTTACTCCAATAATTTCATTTAATGCCTCAACAACCCAAAAAACTGTAGAGAAAATTCCTACACCTGCAATTGCCTTTGATGATATTTTCCCAATCCAAAAAAGATCAACAACATCATAAAACATCTGGAAAGAAAAGCCAATTGCAGTAGGAAGTCCCATAATCAAAATTTGTTTTAATATATTTCCTCTTGTTAAGTCTTTTGCTGGAATATTTTCACCCCCAAAAAAGATTATAACATTTAATATGATATAATTCTAAATGCTAACAAAATATATAGGAAGAAAAATATGCATCCTATATGGTATTTAAGACACCCACTCGGATATTTACTTAGAAAACGATACAATTTTGAAATATCTGGAAGCTTTCCAAAACCTCCATTTCTATTAATTGTAAATCACACTCAACAAGGTACATTGAAAAATCAATAAAAGATATTTTTAAAGTCCAAAAACTAAATAAATTAAGTAAAAATAACGACATATTTAATTTAAAAAGAATATTTTCACATAACAACCTACCATGTTTATTTACTTTATTTGACATAAGTTATATAATTTAACTGGAAGTTAATCGAAAGGAGGATAAATATGAAAGCCATATTAAAAGAAACAGCAGGTCCTGGTTTTGTAATGAAAGAAGTTCCAAAGCCAGAAAAATTAGGTCCAAGAGAAGTTTTAGTAAAAATTAGGCGTGCTTCTATATGTGGAACTGATGTCCATATATACAAATGGGATGAATGGTCTCAATCAAGAATAAATCCACCTCTAATTGTCGGTCACGAAATGGCGGGGGAAGTTGTTGCAATTGGGGACGCTGTAACACAAGTAAAGGTTGGAGATCTAGTATCTGCAGAAACACACATTCCTTGTGAGCATTGCGTACAATGTAAAACTGGAAGAATGCACGTATGTAAAAACCTAGAAATTTTAGGTGTTGATAGAAATGGGGTTTTTACAGAATACGCAGTAATCCCTGAAACAGTTCTATGGAGATTTTCAAAAGAAATTCCATTAGATTATGCATCGGTTATGGAACCATTTGGAAATGCAATCCATACGGCGCTTGTAACAGATCTTACAGGTAAAAAAGTTTTGATTACCGGTGCTGGACCAATAGGTTTAATGGCGATACAGGTAGCAAAGGCATCAGGTGCAAGTCTTGTTATAACCAGTGAAGTTGATCCAAATAGAATTCAAATGGCAAAGGAAAACGGTGCAGATATTGTAATTAACCCAGCAGAGCAAGATTTAGTAAAAAGTATATATACAATAACAGATGATGGAGTAGACATATTACTTGAAATGAGCGGAAATAAAAAGGCTTTAGAAGATGGTTTAAAATGTGTAACGATGGGAGGAGAAGCTTCACTACTTGGAATCTTTGGTGGCAGTATTGATATCAATCTAGACTCTCTTGTCATAATGAGAGGAATCACTATTTATGGAATCACAGGAAGAAAAATGTTTGATACATGGAAGGTTGCAGATGAACTTTTAAAAAGTAAAAAGGTTGACCTTTCAAAAGTTGTTACTCATGTTCTTCCATTTGAAGATTGGGAAAAAGGTTTTGAATTAATGTTAAACAAACAATGTGGAAAAGTTGTTCTAAATCTTGATTAGGGGGTGTAAGTATGTTTGATTACTCTATTTTTTCAAAAGAACTTGAAAGCTTAAAAGAACAAGGCCTTTATACATACATTAAAACTCTTGAATCACCACAGGGTGCATGGTTAACAATTAATGGTAAAAAAGTACTAAATTTGTGCTCAAACAACTATTTAGGATTTGCAAATGAAGAACGTCTTAAAAAAGCAGCAATAGAAGCAATTGAAAAATGGGGTGTAGGACCTGGTGCAGTAAGAACCATTGCAGGTACTTTCTCCTTGCACAACGAACTTGAGAAAACTCTTGCCGAGTTTAAAAAAGTAGAAGCTACAATATTCTTACAATCAGGATTTGTCGCAAACCAAGCTGTTATTCCTGCAATTACTAATGAAGAAGATGCAATATTGTCGGATGAACTTAACCATGCAAGTATAATAGATGGGGTAAGACTCTCCAAGGCAAAAAGATACGTATGGAAACATAGAGACGTTAAAGACCTTGAAGAAAAATTAAAAGAAGCAAAAGACGCAAGAAGAAAGCTAATTATCACCGACGGTGTATTTAGTATGGATGGGGATCTTGCTCCTCTTCCAGAAATTGTTGAACTTGCTGAAAAGTACAATGCAATGGTCATGGTAGATGATGCCCACGGAGAAGGAGTGCTTGGAAGCCACGGAAGAGGAATTGTAGATCACTTTGGACTTCATGGACGTGTTGATATAGAAATCGGAACATTATCAAAGGCCTTCGGTGTACTAGGAGGATATGTAGCTGGTAAAAAGGAGCTTATTGATTATCTTAAACAAAAAGCAAGACCATTCTTGTTCAGTAGTCCACTATCACCTGCCGATACAGCGGCAGCACTTGAAGCTACCAAAATACTTCAAGAATCAGATGATAGGGTAAAAAGACTTTGGGACAACGCAAAGTATTTCAAAGAAGAAATGAAAAAATTAGGATTTGACACAGGGGAAAGTGAAACTCCTATAACACCAGTTATGCTGTACGATGCAAAATTATCCACCAACTTTAGTAAAGAACTTTTCGAAGAAGGAATCTTTGCACAATCAATAGGATATCCAACCGTTCCAAAAGGAAAAGCAAGAATAAGAGTAATGATAAGCGCTGTTCACACGAAAGAAGATCTTGACTTTGCCCTTGAAAAATTTGAAAAAGTTGGAAAAAAATTAGGTGTTATATGAAAGTAAAAAACCTCCGAAGGAAACTTCGGAGGTTTATTTTTTTAAGTATTCAACCATTTTTTCAACTGAATTAGTAATTATAATATCCGTAAAGTCCTTAATTGCTTCTACCTCTTCTATCTTATTCACCGTCCAAAAGACAATCTTTTTTCCTATTCCCTTTAGATATTTTACCAACATAAAAAATTTCTTCTTATCAATATATAATAGCTCAATTGGCAAATGAGCACTATATATATTATGATTTTCAAAAAGCTCTCTTATATTTTCAAAACTCAAATTTTGGTGTCTTTCATCAAATAAAAGCCCAAATTTTTCATCTTTATACTTTTCAGCACATTTTAATATAATTTCATGTTCAAATGAGCTAAAGATTATATCATGCTTTTTGTTTTCAATAACGTATTCTACTATTTTTTCTCCCTTTTCTTTATCCTTTACTTCCACATTTATTAATTTTTCTTTTGGCAAAACATTGAATACTTCAACAAGTTCAGGTACTGGCGCTACCTTTTTAATATCTTTCAAAAAAGATTTTGTTACCTCTAAATCCACATTAAATACCCTTTTTAGATTAGAATCATGCGTTACAACTATTTTCTCATCTAACGTCATATAAACATCAAGTTCTACACCATCTGCTCCATAATCAATTGCACCTTTAAATGAATCAATAGTATTTTCAATATACTTTTCAGGATAACCTCTATGTCCCAAAATTTTCATGCATCTCACCTCTCATATAATAGTTGAAAAATTAAAAAAATACTGTTAGAATAAAAGTGTAATAAGGGGGTAATAAAAATTAAAACTTTAATAAAAATTGCTTTAACTTTAGTGTTTTCATCTATTTTTGTTTTAGTTTTAATAAATTTATACAATTATTCATTAAAAGTCGAAGGACTGAAAATCGAAAGTTTTTCAGTTGTTGAAAACTCTAATAAATATGGCAAAAATTTGAAAATACCTTTCTTCTTTTTGCTAAAAAAGCCCTTAAGTATTTCTTTGGGGGCAAAATTAGATAATGTACCTAAAAATTCATATCTATATATCCCTCAGGTTGATGCTTCCTATATTGAAATATATATTAATGACATATTAATTAAAAAAATAGGGTATAAAAACAAAATAGGGCACTTTTTTTATTCACCATTTTTAATAACTTTGCCGGATGAATCTAGAGAATTAAAAATAAAAATGTCAGGAACATATGAGCTAGGCATCGACTTTCCAATATTTATAATTCAAGAAAATCAACTTCCAAAATATTGGACATTAAAAATTTTAACATTTTATCTAGTAATATTTTTGATGGGAACATTGTTATCACTTTCAATTATATTACTCTTATTTTCCATCAATTCAAAAAGAAACGAAAAGAAATTATTCTTACATTTTTCATTAGCTTCTATTCTTGGAATAATATGGCTCTTTGATACATTACCGCTTCCAATTTTTGATTCAATAGAAAATTTTTCTTTATTTAAAAAAATTACTTTAGTTAGTCTTTATCTATCTTTTTTATTCCTTTCAAAAGGTAGTTTTATATACTTTAACTACAATGGATTATTTGGTAAGACCTTAACTTTTCTCTATTATGTTTCATGCATTATCTTAATATTTTCACCTTCAGTCTACCACACTCACATATTCCATAATTACCTTTCTGTAATTTTTGTTCTTAATGCAGTATTTTTGATTTATCTTTTTTTCAAGTCAAACACAAAAAAATCACTTACTTTACTCTTTATTTTATCATCATTTATTTTAACAGCAATACATGATGTAATTGTTCTAATCTTTGATATTGAAACCAAATTTTTGAGCCCCTTAGGCGTTCTTATACTATTTTTTGTATTTTCTTATATAATTATCTCAAGCTATAAAGAAACTGTAAAAGAAAAGCACATATACTATAAAAAAAGCGTTTTTGATAATCTAACAAAAGCATATAATAGAAATATATTTGACTTTGAAAAATTCAATGAATCTGATCTTTTTATATACATCGATATTAATAAACTAAAGGAAATAAACGATACTCTCGGACATAAATATGGTGATAAAGTACTTAAAAAATTCTCGCAAATCGTCAAAAATAACATAAGAAAAGATGATCTACTAATCAGACTTGGCGGTGATGAATTCCTTATTGTGCTTAAAAACTGTTCTAAGAGAAAAGGAAAAATAACAATTAATAGAATACTAAATGAATTTAGAAATAGTGATGAAACTTCACCAACCTTTTCGTGGGGTATAATTCGATACAAGGATTCACTTGAAAAAACCCTTGAATCCGGAGATCTACTTATGTATAAAATGAAAAATAAATATAAATACAGGAATTAATTATTTTTCTTCAAATTTAATCTTCTCCATTAATCTTGCTTGTCTTCTAAATTCATTTGCATCCATTTCCTTTAAAATAAATCTTGCAAGAAAATATTGAAAAGGCAACCACGTAACATGTCCAGAGAATATGACATGCCTTCTTGGTTTTCCAAGCATCTCCCATAACATTTTTCTAGTCGATTTTGGCAAAGCTTTATCAAACAAGGCCTCAATAAATATTATTCTTTCAGTTTTTACAAATTTTGCGTACGCAATTGGATCTATTTTCAAGAATGGATGTATATCACTTTGCTGCATTTGCTTTACATTTTCAAATTTTTTCAATTTTTCTATATCATTCTTGAACCTCTCCAAGAATTCTTCTTTATGTATTATATCTCCACCAAACCCTTTTTTAATTTCCCTTCTCATAAAAGCAAGCGTTGGTGAGTACCAAATTAACGTTCCAACATCACCACCGGTTGTCATCAAAATTGTCTTTTTAAAGTCATCTGTCAATGAATTAAGTATTACACTTAACATCCCACCAAGACAAAATCCAAGCAAACAATTATTTTCATGCCACAAATCTAAATTTTTTGCAAGATTTAAAACACTTAATGTATCAACAACAGCATGTTCCCAAAATCTGGTAGCACGTTCAACATCGGTTGAAAAATAATCTTTCCCACTTACCGATCTATCTGCTACTCTTGTAAAATTACCTGGAAGTATTGGAACAATTGTTCTAACCCCTGCATTAGCAAGATGTGTACCCATCCAAAGTAAAAATGGAATATTACTTGTTCCCAGTCCATGCAGAATCATTAAACTTCCAGCAATATCTCTTTTAGGTTCAAACAAGTAAGTTTCAACTATCTCTGTTCCCTTTTCTGCAAATTTATATTGAGTTGGAAATTTAATAAATGACACTCGAAAATTCTTTGATTTTAGTATATAACCAGATGTATATTCTGGCATTGAAAAATCAAAATCAAAACTAATCATATCCATCACCCTTTAAAAAATCAATTGTTTTTAGTAAAATACTTTTTGTTTTTTCATCTTTCAAAATAAACTCAAATCCATGATCCCCAAATGGATGAAGTAGTAACCTCGCTTTATTTGAAAAACTTCGCAACTTTTTATACATTTTTACTGATGAAATATAAGGTACAACCTTATCTTTCATACCATGGACTAATAATATTGGCACAACACCTTTTTCCACATAAGAAATAGGCGAATAATATTTGTAAACATCTTTTGATTTTGACGGAAATCTTTTTAAAGTTGTAGAAACCGCAAATCTTGCAAATAAAGATTCACTCTTCCATATATCTAGTAAATCACAGGGAGAATAATACGCAACTATATTTTCCAGTTCTATTTTATGTTTCAATCCAAAATATAAAGCAAGATGGCCTCCAGCCGAAAGTCCCATTAAGCTTATCTTTTTAACATTTATATTATTCTTTACAAAATTATATGCATCTGATAAATCCTCCACAAGTTGCTCAATTTCATTTAGAAAACCGTATCTATAATCTATTGCGGCAACTATAAAACCTTTCGAGACAAGAAATCTATACCATGATACGTTATTAGGTTGTCTTCTATATCCACTAATCCAACCACCACCATGTGCAAACAAAATAAGATGTTCAGATTTTTCCTTTGGAAAATAAACATCAAGCCACAAATTTTTCTTATATTCAAAAGTTTCTTTTCTACTCCATGGTTTCTTATCAAGTTTAAAAGGTAATTTACCAAGTAGAGATTTTCTAATAACTGGTATTTGTAATATAAAAAGTATTAACAATGTAAGGGTAAAATGCGAAATCGATAAAATCATTAAAAAAATATAAACAAAATACTTAATAAAAATTTTAAAATTCATCTTATCACCTGGTATAATTATACCAAAGGAGTGAAAAAATGGAAAAAGGAATTGTAAATACTGAATTTGGTTCAATAATTGTATATGTTAAAGACAACAAAGCAATTAAAATAGAATTCACAAATGAATTTTTAGAAGAAATAGAATTAGGTATATTCACTAGTCAAATAAAAGAATACTTTGAAGGTAAAAGAAAAAAACTTTTGTTTGACGTAGAAATTAGCACAGGAAAAACATTTAAAAAAATATGGGATTTTGTAAGAGAAATTCCATATGGTCAAACTATGACATATGGCCAAATAGCAAAAATATTAAATGTAAACCCAAGAGTTGTAGGTTTTGCAATGTCAAAAAATCCATTACCTATTTACATTCCATGCCATAGAGTTGTTGGGAAAAACGATATACATGGTTTTACTGGAGGAAGAAAATGGAAAGAATATCTTTTGAATTTAGAGTCTTCTCAGCAATATTAGCAGCTGGTCAAGGTGAAAGATTCCAAAACAACGTAAAAATTTTACATAATATAAACGGAAAGCCTATGCTTCAACACGTCATTGACGTTGTAAAATCTATAAACTTTGAAAAGAACTTTTTAGTAGTTAATCCACTTTGGAATAAGATTAATCCTTACTTTATAATTCCAGAAAATTTTACAATTTTAATAAACAACGAATACAAAAAGGGCATTTCAACTTCTTTAAAATTATTAATTAAAAACATTATCCATTTTGAGCCTGATTACATTGCTATCTTTCTTGCAGATATGCCTTATATAAGTACTGATATAGTATTTAGCATTTTGCAAAAAATTGAAAAAGAAGATAAAATAATTGCCCCTTACTATAAAAATATTAAAGGCTTCCCAACAATAGTTCACAAAAGTTTATTTCAAGAAATTTTAAATCTTAAAGGTGATAAAGGTATAAAACAAATAATTTATAAAAATCCAAATTTAGTAAAAAAGATAGAATTTAAAACAGACAAAGTTATAAAAGATATAGATCAACCATAAAGTTCTGAATCTTTATCCTTCATCATCTTATAGAAAACATAAATCACCAATGCATTTACAAAATAAAATATTGAACTTATTAAGAATATAACAGAATATCCACTTGAGCTAGTGGCTAGTACAGAAAACAACATTGCAGCAAAAGCTCTACTTGCGTTATTTGCAAAGCTTCTTATTCCAGCAGTTGATGCAAGTATACTTTTTGGTAAGTATGATAAAACTAGAGTATTAAATATAGGATTTACCATATTCATTATTGTAAATCTTGCAACATATATAGTTGTAAAACTTATAGGTTCTCTAACAAAGGAAAGCATTAGTATCAAGATTGGAACAGCAAGATTAGAAAGCATCAATACTTTAGCTGCTCCAAATTTCTTTCCTAACTTGTGGGAAAAGGTTGAGCCAATACTTGTTCCAAACTGTGCAAGCGCCAAGATAAAACCAATTACTGTTGCACTTAAAGCAAATAAATCATAGAATATGACATTTCCAAAGTGAATGAATAGACCTGCACCAAAACCTACACTAGCAGTTGAAAAAATATAAAATGCAAATATCTTCTTTTGAAATTCATTCATCTTTATTTTTTCTTTTAAAATTACAACTTCATTTATTTTAAGAATTGGAATAAGCGCAAAAACTCTCAATACCATAGACCAAATCATTACATTTCTAAATCCAAAAATATCTCCCAAAAATCCTCCCAATGCATTTCCAATAACCCCTGTCAACATCCTTACTCCAAAATTCATTCCAAAAAATTTAGCTCTATTTTTGTTATGCGTACTTTCAACCAAAAATACATCAGTCAATATCATTATTGCAGAATTAAACCCACCAAATAAAAAAGAAGTAATATAAAGCCAAGTCAAATTAAATGGAAATAATCTCATTATCGCAAATAATGCTCCAAGTGGTTGAACAAGTAAAAGCATCTTTTTTCTACCGATTTTATCTGAAAGAATCCCCAAAAGTATTGCAAGTATTGCTGAACCCCAAAGATTAAAAGACATTATTTTTCCAATAATGGAGTTATTATAGCCAAAATTTTTCAAATATAAATTGAATAGCACTTGATATACATTTCTTGATATACCATTCAAAAACGTATAAAACACAATCCTTACTGGTGGACTCAAAAACATCAACTCCTAAAAATTAATTCGGCTTACAAACTAATTATACAATAAATATAAAAATTATCAATAAAAAAGTCGCCATGGAAAAAATCCATAGCGACTCTTTAAAAATTCTTATTTAATTTATTATTTCCAAAAATATTTTCCAAAATTTTCATTTAAAATTTCTGGAGACTGTAAAATATTTGAAAAACCTATAATTTTTCCAGAAAAACGTTTCAAATTTGGGCAAGAAGAACAATCATCTTTTTTTATTACAAAATTATAGGAATTATCTTTAAATGTATTTCCTACTAACTCTACTTCAGGAGAATTTGCAACTTTAAATGCCTCAACATTTAATTCAAATCTGTTGTTTATTAATTTTTGCTGCCCACTTAATATAACTGCTACGTTTTCATTTTCTAAAAAGTCTGAATTGTATATATATGACATTCTGTTATTCAAAATTAATCCATTTTTCATTCCTTTCATCTCAATATCATTTGCTACAAACATTGAATCCCCAGAAAGCATTATTCCAACACTGTTAAAACTTAAATTTACATTCTTACCTGAACTACTTTTATAATTTACATCTTTAACACTCAAATTTGAAACTTCTAAAAATGATTCTTTTTCTTCATCGGCTACACATACTACTCCATACGCATTATCAAGATTCATATTTACATTGCTCAATGAAATCTTAGAATTTAAAAGTCCAATTCCAATTGAGTTTACTGATCCAATTTCCAAATTTTTTATTACAACATTTGAATTTTCAATATAAATTGTTGGACTTGAGGCAAAAACGTTTTCCGAATCCTTTCCAACATAGTTTATATAAACACCTTCTTCTCCTAATAAAGTCAACTTTTTAGATACTATCGACAAATTTTCTTTGTAAGTACCAGCTTTCAGATAAATTATATCACCATCTTTTGCCTTATCAATAGCTTGTTGAATATTTTCCTCAACTATTATAGTTTCTGAAATAAGAATAATACTAAATGCAAGTAAGAATATAATAACTAAACTTTTTTTCACAAAGATCCCCCCTTTTTAGTATCCCCAATTACACGGATAAACTCTTATTACGTCCCAATCAAGACATTTCTTGCTTTCAGGTTTCCAACAAGCTCCATAACAACCTACAGAGCAAGCAAGCACAGCAATTTTATTAGGAAGTACTTGACAAGCAGTTTGACAAACATTTAAACAAGTATTATCTAAATATCCTGGTTTTTCTTCCCATTTTGTACATATTGCATATGTAACTGGTTCAGTTAAACTTTCATCACATTCTCTATCAAGCTTTGGAAACGACTTAGATACTATCATTTCAAAATCATAATATTGAGAAAAGATTGTCATAGATAACAGTAAAAAAAATAAAATTCCCCAAAATTTCTTCATAATCTCACCCTCCTCTTGTAATAATAGCTTTTAAAATTTTCATATAATTTTACAACCTTCAATTAAATGAATACAAGTTTAATATATATTATTTTTATCTTAAATCCAAACTTTGATTTTGCTAATATTTTCCAATTATCTTAAAAAAAAAAAAAATAACAACTGTTTTCTATACCGCTCATAATATTTCAATATTATTAACAAATAACTAATTTTAGTTGTTTATCGACATATTAAATAGATTATTGAATATATAAAATTCATTATAAATAAACAATATAATTATCTTTAAAAACAAACAAAAGAACAATATTTTATATTTAATTAATTTATTGTTAATATTATTAATCTTTCTATCAAGTTTTACTAAAGCAATATAATAAAATATTTTATAGTTAAATTTTTTATTAATTTAACCAATAAAAACTTAATCAAATTACTGCGTCGACTTCAAGAAACGAAACTCAATAAAAATTAATGAAAAAAACACTCCCAAAGTGGTACAATAAAACCAACATGAGGATGTTTTCTTTGGTTAAGGAACTACAAAAGCAATGTATCCTTTGGATATAAAATAAGAAGTCATTAAGATTTACACAGATGAAAAACTTCTTAAGAAGACTATTGCTTCTCTCTTAGGGGGCCCTGAAAGTAGATAGAGTACGATTGTGGATAAATAATTAACTAACATATGGCATCACTGAACTTACAAAAAAGAGATTAGAGAACTATATTTTAGATACAAAGAAATATATGGATACAGGAGACTAACAGCGATATTAAAAAGAAAAGATAAACCACAAGAAAATATATAGATTAATGAAAGAGATATACAGCTCCCCTGAAGGATTGGACAGAGAAAAAAGAGAGAGTATAATTTTTCATGAGGGGGAGTGAAAGGTATGAGGAGAAAGTTTTCTGCTGAAGAAAATTGTAGATGTTCTTGAAGGTTTAAGAGGGCAAAAAGCTATAGCTGAAATTTGTAGAGAACATGGTATTTCTCAATGGCAGTATTACAAGTGGAGAGATAAGTATTGGTGCAAAGTCTGCACTTGAAAATTCTTCCAATTCTTCTCAAGTAGCACAATATCAAAGAAAGATACAAGAGCTTGAACAAATTATTGGTAAACAAGCTATTGTTATTCAGTCTAAAAAAATACTCATTCACCCTGGAGGAAAACAGTAAGTTTATTAATTGAAAAAGGATTCAGTATATCTGAAGCTATTATGTATTTGAAAATAAGTAGAAGTACGTATTATTACAAAACGAAAAAATACATGAGAAAGAAAAATGATGAAAGTGTTTGATCATACAAAAGTTAAAGCAGGAACATCCATATTGGGGATATAGACGTATTTGTGCTATGCTTAGAAAACAGGGAAAGAAAATCAATCACAAAAGGGTCTACAGAATAATGAAAGAAAATAGATTGCTTCTAAAGAAGCACATAAAGAAAGCAAAAAGAAGTTTTCAAAGAAAGATAGTTCCAACCAGGCCAAGGCAGGTACTGGGAATAGACATGACGAAAGTAATGACGAAGAACGTAAGAATGATACGAGGAATTTTACAATAGTAGATATCCAGACAGTGCATTGAAATACAGAAGTCCGCGGGAGGTATACGAAGAATACTCAAACTACACAAAAGTTTCTTGATTTCTGCCCAATTTTTTGTGGTGCATTACAATAGCGAGATAATAGAATATATACTAAGTGAAAGTAACAATATGGAGTTAGTGACAAACACAATAAAAAATGGCTTCGATGGAGTACCGAAGTCATGCTGTTTAAAAAAGTAAATTATTAACTTTTTTATTTGTACCATTTACAGAGTAAGTCTACACTATAGGACGATTTATTTTAATTATAATAAAAGCATTTTGAAATAGTATAACCAATAAATGCTCCAAAAATGACATCGCTAAGCCAGTGATAATTTCCTACAACCCTTGACATTGAAAATAAAAAGGGAAAAACATATAGTACTTTGTTATACCTTTCAGCTAGTGGAGTAAATAGGGCCCAGGCAAATGAACTATGTCCAGAAGGGAAGGAAAAATTTTTATTTTCAAAAGAAAAAGGCTTAAAAACAAAAGGGTTGTCATATGCATAAGGTCTTCCTCTGCCAATTGAAATTTTCAAAGCATACGTTATCACCGAAGTAAAAACAGTACTTTCAAGTATAGTATATGAAAGTACAGGATCATCAAAATAAGTAATTCCTGCAACAAGCGCAGTTAAAATTAAAAAATCTTTCTCACCTAAATTGTTAATTGTTTCAAAACAAAAATTATCAAACTTAGAAAGCTCTAATCCTTTAACTTTTCCATCAATCAAGAATGTAGTTGAAAAAAGCAATGGTTCGTTAATATCAAACTGTATCGCTTTTATGTCTTTTCGTGTTTCATCTAAAATATTAAATGAAAAAGAAAGAACTTGAAAAAACAGTAGAACAAATAAAAACAACTTTTTCATTCATAACACCCCAAAATGGCATAAGGACAGTTTAATGTTCAATTACATATTTAGATTAACTTCTTAGCTTCAATAATAAATCTGGATATAGTATTATTTATTTTTTCAAGTTCTTCCACACTTCTTTTTAAGTACTCAAGTCCTTCTGGTGTAATATAATAAACTTTTTTAGAAGGTCCCTGATTTGTATTATCCCATTCAAATCTCAAAAGACCTTCTTCTTCAAGCTTTGAAAGGATTCTATAAAGATTTCCCATCTGTCCAAGACCTGTAAGTTCTATACCAAATTCTAAAAGTTTATTTGCTATTTCATATCCATGCAATGGACTTTGTGCTATTATTAACAAAACAAATGGTTCAATAAATGTTTTCCTGAAACGTCCCATTCCTCTTCTTCGCCTTCCGTTAATTTTATCTCCTCCATTCATCACCAGAATTTAAAATAATACACTTATCTTTCAAGCTATCTTTCATAAATTTTATTGCATTTTCACCAGTACAATGGAGAGGTATCACTTTTAAATCATATTTTTCAAAAAGTTCAGTAATTTTTCTTACTCTTTCACTTGAGGCATTAACTAAATGGAATCCTCCTACTACATATTCTATATTATACCTTTTTATCACTTGCTCTACAATATTTTCAATCCCCCTATGCGCACAACCAGTAAACAAAAAATTCTCAATTACTATGTTTATTTCATCTTCAAAAAAATCCTTTCTTCCATCTGATAACCTAAATTTCTCATCAATAATATCTTCTCTCATTTTAATATTTGTTATTATTCTAACTTCGTCAGTTGAAATATCACTATCTACAAAGTTTACTTTTAGTTCAATTTTGTTCCAATCATATGATACTCCTGCAATTTTACTATCACTATATCTTTCAACCAACGCTTTTTTGTGAATAAACACCTCAGGATTTGCTACATTTTGTAAAAAAATCAATCCACCAATATGATCATAATGCCCATGTGAAATTATAACTTTTTCAATCTTAGAAAAATTAATTCCAAGCTTTTCTCCGTTTTTTATAAATACATCTGTTTGTCCCGTATCAAACAATATTCTATCATTTATCAAAATAGAAAGTCCATGTTCTTTAAAAAAACCATCTCTAGAAGTATCATTACACAAAACTGTAATTTTAATTTTTAATCCCCTCCCAAAGTAAAATTCTTACCTATTTAAATTATACATCATTTTTGTTATATAATAGAAATAAGAAAATTAGATGAGGTGATTACTATATGATTCTTATCCCTGCTCCAAAAAAATTAAAAATAAACCAAGGAGAATTCAATTTTCCAAATAAACTTTTCATATCTATTCCTACAAAGTCATTACTTGCAAGTGCAAAAATGCTAAAAAAAGAACTTGAAAATATTGGTATTGAAGCATTCATCAGCCTTCATAATGGTGAAAAAACAGTTATTGAAAGTAAAATAAACCGCTCAAAAGTAAAAAAACATTCTGGATATATATTAACAATTTCAAATAAAAATATAGAAATAACGGCAAATAATGTAGCTGGTATCCATTATGCCTTTATGACGTTAATCCAAATTATCAAAAATTTTGGTCTAAAAATTCCTCAACTTGATATTTTCGATTTTCCTAGCATAAAAAATAGAGGATATTTGTTAGATATTAGTAGAGACAAAGTCCCAAAACTTGAGACACTATTTTACATTGTCGATTTACTATCTCAACTTAAATTCAATCAACTACAACTTTATGTTGAACATACCTTTTCATACCAAAACCATGAAAAGGTTTGGAAAGACTATTCTCCACTAAGTGGAGAAGATATTATTCTTCTTGATAATTACTGCAAAGAAAGATTTATAGAACTTATACCAAATCAGGCTTCTTTTGGACATATGGAAAAATGGCTAATACACAATGAATATAGTTATCTAGCTGAAACTTTTGAATTTGATACACCTTGGGAAGAACACTACAATACACCATTTTCTCTCTCACCAGTTATTGAAGATTCTATAAAATTTCTGGATAACTTATATAAAGAGCTACTTCCTCATTTTTCAAGTAAATATTTCAATATAAATGCTGATGAAACATTTGATTTGTGTCAAGGAAAATCCAAAAAATTGTGTGAAAAGGTTGGAAAAGGTAAAGTTTATCTTGACTTCATTCTTAAAATTTATAATTTACTTAAAAAATATAACAAAAAAATGATGATGTGGGCAGATATAATCAAAAATTATCCAGAGCTTGTAAATGAAATTCCAAATGATATCACTTTTTTAATATGGGGATATGAAAAAAATCATCCATTCGAAGATGAATGCAAATTGTTTAAAAATAGAAAATTTTATGTATGTCCAGGGACATCATCATGGAATTCATTAGTTGGTAGATTAGAAAATTCTATTTTAAACATTAAAAATGCAGCTAAAAACGCCGTAAAATTTAAAGCTTCTGGTTTACTTTTAACTGATTGGGGAGACAATGGCCACTGGCAACATTTCCCAATATCATTCCCAGCAATATTTTATTCAGCAGGAGTTTTTTGGGGATTTGAAGAAAACAAAGACGTTAACATAGAAAATGCCATTAGCCTGTATTTTGAAAAAGAGGTGGCCGATATTTTAACTGCAATAGGCAACGCATATAAATTAACAGGTATTGACTTTCCTAATTCTGCGCTTTTTGCACTTGTATATATATACCCAGATAAAATAAATAAAGAGTTTCTTGAAAAAATAAGCATAGAAAATTTAATATTAACAAAACAATTTTTGGAAGAACAATTGCAAAAGGCAAGTAAAATAAACGACTCATTAATAAAAGAAGAAATTAAAAACAATATTGAAGTTTCAATTTTAGCAACTGAACTTCTTATTTCCACGAAAAAAGCTAATGTTAGCAGTATTTCCAAGCTGCCTAGTGTTACAAAAGAAGAATTTTCAATTAGATTAGAAAAACTTATTGAAAATTATAAAAAAATATGGCTTTCCAGAAATAGATCCGGTGGGCTCAAATTCAGCATTGAAAAATTGAGCAAAATAAAGAAATTTTTATAGCTCTATTTCTTTTATTTGCCTTCTTATTACATTTTTTGAATTTTCAAACAAACTAATTTCGAATTCATCCATCTCAATTGGAATAATTCTTTCTATTCCATTTTTACCTACAATTGCAGGAAAACCAATAAAAATACCATCAATATATGTTGATGGAGTTAAAACTTTTTTCTCATCTTTAAAAATACTCTCAACAAGTTAAGCTGTAACTACTCCTATAGCAAAGTTTGTAGCTCCCTTTTTTTCAATAATCGTGTAAGCTGCATTTTTAGTTTCTTCAAATATGTCCCTCAAATTTTTACAATTTTTTATATTACATACTTTACAAAAATCTTTTATATTTACACCGCCAATAGTCGCACTACTCCAAACCATGAGTTCACTATCACCATGTTCACCTACAATATATGCATGGACACTTGCCGGTGAAACTCCACACTGCTTTGAAACCAAAGCTCTAAATCTTGCTGTATCAAGTATTGTTCCTGTACCAATCACTCTATTTTTTGGAAAATCTATTTCTTTCCAAAGAAAGTAAGTAAGTACATCAACTGGATTAGTTACGTTTATTACAATACTTTCATTAGAGTATTTTTTTATCTCTTTTGATATATCCTTGATTATCTCATAGTTTCTCTTTGTTAAATCTAATCTTGTTTCACCAACTTTTTGAGCTGCACCAGCTGTAATAATGACAATATCACTGTTTTTTAAATCTTGAAAATTTCCAGCATAAATATTACACCTCTTGATCAAAGAAGTTCCATGATATAGATCTAATGCTTCACCATAAGCCTTTTCATTATTTTTATCAATAATCACTATCTCATTGGCTATTTTTCTATGAAGTAAAGAATATGCTATGCTTGTACCTACTCTTCCTGCTCCAATTATTGAAATTTTTATATTATCACTCCTTTCTAAAAAATTCTACCACATTTTTATAAGGTGAGGCTAATTAATTTATTTTGAAATAATTTTTACAAATAATTAATTTACATTCCACATGAATCTGTTATAATAAAAACAACAAACTAAACAGGAGGGTGATTTTTTATGGGGTGCGTAAATTTTTTAAAGACTTAAAAAATACTTTTATTGCTATCAAAAAAGATAAGGAAGAATTACTAAAAAAAGATCCTTCCATTGAAAATTCATATCAAGTTCTATTCCATGTTGGATTTATTTCCTTAACATTTTATAGAATATCCCACCTATTTTACATTAACAACCTTAAGTTCATATCATTTTTGATTCACTTTCTATCAAGAATATTATTTTCAATCGATATTCATCCTGCGGCTAAAATTGAACCAGGGGTAGTTATTGATCATGGAATAGGAACTGTAATAGGCTCTACTGCATCAGTTGGTGAAGGTACAATAATTTATCACGGAGTTACTTTAGGGGCAAGAAACATTCAAAAAGGAAAAAGACATCCAGATATTGAAAAAAACGTACTAATAGGTGCCGGAGCAAAAATTCTAGGACCAGTTAAAATAGGAAATAATGCAAAAATAGGTGCAAACTCAGTAGTTTTAGAAGACATCCCAGAAAATTCTGTATTTGTTGGAATTCCAGCAAAAAATATAAATGAAATAAAAAAAGAAGAAATAGAATGGATAATATAAATGGGAGGCAAATAAATATGATTGGAAATACTCCAATATACTTTATTGAAGAATTAGGGATATATGCAAAATTTGAACGAAACAATCCTTCAGGCAGTGTAAAGGATCGTGCAGCTTATTTTATGATCAAAGCCGCTATTAACAACGACTCAATTAAAAATGGAATTATTGTAGAGCCAACTAGCGGCAATACAGGAATCTCACTTTCATGGATTGGTAAAAAATTGGGTCTTAAAACAATCTTAACAATGCCTGAAAGTATGAGTAAAGAAAGAATTGAAATTATGAATGCATTTGGTGCTGATGTGATATTAACTCCTGCAGATAAGGGAATGAAAGGTGCAATTGAAAAAGCAAGAGAAATAGTTATCGAAAAAGATGCTTTTATGCCAAATCAATTTGAAAACCCATTCAATGTCTTAGCTCACGAGCTTACAACTGGACCCGAAATACTAAGGCAAACCAATTTTGAACTAGATGTTTTTATTGCAGGAGTTGGAACGGGTGGGACAATTAGTGGTGTTGGTAGAGTTTTAAAAAAATTCTTTAACAAAAAAGTTAAAATTGTAGCTGTCGAACCTGAAAATTCAGCTGTTTTATCAGGAAAAAATCCTGGAAAACATAAAATCCAAGGTATTGGTGCAGGATTCATTCCAAAAACTTTGGATAAAACAGTTATCGATGAAATAGAAACTGTTAAAGATGAGGAAGTCCTGGATATGTTTGTATATCTCAACAAAAAGCTTGGCCTTAACGTTGGAATTTCAGCTGCAGCAAACGCGCTTGTTGCTACTAAATACAAAAATTTTGGAAAAGTCTTAACCGTTTTTCCCGATGATGTTACCAAATACATGTCAATTTTAGATTCGATTTAACTTTTTTACAATCTTTTAACCATATATGAGTTGACCTAATCATAAAATACATGTTATACTTAAGTTGTACCTTTAATTTGGTCCCGTGAGGCCAAAAAGGAGTGAGAAAAAATGAGCAAATTGGACTCAATACTTTTGTTATTTAAATATCTTAGAAAAATCCCTGCCATCTATGATGGTAGGGATTTTTTGCTTTATAGGGGGTGATGAGTTGGTAAGTATTATTGCAGGTAGCAAAAGTGATTCAAACATAGTAGAAAAAGCAGAAAAAGTCCTAGAAGAATTTTCAGTACCTTATGAAACAAAATATCTTTCAGCGCACAGAACTCCAGATTTATTAGATGAATACATTAAAAACTGTGAACAAAAAGGTACTAAGGTATTTATTGCAATCGCAGGTGGAGCAGCCCATCTTCCAGGTGTAATTGCTTCAAAGACATTAAAACCAGTCATTGGGGTACCAGTAAAATCTAACGATTTAGGGGGATTAGATTCTTTATTATCTATAGTTCAAATGCCAAATGACATCCCAGTTGCTACCGTGGGGATCGATAGGGGGAAAAATGCCGCATTACTTGCAATTGAAATACTTGCGTTAAGCGATGAAAGTTTATCAAAAAAACTAAAAGACTACCGCTCAAAGCTTGTGGGGAAGTATCTTTAAGGGGGATATTTATGGAAGGAAAAACAAAGATTGTTGAAGATTTTGGAAATTACGTTATTTTAAATTTTAAAGACGATATTACTGCTGGGGATGGGGAAAAACATAACGTTTTAGAAGGAAAAGGTGCAATTTGTGCAGAAATTACTGCCATTTCAATGAAATATTTAAACTCAAGGGGGATATATACACAATTTTTAGATTTCATTACACCTAACAAAATAAAAGCAGTATCATTAAAAATGTTACCACTTGAAGTTGTAGTAAGGTTAAAAAAAGCGGGATCTTTTATAAGAAGATATGGTGGTAATGAGGGAGAAGAATTTAAAGAACCTCTTGTTGAATTTTTTATAAAAGATGATGAAAGGCATGACCCTATGGTATGTAAAAATCATCTTGTATTATTTGGGATATGCAACGAAAAACAAGCAGAAGAAATTGAAAAAAGTGCTAAAAAAACCGCAATTGAGCTTAAAAAATTTTTTGAAAAACTTGGATTTGATCTTTGGGATATGAAGTTTGAATATGGAATTGACAATGAAGGAAAAGTCTGTTTAGGTGATGAAATTTCACCTGATACCCTGAGACTTAGAAAAAAAGATGGTATATTTGATAAGGATGTATATAGAAAAGATTTAGGAGATCCACTTGAAAAATATAGGGAGGTTCTCTCAGCATGCAGAAATTTAAATTTGTTGTAGATATTCAATACAAAAGCAACGTAAGAGATCCAAGAGGAGAAACTATTGCAAGAGTTTTAAGAGAAGAAAGTAACATTCCAATAGAAAGCATACGAATTGGTAAATCCATACATGGGGAAGTTCAAGCCGAAAGCAAAGAAGAAGCAGAAAAATTAGTTATAAAAGCTTGTGAAGAATTACTGGTTAACCCTGTTACAGAGGAGTTTAAGGTGGAGATAAAATGAAAGCTGGAGTTATAGTATACCCAGGTTCAAATTGCGATCGAGATGCATTTTATGCATTAAAACTTGCAGGCTTTAAACCATATTTTGTTTCCACAAAGGACAATCTAGATGATTTTGAGCTTGTAATTCTTCCCGGAGGATTTTCATACGGTGACTATTTAAGGCCTGGCGCTGTATCAGCAAAAGAATCATCTAATTTAAAAAAATTCGCAGAAAATGGTGGATTTGTACTTGGAATTTGCAATGGATTTCAAATACTTGTAGAAATGGGACTCCTTCCAGGCGGATTACTTCAAAATAAAAACGGAAAATTTATTTGTGAAACCGTTGAACTTGAAGTTGTTAATAACGAAACACCTTTTACATTAATGTATAAAAAAGGAGAGGTAATAAAATTACCAATTGCACATGGCTTTGGAAGATATGTTATAGATAAGCAACCAAATGTTGTATTCAAATACAAAGAAGATGTAAATGGTTCTGATCAAAACATAGCAGGAATAATAAATGGGAATATTTTAGGAATGATGCCACATCCAGAAAGAGCCGTTGAAAAAATAATGGGAAGTGACGATGGAATAAAGCTTTTTAAATCACTTTATGAATACATAAGAGGTGGTAAAAAATGAAATACTTAGACATACTCGAAAAAAGCCTTGGTAGAAAAGCCACCATAAACGAAATAGAAGCTTTTACAGTAATGTGGAGCGAACACTGTGGATACTCTCATACCAAAAAGTATATAAAAAGACTTCCACTTGTAAGTGAGGAATCGGGGAACGCAGGTCTTGTACCTCTAAATGATAAGTATTATATATCGTTTAAAATTGAAAGCCATAACCATCCAAGTGCAATTGAACCTTATAACGGAGCTGCAACTGGTGTTGGAGGGATAATAAGAGATATACTTGCAATGGGAGCAAGGCCTACTGCTATTCTTGATTCATTACATATGCACAAGATAATAGATGGAATAATAGAAGGAATAGCAGATTATGGAAATTCAATAGGTGTTCCTACTGTAGGTGGTGAACTAAGAATCAGTGACGCCTATAAATATAATCCACTTGTAAACGTTATGGCAGCAGGTATAGTAAAAAAAGAAAATATTATAACTTCTAAAGCAACAAGAAAAGGACAGGTAATTGTAATTTTTGGTGGAGCAACCGGAAGAGATGGGATTCACGGAGCTTCATTTGCTTCAGAAGACCTTACCGGTGAAAAAGCAAACAAACTTTCTATTCAAGTTGGTGACCCATTTGCAGAAAAACAACTCATTGAAGCATTTTTAAAAATGGTAGAAGAAGGCCTGGTAGAAGGTGCACAAGATCTTGGGGCTGGCGGTGTTCTTTCTGCTACTTCAGAGCTTGTAGCAAAAGGTGGGTTTGGAGCAATTATAGACTTAGAAAATCTTCCACTTAGAGAACCTAACATGAAACCAATAGAGATATTAATAAGTGAAAGTCAGGAAAGAATGGCTGTAATAACATCAAAAGAAAAAGCAAAAAAAATACTAGAAATAGCTAAGGATCACTTACTATTCGGAGCAATTGTCGGAGTAGTTACGGATGATGGTATCTACCACGTAAGGTACAATGGTGAGACCATTTTGAAAGTTCCTGCAAAATTACTTTCAAATGCTCCTGAAGAAGAAATATATGAATTTGAAAAAGATGCACTTCCAGAAAATATAGATCTTACATTTTCTCCTGTTGATGCAAGCCATGTCTACACTCAATATGATTATATGGTTGGAACTGATACTATAATAAAACCAGGATATGGAGCTGCTCTCATGAGAATAAAAGATGAAGATATATATTATTCTCTTCTTACCCATAGCAGAGCAGACATTGGAAAAGTTAGTCCATATTGGGGTTCTTTTATTGCTGTTATTGAAAGTATTAGAAAAACACTAGCTGTAGGTGCCAAGCCACTTGCAATAACCGATTGTATTAATTATGGAGATCCTGATGAAGAACCTAAAGGACTAGCTGCCATGATGCAAGGATTGAAAGATGCCTGTGAATTTTCTAATGTAAAAGTTGCAAGTGGAAATGCTTCACTTTACAATACAAACAACAAAATTCCAATTCCACCAACAATGGTAATTGGCATGGTAGGAAAAGCTACCAAGGCATTATTACCTAAATCTGGAGATTTATATCTTATTGGTTGGAAAGATTTTGATCTAGAAAGAGAAAAAATTCTTTGGAATGAAATTAAAAAACAAACATCAAAAGGAAATTTTGTACTCGCTTTATCAAACTACAAAGAAAATCCAACATACACAAAAAATTTAGGTTTAAAAATTTCCGATATTCAACACGCCCCGATTCACCAGCTAATTTTAGTAATAGGAAATGATGTAAAAAGTGACTTGCCTACAAAAAAGATAGGTAAAGCCACGATTTAGTAATTTAACTTTTTATCCTTTTTAAATTTTAAGGCTCCATTTTAAATTGATGGAGCCTTTTTGTTATATTCATAAATAATTAACGTATTGTTCTATTTTGAAAAATTAAATTATACTAATTAACAAATATTCTTTTCTATCTCACACCTAAGATAATATTCCCCACTTTAATCCTCCTGATTTAATTTTTTCAAAATTTGAAGTTTTTTAAAATTAGTTATCTTCTTTTATTTTCAGACAAAATTTCTCCAAATAATTTTTATTCTTCCATTTTTTAAGTTATAATATTCAATTATGTATTTTTATACTCTCGCCTTTACTGTTATAATTTCCCTTGTCAGAGGGGAGGGATGGTGTTGGCAACAAAACAATATTTCAAAATCAATGAAATATCAAAGGAAAATTCACTCTTTTCTAGAATGAGAATTACAATTGAAACGGCATTTTACGGCAACAACGTCGAAATCATTACAACTCCAAAAGAAGCATACAAGCTTGCCAAAAATTCTCCTGGTACAATAGTTACAAGTTGGAAAGTTTATCAACCAGAACTTTTAGGGCTTGACAAAGATACAAAAGTTCTTCTCTTCAATGATGGTGCTGTCACTGGAAGGTATGCAGCAGGTAGGCGGATCATAGGAGATCCAAATATAGACAATAAAAAATATGAAGAAATAGTAAGAGAAGCAGTTTATAACTCTAGACAAAAAAAAATGTATCATGGAATATCCTTTACAGGACTTTCAAAAGATTTCATGGTAAAAAACCACTTACTAATTCCTGAAGGCCATGAAAATTTGTTATATAACTGGTTACTGAATTTTCAATACCTTTCCCTGGAATATGAAAAAATGTATAATGAATCTTTTTTGTTTAATGAAGGTGATATCTACGTTTTTGCAGATCCTGATTGGAAACATCCAGATTATCCTCTAGGACTTGCTATTTTCGATCCTCAACATAACTGTGCTGCTATACTTGGGATGAGGTACTTTGGGGAATTCAAAAAAGGGACTTTAACCCTTGCTTGGAGCATTGCAAATAGAAATGGATATGCTTCCTGCCATGGTGGATTAAAAAGATTAAAAAATGAAAAAACAGATTTTGTAGCTGCATTTTTTGGATTATCCGGCTCAGGAAAATCCACACTTACACACGCAAAACATAAAAATTATGATGTAACTATTTTACACGATGATGCCTTCATTATATCAACCAAAGATTTATCTTCAATAGCACTTGAACCATCTTATTTCGATAAAACTGCGGATTATCCAACATCCAAGGAAGATAATAAATACCTCCTTACCATTCAAAATTGCGGGGCAACGATGGACGAGAAAGGTAATATAGTACCTATAATGGAGGATATTAGAAACGGAAACGGACGTGCAATAAAATCTAAGCTTTGGTCTCCAAATAGGGTTAATAAAATAGATTCTAAGATTAATGCTATATTCTGGCTCATGAAAGATCCAACACTTCCACCTATAGTTAAAATAGAAAATCCTGTACTCTCTTCAACCATGGGCGCATTGCTTACTACAAAAAGAACATCTGCTGAAAAATTGGATGACGGTGTTGATCCAAATGCATTGGTATTTGAGCCATACGCAAATCCATTTAGAACTTATCCACTTTCCGAGGATTACCAAAAATTCAAATTACTCTTTGAAAAAGGGGTAGAATGCTACATCTTAAATACAGGATACTTTTTAGATAAGAAAATTCCAAAAGAACTGACAATATCGCTAGTAGAGAAAGTAGTTGAAGGCTCTTTAAAATGGTATAAATGGTTTGGAGATTTCTACATAACACGTATAGAGGATTTTGAACCTGACATGAATGACATTAATTATATTCAATCATTAAAAGAAGGGTTCAAAAAAAGAATAGAATTTGTTAAAACAAAAGAAGTAGAAAATTGTGGAAAAGATAAATTACCAGAGGAAGTTTTAAAAATATTAGAAAAATCAATATCAAACATTTAGAGTAAATTCCCCGCATTGTGGGGAATTTACTTTATGATATAATCAACATAGGAGGTGAAATATATGAAAAAACTTCTTTCATTATTTTTAACTATTTTTAGTATAATTATTCTCTCAAACTCTGTTTTTATCTACCCTGTAGACAAAGAACTACCGGATAATCTATTCCGATATGAAGGAACAAAAAGCAATATGATTTACTATTTAAAACTTTTTGAAAATGATCAAGAAAAGGGATATATAATTAAAGGTTGGTACTTTACACCCAAAAGTGCTATTGAAACTGTCAAAATTTTAATTAGATTCAACAATGAAGAACATAACTATACAATAAAAACATTAAAAAAAGGAAACTATTCTATTATTCCTTCTTATTTAATAATTTGTCCCAAAAATGCTACTGTTATAATTGGAAATTATGAAATTGACAAAAAGCAAGTAGTAAAAAATGTAGAAATAGGTGAAATTATGACACCACAATTTAGAGAAATGGGGATCTACGTCTTTACTATAGAAAATAAGATAGTCTTAAAAGACACATTTTCAACCAATGACGATATTTTTATTGCTGTATCAATGGGACTCAGAAAAACTGGTGGCTATTCACTTGAACTTGAAAATTATGAAATAAAAGAAAATCAGATCTTAATCAACCTTGTATTTAATGAACCCAAAAAGAGTGAAATGGTAACCCAAGCATTTACAATCCCGACATACAGGCTTAATATTGGAAAACTTGAAAAAGGAAATTACGTGATAAAGGTGAATGTAAAGAGTGGAAATAACGTTTTAAAGTTTTCAAAAGAAATAGAGATAAAATAACGGAGGTGTAATTTTGATCATTTCAGAAAAAGTCCAAAATGCTCTTGAAGAAAACAAGCCAATTGTTGCACTAGAAAGTACAGTAATAGCTCATGGGCTCCCATATCCAGAAAATCTCAAAGTAGCACAAGATTTTGAGGAGATTGTTTACGAAAATGGTTGTGTTCCTGCGACAATCGGCATATTAAAAGGTAAGGTCATTGTAGGCCTTTCAAAAGAACAACTAATAGAACTTGTAGATGATAATCCAATAAAAGTAGGAACAAGGGAAATTTCCTATGCCATTGCAATGAAAAAATCTGCTGCAACTACCGTCAGCTCCACTGCAAGGATTGCCAATCTTTCAGGAATAAAAGTATTTGCAACAGGTGGCATCGGTGGAGTACATAGAGGGGACTGGGATGTTTCACAAGATATTATAGAACTTTCAAAGACAAATATAATTGTCGTTTCGGCAGGTTGTAAATCAATACTTGATATAAAGAAAACACTTGAATTTTTAGAAACCTTTCAGGTCTTAACTGTGGGATACAAAACTGAATATTTTCCGATATTTTACAATGGACTTTCAAAAGAAAAAATATATAAGGTAGAAAGCACAGATGAAATTGCTAATATTTTTCATGAAAAAAATAAACTTAAATTAGAAAGTGCAATTTTGGTTGCAAATCCAATTCCAGAAGATTATGTTTTAGATAATAATGAGATAGAAGGTTATATAAAAATAGTCGAAAAAGAAATAACAGAAAAAGACATTCGCGGAAAAGAAGTTACACCCTATATGTTAAAAAGACTTGTAGAACTTTCAAATGGAAAAACTCTTGAATCAAATATAGCTCTCTTAAAAAACAATGTCGAACTAGCATGTAAAATTGCACAAAGCTTAAAAAAATAGAGTTTTATATATTTTTGTCCTATTTTTTACTAAAATAAAGAATTTTACAAAAGTGCCTATTTAAAAAATATTTGTTATATTCTTATTAAGGGGTGAAATAGTGAAAGTACTAGTTATTTCAGATACTCATGGGTCAGTATATTATTGGAATAAAATCAAAAAAATTGCAGAACAAGTTGATGAAATATTCCATCTTGGAGATGTTTTATACCATGGTCCAAGAAATCCTCTCCCAGAAGGCTATAATCCAAAAGAACTTGTAGAAGAGCTTAAAAAATTTAATATTAACTACATAAGGGGTAATTGTGATGCAGATGTTGATGTTAAGGTTTTAGGCTTGCAGGAAATGCCAAAGCAAACTATGGAATTTTTTAAAGATATTCCAATCTATCTTTTTCATGGTGAAAGTATTGAAAATGACAATTTTGATGTTACAAGCTTTGCAAAAAATCATAATGTTAGAATAATTCTACATGGACATACCCATATTCCTAAAATTGAAGAAAAAGAAGGAATAATAATTGCAAATCCGGGTAGTCTTTCTTTGCCTAAAGGTGGTTTCCCTCAAACATATATGATTATTGATCTTTCAAATACTCCTAAAATTACAATATATGATTTGGATAATAAAGAGGTGTTAAGCAAGACAATATGAATTATATAAAATATAAAACAATATTTGGAGTACATGAACACAAAAAAAATATAGAACGCTCTATATTTATTGCCACTCTTTCGCACATTAAAAACCAAGAAGAAGCTAAAGAGTTTATAAGAGAGATTTCTAAAAAATATAATGATGCAACTCACAATTGCCCTGCATATAGAGTAATTGAAAATAACCAAATAATAGAATTTTCTTCTGATAATGGCGAGCCTTCTGGAACTGCAGGCCGACCTATTTTGGGAGTTTTAAAAAGATATGACCTTTTAAATGTTGTGGTTGTCGTTACTAGGTATTTTGGAGGAGTAAAACTCGGTGTTAGGGGACTCATTGAAGCCTATTCATCAACTGTCGATGAATTAATTTCCAACTTAAAAGTAACAACACTTGTCCCCATACCAGTTTACACGGTTAAAATTGGGTACGACGAGTATGGAAAAGCAATGCAAGATTTGCACTATAAAGGATATGAAATAATAAATACAGAATTTTTTGAAACTTTTGCCCATATTAAAATTAGAGGAAATAAAAAACCTGAAGAATACAATGTTTTAGATGAAAGCATAACATACATTAAGGAGGAGGAGTAAAATGATATCCAAAAGGGCTCAAAATGTCCCAGCAAGTCCTATAAGAAGGCTTGTCCCTTATGCAGACGCAGCAAAAGCTAAGGGAATACATGTATACCACCTTAATATAGGCCAACCTGATATTAAAACTCCAAAACAGTGGCATGAATATATTCAAAAATTCAAAACAGAGGTAGTCGCATATACTCACTCTCAAGGTATAAAACCACTTAGAGAAAAATTCGCAGAATACTATCATAAATGGAATATAAATGTTGAGCCTGACGAGATCATGGTTACAAACGGAGGAAGTGAAGCAATATTATTTGCATTAGGTGTTGTATGTGATCCCGGTGATGAAGTAATTGTTATTGAGCCATTCTATGCAAATTATGCTGGTTTTGCCGCATACCTTAATGTTAAGCTTGTCCCAGTAACTGCAAAACCAGAAAACGGCTATAGAATGCCAACAATGGATGACTTTGAAAAAGTAATTTCACCTAAGACTAAAGCAATATTATTCTCCAACCCATCAAACCCTACAGGTGTTGTTTATACTAAGGAAGAACTTGAAGTAATTGCAAATATTGCAAAAAAATTCAATTTAGTAGTTATATCCGATGAAGTATATAGAGAATTTACTTTTGATAACACAAAAGCGATTTCAATGTTTAAATTTGAAGAACTAAGAGAAAATAACTTGATAATTGTAGATAGTTTATCAAAAAGATATAGCGCATGTGGTGCAAGAATCGGAACATTTGTAACCAAAAATAAAGATTTTTATGCTGCTGCATTGAAACTTGCTCAAGCAAGACTCTGTCCACCTGAAATTACTCAATATGGTGCAATTGGTTTATTAAACACCGATGAAGAATATATGAAGAATGCCATGAATGAATACAGATTAAGAAGAGATGTGGCATATGAAGAAATTAGCAAAATCCCAGGAATTATTGCTCATAAACCCCAAGGTGCATTTTATCTATCCGCCAAACTTCCTGTAGATGATTCAGAAGAATTTATCAAATGGATGCTCTCTGAATTTAATGTGGATGGAAAAACTACAATGGTGGCACCTCTTTCTGGATTTTA
Organism: Thermosipho japonicus; assembly: GCF_014201655.1. Lineage (NCBI taxonomy): Bacteria > Thermotogati > Thermotogota > Thermotogae > Thermotogales > Fervidobacteriaceae > Thermosipho > Thermosipho japonicus. The sequence continues at coordinate 388,804 of NZ_JACHEX010000001.1, forward strand.
TGCAACAAATGGACTTGGAAAGAGTGAAATTAGAATCGCATATGTACTTGAATCTGAAAAGCTAAAAGATGCAATTAATATAATGGCAAAGGCAATTGAGGCATATAATAACAGATAATAAAAAAATCCCCCTTCAAGAAAAGAAGGGGGAATATTTTTATTATTTTGCGTAAGCTACACTTCGCTTTTCTCTAATTACCACAACTTTTAAAACTCCTGGATATTGCAGCTCCTCTTCGATTTTCATAGCAATGTCGTGGGACAATTTATCAGCCAAAACATCATCAACTTTATCTGGTTGTACTATAACCCTTACTTCTCTACCAGCTTGAATTGCATATGCATTTTCAACATATTTAAAGCTTTTTGCAATCTCTTCAAGTTTAATAAGCCTTTTAATATAATTTTCAACATCTTCTCTTCTTGCGCCTGGTCTTGCAGCAGATAATGCATCTGCAGCTGCAACAATGACTGCTTCTGGGGTCATCGGTTCTTCTTCTCCATGGTGAGCCATTATCATATTAATAACCTCTTTCTTTTCACCATATCTCTTTAATATTTCGGCACCAATAATAGTATGAGAGCCTTCAACTTCATGATCAAGTGCTTTACCTACGTCATGCAATAGTCCTCCACGTTTGGCCATTTCTACATTCAAACCAAGTTCGGAGGCTAACAAACCAGCAATAAGTGCAACTTCTATAGAGTGATTCAATACATTTTGACCGTAACTCGTTCTAAATTTCAATCTACCTAAAAGTTTTACTATTTCTGGATGCAATCCTCCAACACCTGTAACAAATGTTGCTTCCTGACCAGCTTCTTTAATTATTCTTTCGACTTCGTCTTTCGCTTTTTCATACATTTCTTCAATTCTTGTAGGATGTATTCTTCCATCTGCAACTAACTTTTCAATTGTCCTTCTTGCAATTTCCCTTCTCAATGGATTAAAACAACTTACTGTAACCATTTCTGGTGTATCATCTATAATCAAATCTACACCTGTAACCTTTTCAAATGCTCTTATATTTCTCCCTTCTCTACCAATTAGTCTTCCTTTCATATCATCATTTGGAAGCATCACCGTACTTACTGTTACCTCCCCAGAATACTCAGGTGCATACCTTTGAATTGCATCTGCTATAACCTTTTTTGCGTATTTTTCAGCATCTTCTTCATACCTTGTCTTAATTTGAGAATAAACTTTTGCAATTTCATATTCATACTTTTCACGTGCTTCATTTAAGACAATTTCTCTTGCCTGCTCTGGAGTAATACCTGCAAGTTTTTCAAAACTTTCTTCTATTTCTTTTTCTTTCTCAATTAACTCTCTTTGTTTTTCTTCCAATTCTTTTCTTAACTCTTCTATATAATTTTCTTTTTTATCCAAAAGTTCTTCACGCTTTGAAACCATCTCTTCCCTTTTAATAAGTCTTTCTTCAGCATACTTTAATTCCTCTTCACGAGCCTTTTTCTCTTTTTCCCAATCTTCTCTAAGCTTGTGAAGTTCCTCTCTTGATTCAATAACGGCCTTTTTCTTGATTTCACTTGCCTCTTTTTCAGCCTCTTTGATAATATGTTCTGCGTCTTTTTTGGCTAATAACAAATCTTTTTCAATTTTTCTTTTAGCTACTACATAACCAACTAAAGCTCCAACAAAAACACCAACAAATGCTAATATATATATCAACATTTTATTCACCTCCAAATCCTCTTCTATATAAGTATTCTCTAGCTTTTCTTGCATCCATATCTTTTACCAATTCTCTTTTTATCTGCTCAATATCAACTTCAGATAAAACTTTTGAAATTGCATCATCAATTATGTATTCATCAACTCCAAGGTTTAAAAGCTCTCTTTTAATCAAAAATGGTCCCTTCTTTTTCAAAGTTAAAGAATCATAAGCATAAAGATATGCAAATTTTTCATCATCTAAAAAACCTTTTGACTTTAATTCTTCAATTGTTTTTTTTATTTCTTCATCATTATATCCCTTATCCTTTAATCTTAAGTATATCTCTTTTTCAGAACGTATTCTAAACTTTAAAAGTCTTAATGCATCATTTATCGGATTCTTTTTTCTCATCAGATTTTTCTTCACCCTTCTTAATTAAACCATGTTTTTCTCTTATTATACCTTCTATTTCGTCCAACAACTCTGGATGCTCCAAAAGGTACGCAATTGAATTGTTTTTACCTTGTCCAAGAGAATGCTCTACACCCTTCAAATCAACATACGAGAACCAACTACCGCGTCTTGTTATAAGATGCTCATCAACTGCAATATTAAATAATTCATTTTCTCTTACTATACCTTTTCCGTAAATAATATCAACAATTGCTTCTTTAAATGGTGGAGCAACTTTATTCTTTACAAATTTTACCCTTACCTGATTTCCAACACTTTCGCTTCCCTCGGTAATTTTTCCAATTCCTCTAACTTCAAGCCTCATAGTAGCATAAAATTTCAATGCAACCCCACCAGTTGTAGTTTCAGGATTTCCATACATTACTCCTATTTTCATACGGGTCTGGTTTATAAATATCACAACTGTTTTTGATTTATTTATATTTCCTGCAAGTTTTCTCAAAGCTTGAGACATCAATCTAGCTTGAAGCCCTACCTGCACATCCCCCATAGAACCTTCTATTTCTGCACGTGGGACGAGTGCCGCCACAGAATCAACCACAACAATATCAACGGCATTACTTCTCACAAGTTCATCAACAATTTCAAGTGCCTGTTCACCATAATCAGGTTGAGCTATCAATAGATCATTTACATCAACCCCAAGATTTTGAGCATATACTGGATCAAGTGCATGTTCTGCATCAATAAATGCTGCAACTCCGCCATTTTTTTGAGCCGAAGCTATAGCATGCAAAGCAATCGTAGTTTTTCCACTTGACTCTGGACCATATATTTCAATTATCCTCCCACGTGGATATCCACCAACACCAGATGCTATATCAATTGCAACAGAACCACTTGGAATAGTTTCAATATTCTGTATACTTGATTCTTCACCCAAAAACATTATTGAACCCTTACCGTAAGTTTTTTCAATCTTTCCTATAGCTTTTTTCAAAACTTCTCTTTTTTTTGCATTATCATTGCTCATTCTTTTCCAAACCTCCTTCAAATTTTACCTTGTAAAGCCACTTATAAATAGGACCAGATGGAGTTAAAGTTGACGAATATATCGTCACCTTGTCAACTGAAACTATTGTTTTAGGAACAGTAATACCTTTAATTAACTCTTCCCAATTTTCTGGGCTAAACTTTAATCTGCCTAAAGTAATATGTGGAACAAAATTTCCCTTATCATCAAAAGATAACCTGAGCTTTTTCAGCTCCGACCTCATTTCAAGATAAAGTGTTTGTAAAATTTTATCTTGGGTAACCTTCAAAAAGAATACACGCGGTAAATGTTTAAATCTAAAAAATCCAAAATCAGAAACTTCATACGAAAAACTAGGAAAACCTGCCAACCTTTTGTGCAAACGTTGGGCAAGTAAATCAACCTTTTCTTCGCTCAAATCCCCCATAAAAAATAATGTCAGATGCAAATTTTCAGGACTTGTCCATGAAGCTTTAAATCCCATTTTTTTAAGTTTTTCAATAACTTCCTCTGCTATGCTCCTTACCTCTGAATTTATATCGATAGCTATAAAGGTACGCAAATTAAAATCACCCCTTTAATATCTCTTTATTTTGTATCATATAAACCAATCCCGATACCACGGTTAAAAATACAACTAAATAGGAAAGTAATACATTAAAAATTTCCAAACTTTCAAAACCTACAAGTTGCAAAAAAATACCAATAGTCCAAACCATCTGCGAAACTGTCTTTAGCTTTCCAAAATAATTTGCTGCAATAACCTTGTTTCCATATGCAGCTGCCATTCTAACTGTACTTACAAGGGTATCTCTAAAAACTATAACAACTAAAATCCATGCTGGGACTAATCCAAGCTGAACAAAGACAATTAAAATGCTGGTAATAAGAATTTTGTCACTCATTTGGTCAAATATCTTTCCAAAGTTAGTAACCTGATTTAGTTTTCTTGCAAAATAACCATCAAAGTAATCACTAATAGAAGCTATTAAAAATAAAATAAAAGCACTTAAATAAAAACCATTTAATAAAAGAAAAACAATAATAGCCGTTAAAACTACTCTCGCCCAGGTTATAAAATTTGGTACATTCATAAACTCACTCCTCAACAATTTTACCTTCTAAATCATATACATCAGCAGAGGTTACTTTTACCTTGAAAAATCCTTCTTCAAACTTTCCTGGAACAAAAATATTACCGTCAATTTCTGGGGCATCCATATAGCTTCTTGCAATTAAAACTCCTTCTTCTTCCTCATCAAAAAGTACCTTTAAAGTTTTTCCAACCATCTTTTCATTTATTTCGAAAGAAATCTTAGACTGTTCTTCCATTAAAATATCAAGCCTTTCTTGAGCTACTATCTCTGGGACTTTTCCTTCAAAATGATAAGATGGTGCTTCTTCTTCATCTGAATAAATAAATGCTCCTAGCCTCTCAAATCTAGCCATTTTTATAAAATCTAATAACTCTTCAAAATCTTCATCTGTTTCTCCAGGAAAGCCAACAATAATACTAGTCCTTAAAACTGCATCTTCATATCTTTTCCTTATTTTTTCAACCAACTTTAATATTTGCTCAGACTTTTTTGTTCTGTTCATAAGTTTTAGTACCTTATCACTTCCATGTTGAACAGGTATATCAAAATATTTTAAAACCTTGTCGTATGAAAAGGCTTCAATAATCTCATCTGTTATATGATCAGGGTGCATGTACATTACTCTTATCCAAAAATCTCCAGGTATTTCATTGATTCTCTTCAAAAGTTCAGGAAGCATTTGCTTTCCATACAAATCGATCCCATATCCTGTTGTATCCTGAGCAACAAGAATAATTTCCTTCTTACCGGATAAAATAAGATATTCCACTTCGTTTACAATATCATCTATCTCTCTGCTCTTAAAGCTTCCTTTAAAAAGTGGAATTGTACAAAAGCTACAAGCTCTATCACATCCATCGGAAATTTTAACATATGCATACTGCTTTTCATCAATCCTACCACCAAATTCATACACAGGTTCCGGGCTTTTAGGTATTATACTTCCTTTACCAATATTTTCAGCAACCTTTTCGGGGGACAATACTCCAAACCATCCATCAACCTCAGGTATCTCCTTTTTTAATTCCTCACCATATCGTTGAACTAAACATCCTGTAACGTATACCCTTAGATCTCTTTCTTTTTTTAATTCTAGATACGTAAGTATTTCTTCAATAGATTCTTTTTTTGCTTCTAAAATAAACCCACAGGTATCAATAACCACTGCATCTGCATCTTCAATAGTATTTACAATGTTATTTCCTTTCTTTTTTAAATAAGCCTTTAAAAGTGCACAATCTGCTTCATTTTTTGGACATCCTAAAACATCAACATAAAAATTCATATAATTTTCACCTCAAAAATTTTTTTCTTTTTTCCAAATATTTCAGTCTAATTTTTTCCAATTCTCTTTTATATTCTTCTTCTTTATAATTTGGATAAGTAAAATCATAATCCTTCCATCTTCCATTAATATACATTAACGTGGTTTCGGCATAAATTCCTTTTCCTATATATATTCTATGAGGCCACATTTTTGTAGTTGCAAGAACAAATTGCATATGATGAATATATCCTGGGTCAATATTAAATCTTCTATTGCCTTTTACTGCATATCGCTGTTCAATTTCGTTTGTCATATTTTTAATATCTGCAAGCTGATAAGGGTGTATAAGTCTTTCAAAACTCAATAATATTCCTTTTACTCCCTCACCCATCTCTTTGTTGTAATATAAAGTGTATTTTTCAAAATCTAATATATCAGATTTGTAATCTATTGGCCCAAATTTTTCTATTAACTCATCCTCTACCTCAGATAACCAATATTCAACTTGCGAAGAGAAAAAAAACATTACCAAATTTACTAAATCTACTCGTCTTACTTTTCCCATCCAACCACCACCTTGTATTTTTCCATAACCACCTTTTTCGCCTCTTTGTTAATCTTTTTCAAAAGCGAAGGGCCTTCAACTATATATTCCCCTTCATCCATAAAAAAAGTTTTTGTCACTTTGCCATTTATTTTTACCACATCTCCTATCGAATCTAATCTTACTAATGGAGTTTCATATACATTTAAAAATAAAATAACCGAACCTATAAATAAAAAAACAGTAAAGATTAGAAATATATACAAATTAGACTTCGAAATTTTGGAATCTTTTATTCTTTTACTACTTCCCAGCTCATATAACATTACCAAATCTTCTCTTATGTTAAATACTTCTTTAATCTTTCTAAGATGCTTTTCTACAATAGAAGGATCTCCAGAAAAGTTTCCTTCATAATATTTCCTGAAGGTATTTATATCTATTCCAACCCTTTTAGAAAACTCCAATAGCGAAAGATTAGAGGATATTACCTCTTTTTTTAAAATCTCTGATATTTCTTTCCATCCATCCATACCTTTTTATATTATACTCTATTTTTTTCTACTTTTGCAAGAAATAATAAACTTGGTAAAAGAGTCAAACTAAATATAGAACTTGAAATCATTGAAACCCACATAATTCCAACTAAATATTCATGAATTTTAAATGGTGACACCAATAAAACACTCAATCCTATTGCAAGTCCCAATGCATTAGCAAGAATAGGCTTTGAAGTTACTCTAAATGCTTCATCTAGAGCTTGTCTTTTATTCTTGAATTTCTTAAAGTTATAGTTATAACTTTCTATAAAATGGATTGCATAATCGATCCCGACTCCAACAACAATGCTTCCCATAGTTGCGGTAATTATACTCAACTTGATATTGAAATATCCCATAAAGCCAAATAATACTATTAACGTTAAAGATATTGGCAATATTGAAATAAGTGCCTCTTTAAGATTTTTTATCCTTATCAAAACAATTATTAAGACAAATATTACTGCCAAAATTAATGAAACTATCTGCTGAGGAACTATTATTTCGTTCATTTCCTTCATTATATATGGTATCCCGGTAATTTTTACAAAGCTAGGTGCACTTTTTTCTATGTAGTTTAACGTTCGCTTTGAAATTTCCTTGGGGAATATCAAAATTCTTCCAGAAGATGTTTTTACATTTAAAAAATTAGAATAAACATCTGGCATTAAATTCAATAAAAGACCAGCCTGGACAATATTTGGTGGATAGCCTTCTCTTCCAAGAATTTTTTCGTTGATATTTTTCATTAGATCATAAACCGAAACTGCTTTTATATCTTTTTCTTTTATTTTTTCTTCAAATTGCAAAACTTGATTTGCAATTTCTGGAGATACTATTTTTTCTGCTTTAAAATACCCAAAAACAGGTACCGAAATTCCTGCAATTTCACTTACTTTATCAATATTTTTCTTTACCTGAGTCGTATTCTTATACATATCTATCATATAAAATTCCGAATTTAACAAAAATGACCCCGGAACAAAAATTAATGCCAGCAAAATTGAAATTAAAATTGATTTTTTTCCAATTAAATTTTCAAGGAACATACCTATTTTGTTTTTATCCTCTTTTGTCTTTAATTTTGCATTTAATAAAATAATTGGTAAAAATAACCATGTTGCAACTGCTGCAAAGGAAATACCAAGTGAACTAAAAAAGGCAACCTCCGCAAGAGAATCTGAATTTACATATATCAACGATAAAAATCCTACTACAGTAGTTATTGTTGTCAAAATCATTGCTATACCAGTGCTTTCCAAGGCTTTTGAAAGTGCTTTTTTATTATCACTTTCAACTTTTTTTATGTCCATAAAATGAGAAACAAAATGGAGTCCATCTGCACTTCCCATAACAATTGTAAAAATAGGTGCTAGTATGCTTAGTATAGATATTTCACCTTTGTACCACCCTATAAATCCCATTGTCCATAAAGCCCCCATACCAGCTGGAAAGACAGAAAAAAATGTAGCTTTTCTACTACCAAGTCTCCATTTAAAAACAAAAAAGATTGTCAATATTGCAAGTGGTGGTATCGTCAAAACTATAAAAAGCAAGTAATCAAATATTTTTTCCTGCAAATATGAAGTCCCTGCAAAATAGTGTGGGGCATCAATTATTTTATTGATTTTAGAAACAACTCTTTTATTGGAGAAAATATAAAACATTAAATAATATTTACCATCTTTTTCTATTATATTTTCTGATGAAATCTTTTTTAAGAAGTTTAGCACATAGTCTATATTACTTTCATTTATCTGACTTACATCAACTTTTCTAAAGCCAACAGGGATCTGAGTTGGTAATGGAGATACAATCTCTACAACTCCATCAATTTTCTTTAATTTATTTTCATATTCTCTTATCTTTTTAATTCTTTCTAAAGAATATGGACTAACATTAAATTCAATCAGTAAATTAAGCTGATCTTTTGATAAAAAATCCTTTTCAATTTCGTTCAATATATCTTCATACTTTGAATTTTTAGGCATGAATAATGTAAAATCAGTATTAAAACGAATTCTAAATACACCAATAAGTGAAATAATGTTAATTAAAATCAAAAGAACTAGTAGCTTTTTTCTATTTTTTTCATAAAAGTTTACTATCTTATCCATTTATTAACCCTCCTTGATAAATTTTATTAAATTTAAAATTTCAACTTCAGCAGCTCCTCCCGATTTTATACTTCTATCAATAAAGTATAATCTTTTAATTATATCTTTTAATTTCTCTTCTGAATAAATCAAAAGGTGATTTATTGGTTCAATTTTTTGACCTTTAAATTTAAATCCCAAAAATCTTGCAACTTTCGGAGAAGGAATTTTTAATTCTTTTGACAGTCTTGAAATTTCTGGCCAAAAAAATGAGGTTTTCTTTTCTACATTAACAAAAATTTTGAATAAAGAAATAAAATGAGATGAAAGTGTGTATACAATTATGATTGGTTCATAGTCCTTTATTATGTCTTTTAACAATCTAAATGATTCTTCTTTCATCTCAGAAATTGCAAAGCAAAAATCATCCAACTTTGAAAGTGTATATTTATGAATCACATCTTTTAAAATATCAAAATTTAAATCTTTTCCAAAAACTTTTAATTTTTTTATTTCATTGTAAAGTGCAAATTCATCAGGCCCAACATTTTCAAATAAAAAGTCAATTATTTCTCCTTTTACCTCAAGACCATGCTCTTTTAACATTTCAGAAATTAAACTTTTCCATTTCTCTTCTTCCCAAACATTGGGAAGCTTAAATTCTTCTCCTGAAATACCTTTTATTTTTTTCTGTGTCCTTAGAACAAGATAAACATCATCTGAAACAAGTAATGCTAAAATTTCTTTTCTTTCTGATGTCTTGAATTTTTCAAAATCAACTACATCAATTACCGCCTTTTTGGAAAATAAACCTATATTTGATACTTTTTCTTTTATAATCTCTAGTCTATCTGTATAATCTGAATATACTCTCACATATTCTGCATTAAACTTACTTACCAGCTCCTTTACATATTCTTCTTTTTTTAACTCGGAATTCCCCGATAAATTGATAATTGGCATTTTAATCACCTCAAAGTGTATTATAACATCAATTTTATATTATAATATTAACCAAGAGGAGGAAAAATATGAAAGATAAAATTATTCAAATTTTAAATAAGCATAACTTAAAGGCAAATCCAAAACAAATTGAAAATTTCTACAATATACTTAATAAAGAAGAAATAGATGATAAAACATTAGAAAATCTTGTTCTAATGAATTTAACTATTGGCGAATCTTACTTTTTTAGAGATAAAGAAATACTAAAAAAACTCAAAAATATTTTAAAAACAAAAAAATTTTGGAAAATACTTAGTGTCGGCTGTTCTCGCGGAGAAGAAGTTTATACCCTTTCGTTTATCGCACAAGAATTAAAAATAAATATGGAAATTACAGGAATTGATGTAAATAAAGAAAGAATTAAGCAAGCAAGGGAAGGAAAATACAAAAATTGGAGTGTAAGATTTTTAAATAAGGACCAAATTGAAAAATATTTTGAAATAAAAGATGGATATTTTTACGTAAAAGAACAATATAGAAAAAATGTGAATTTCGAAAATCTAAATATACTAGATTTAAATAATACAGACAAAAAATTTGATATAATATTTTTAAGAAGAGTCTTGATTTACATTTCAAACCCAGAAAAAATTATAGAAAAAATATACTCATTATTAAAAAATGATGGATATTTAGTAATAGGACTTGGTGAATATTTTCCAGACTTGTTTAAGTATTTTTCTCCGCTTCTTCCAATATCAAGTTCTATACTAGTTAAAAATCCTAAAAAGGTTGAAAGCAAACAGATTCACAAAAAAGTTTTGTCTGAAATAAAAAAACAAAAAATAGAACTAAATCTCGAAGAAAATATAGTAATTTTGGAAAAATATATAGAAAAAAAAGAATTTGACTCAGCCTACAAAATAGTTAAACAGCTTTCAAAGAAATTCCCTCTCTCATTCATAGTCTGGAAGTATAAAGCATATATAGAATTAGAACTCAATCTTAAAAATGACGCAAAAGAATCGTTAAAAAGAGCTTTAATTTTAAACAATAAAGACGAGGAAATTTGGCAGTTAAAATATGCCATTGAAGAGTAATAGGGAGTGATAATATGTATTATCTTTGTGAAATTGAAGATGACAATGATATAATCAAGATAGCTCTTCCAAAAGAAAAAATAATAGGTATAAGTGATAAAGTAGTAAAATCTACTAAAACTTGCGATTTTGCACTCCACAAAAATAAGTTATATCCAATTTTAACCCACGCAGATCTTAAAAATCCAAAATTTAAATTCTTTCTTATATTCAAAGATTTTGCTTTTGGAATAACAAGATTAATCAAAGAAACAAAAAGCACTCCAATTGAAATAATTAAAAATGAACTATACACAGGTTTGATAAAAGAAAAAGAAGAGTACTTTATATACAACATTGAAAAATTAAAACCAACTCAAAAAGTAAGATATTTGGATAGAAATGATAATAATGAATTTGATGAGGAAAAATTTAATTATGTAGTTGTTGATAGAAAATATGCAATTGCAATAAATAATATCTCCACTATATTATCAAGTAAAGAAATAGTTAAATACCCAACAGAAAAATTTATTGGATTTGTAGACTATAAAAAGATAATTCCAGTTAAACAAATAAAAGAAGGAAAATACGTTATAATTACAAATAATATAGCCTATCAATGTAGCGATATACAAACTGCAAACGGAAAAGTATTAGAAGGGGAAGATGAAAAGGTATTAGAAAGTAATATTGGTAAATTCCCAATTTTGGAGTGATGTGTATGGATTTTTCTGAAATTTTTTTCTCCGAATTAAAAGATAAAGTTTCTGAATCAATAAATATTATTGAAGAGCTAAAAAAATCAAAAGATAAAAAATACATAAAAGATCTCTATAGGATATTTCACACGCTTAAAGGATCTGCAAGTCTTGTAAACCTTGAAAATTTTAGAGATTTTTCGCACAAAGTAGAGCAATATTTTAAGGAAAGCCTTGAATCAGAAAAACTTCCTGATGAATCTTTTTTAGATAACTTAATTGCGATAATAAGTAATTTTTCTAATAAAAATACAGACCTAACAGAAACTGAAGTCAAAGATTTTCTTGAAATACTTGAAGGTAAAAAGGATGCAAGTGAAAATATAGTAATATCTGAAAAAGAAATTTTTAAAATTTCTGAAATTAGCGAATACATTTCTAAAGTACTAGAAATTGAAAACAGTATCTTGAGAAATGATTTAAAAAGTGCTTTGAGTGAAATCAGAAATCTGAAAAAATATCTTTTAAATACTTTGGATGAAATAGTTTTTGTAAAGCTAGAGAATATATTAAAAGACCTAAAAAAATTAGTATCAAGAGAAGCAAATAGATACGGAAAAAAAGTTGAACTTTTACTAGAAATAGAAAATGTAAAAATCGAAAAAGAAGACTCAAAAGATATTATTGATATTCTTGTTCACCTTGTAAGAAACTCAATAGCTCATGGAATAGAAAATCCCGACGAAAGAAAAAAATTAGGAAAAAATGAAGTTGGAAAAATATGGATAAGATCATACGTAGACCAAGGAAATATATTTATAGAGGTAGAAGATGATGGAAAAGGTCTAGATATTGAAAAGATAGAAAACAAGGTAAAAGAAAAAAACTTGAATGTAACCCCACTTGAAGCAATTTTTCTTCCTGGATTTAGTTCCAAGGACAAAGCTGATGAACTCTCTGGAAGAGGTATTGGCCTTGACATGGTTAAAAACTTTGCAAATTTGCGTGGTGGGGATGTAAAAGTAGAAACTCAAAAAGGAAAAGGAACAAAGTTTACCGTGTTTTTCAAAACTAAAAGCTTTATCACAAAAGTTCTAGTAGTTGAAGACAGCGAAAGAATTTTTGCAATAGAAACTTCTCATATATTAAAAATTGAAAACTACAACGAAAAAGAAATGCAAATAGAAAATAAAATTGCTTCTGAAGGAAAGTTATATGAGATATATTATAAGTCAAAAAAACCAAAGTTTGTTATAATCACCAAAAATGAAAAGGCAATAGTTGTAAATAATATCATAGGAACCTTTGACGGTCAATTAATAGTTCAAGAAATAAGAGAAATAAAAGGCTTTATTAAAAATATTTTTTCAAGTCCTATCCCACTTCTAGATACTAATACTCTAAAAAAGAACGTAACATCTAAAAATGAGGAAAAAAAGAAAATACTACTTATAGATGACTCCATAGTTACAAGAAATGTTGTCTCAAAATTTTTAGAAAACCGGGGATATAATGTTGTAACGGCAAAGAACGGGTATGATGGTATAGAAAAATTCAAAAACCAAGAATTTGATATAGTAATTTCAGATGTTGAAATACCAAGAATTAATGGGTTTGAAATCACAAGGAAGATAAAAGAAATTAATCATAACGTTCCTGTTATAATTTTTAGCACACTTTCACAAAAAAATTTTGATAAAGCTATTGAGTCTGGAGCTGACTCATTTATATCAAAAGATGAACCACCAGAAAACTTATTAAGATTAATCGAAAAATTTTCAAAGTGAGGAAAAAACATGGAAAAGATTGTTATTATAGGCTCTGCAGGAAGCCCAAATAATGTTATCAAATTACTCAAAATCAATCAAAAATTAAATATTCCAATATTACTTTGCATTCATTTTGAAAAAAGTGCTATAGAAAATTTTGCAAATAGCATAAAAAAAGAAACAGGGCATGAAATTTTTATAGTTAGTGGACCAAAAACCTTAAAATCTGGATTATATATAGCTGAAGGTGGTAAAGATCTAGTATTTAAAACCAATAGAGTTTTAATGTCTGGAGTATACAAAAAAACAAAAACTCATCCTTCGATCGAAATATTACTCAACTCAATTGAAAAACTTAATGATAAAAATTTTCATATTTTCGTGTTAAGTGGTCTTGGAAACGATGGTGCTAACATTGCACAATCTTTAGAACAAAAGGGAGTAAAATTTTACATCGAAAAAAAACCCTTGTTTGATTATCTACCAAGAAGTTTTTTAAATAATTTAAAAAATTACCTACACCTTACAATAAATGAGATGAAAAATATAATCATACAAATCAATGAAAAAAGAAGAAGAGAACTTGTCAAATAAAATCCAATAGTTTTTAACTTCGATGCTTGATGCAATTTTATATCAAAATATCTTAAAAATTTTCAAAAAAATTGCTCAAATGAAATTTACATGTATCTCATTGGAAAATATAAAAACTACGCAAAATATTTTTGATTAACAAACTTTACTAGGTTTACTTGGTTAACAAAAAGAATTCAAAACTTTTAAATTTAATCTATCAGGGAGGGATTTAAATGAAAAAAGATATTAAATATGGATTTCTTATTTCTGGAATTTTTTTAGTATTTGTTTTTTTACTTGCAATTACTTTTGTTCTCCCTCAAGTAAAAAAAACTTTTAAAAATGAAATTTTAGAATCTTTCCTTTCAGAAATTAAGCTTGTTGTAGAAACAAAAGCTTATGATAAATTATTTAACAATTATCAACACAAAGGATATTATTTTATAATCTCAAAAAATGGGACGACATTGAATCACTCTGATACATCAAAAATTGGTAAAAATATTGCAGATTATGTACCAGAATTGTTTAAAGCCATGAAAGAAAAAAAAGAAGGGATAGTTGAATATAATTTTGAAAATGAAAAGAGATATGCTGCCTTTGCATTCGATGGCAATGTATTTGTAGCTCATTCTGTAACAGAAAGTGAATTATTTGAAAATTATAATACTTTAGCAAAAAATATTATTTTTATTGGATTTCCAATCATAATCATTGCAACAATTGCATTAGGATACTTTATGTCAAAAATCCTCTCAAAGGATACTCTAAAACAATTCAACTATATAAAATCTCTATTTCAAAATATATCAGAGAATGTTCTTTCAACCTCATCTTCTACTTCCGAAATAAAATCAATGGCTGAGAATACAGAAAATGCTATTAATGAATTAGATAGATCAGTTGAAGAATTTGCAGCATATATTCAAGAAAGCTCTGCAGAAATAGAAACTGCAATAAAAAAAGTAAAAGATTTTACGATTACTATTCAAGAAATAATAAACTCAAGTTCAAAGTTAAATGAATTAACGGATATTTTAACAGATTTAACAGAACAAATTGCAGATGTTTCAGATACGATAACAGTTCTTGCAATAAATGCTTCAATTGAAACTAGTAAAGAAACTATGGATAGAGAAGGACTTTCAAGAATAGCTGAAATGATAATGGAACTTTCAAATAATACTCGAAAACTTGTAAAAGATTCAAAGGCCTCCTTACTTGATATTGAAAACATAATCACTTCTAACATATTATTGTCTGAAAAAGCATCAAAAGAAACTATTACAGTAAACGAATCTTTAAAATCAATTGATTCTGCCAATAGAGAAAACGTTCAAAACATAGATAAATTAATAAAAATTTCAAAGAGTACTCATGATGCAGTTGAAGAGTTATACGAAGGTCTTGAACAAGTTGAAATGGCCATTAATAACATAAAAGAACAAGTAAACGAATTCGAAAATGCAATGAAAAATTCGAAAATCATCTAATGAGGAGGAAAATATGTTAAACTTTTGCACTCTTTGTCCAAGAAAATGCAGAGTCAACAGGTATAAACAGAAGGGAATATGTGGTGCTGATTATAAAGTTAGAGTTTCAAATATTTTACTCCACAAAGGAGAGGAACCTCCCATATCTGGAAAAAATGGAGCAGGAATTATATTTTTTTCAGGCTGCCCTATGAAATGTATTTATTGTCAAAATATGGGATTTTCTCAAAAAGGGGTTGGAAAAGAAATTTCCATTGAAAAGCTTGCTGAGGCATTTTTAACATTACAAGAAAATGGTGCAGAAACTCTAGATCTTGTAACAGCAACACAATACGTTCCCCAAGTAATTGAGGCACTAAAAATTGCGAAAAATAAAGGATTTAATTTACCTGTCGTATATAATACCTCCAGCTATGAAAATGTTGAAACTTTAAATATGCTTGAAGGTTATATAGATATTTACCTTGCCGATATAAGGTATACCAATTCTATGTATGGTGAAAAATATTCCAAAGTTAAAAACTATTGGGAAATTGCTCAAGAAGCTATAAAAGAGATGTATAGACAAGTCGGTGCATTTAGTGAAGAAAGCAAAAGAGGTATAATAATTAGAATACTTGTCCTTCCAAATAATGTGTCAGGACATTTTAAAGCTTTAAGATTCATAGCAGAACTCGATCCAAAAATTCCTGTATCGTTAATGTCACAATACCTACCCCATTTTGGGGCAAAGAATGATCCGTTGATAGGTAGAAAAATTACAAAAGCTGAATATATGGAAGCAGTTGAATATATGGAATTTCTTGGTTTAAATGGATGGATCCAACTTGATGAAAAAGATAGACTAACCACTAAGGCGGTGAATTTTAAATGGTAATTGTTAACCCTTCAGGAACTCTACCAATTTCTGTTACAAAAGGTTGCCCAATGAACTGTAAGCATTGTGGTGGTGTTTACGTAAAAAGCATGACACATATCGACAATATTGAAAGATATGTAAATAAATATAAGTCTTTTTTGATAAGCGGTGGAATGTCTAATGATGGTATTATACCTTTCTCGCCATATCTAAACAAATTAAAAGAATTAAAAAGAACTTACAATTTACAATACAATTTTCATATAGGATTTCCAAAAGAACCCCCATTTGAAATAATCGATGTTGCTGATGTAGTAAGTTTTGATTTTTTCTCAGATGAAAATGTAATGCAAGAAGTTTATACAATTAAAAGAACAAAAGATGAAATACTTTCTGCAGTTTTACCACTTCCTATAAAGAAAGTACCGCACATAACTATTGGTATTTTGTGTGGTAAAATTACACATGAGGAAAAAAGCATAGAAATATTAAAAGATTACTTCGATACAATCGTTCTAAATATTCTTATTCCAACAAAAAACACGGCATACAAAGATTGTAACCCACCAACTGTTGATGAAGTTGCTAAGGTTTTTAATCTTGCAAAAAAACATTTTAAAAGTGTAATACTTGGTTGTATGCATCCTCATGGAAAGTATAGAAAAGAACTTTTAGAAAAAATTAGCCCAGATGTATTTGTAAATTCTGCAAGTAAGAATTACGATTTTAAAGGCTGTTGCTCGTTTTTGTAAAAATAAACAAAGGAGGATAAAAATGAATATAGTAGGAGTAGACCTCGGAGGAACATACGTAAAAATTGGGTTGGTTGATTCCAAAAATGGAAAAATATTAAAAAAATCTTCTATTGAAACGAAAGTTGAACTTGGTGGGCAAGAAGTTGTTAAAAGGATTGCAAATGCAATATTAAAACTTACTGAAGAGACTGATTATCACGCAGTAGGTATCGGCTCTCCAGGTTCAATAGACAAAGAAAACGGAGTTGTTAGATTCTCTCCTAATTTTCCAGATTGGCATAATTTTCCTTTAGGTTCACTTCTATCAGAACTTTTGGGTAAAAACGTATACGTTGAAAACGATGCAAATTCATTTGCGTTAGGGGAAAAATGGTTCGGTGCAGGAATAGGAAAAGATCATATTGTTGCATTAACACTTGGAACCGGTGTTGGTGGCGGAGTAATTTCACATGGAACTTTAATTACAGGTTCTACCGGAATAGGTGCAGAATTAGGCCACGTTATTATAAATCCAAATGGACCACTTTGTGGTTGTGGAAACTATGGATGTCTTGAGGCATACGCTTCTGCAACTGCAATTGTAAGGATGGCAACAGAAAGGAAGAAAAAATTTCCAAATTCAATAATATTTAAAAATGAAAAAGTTACAGCTAAAGCTGTATTTGACGCAGCACGAGACGGTGATAGACTTGCTTTAATGTTAAGAGATGAAGTTGTTGAAGCACTTGCTATTGGTATAACAGGATTTGTTCATATCTTTAACCCTGAAGTAGTTATTATTGGCGGTGGTGTTTCAAGGGCTGGAGATATCTTGTTTGAACCGCTTAGAAAAAGAGTTAATGAACTTGTAATGCCAACCTTTAAAGATACATTTGAAATAATTCAAAGCCCATTGGTTGAAAACGCGGGCATATTGGGGGCTGCTTCTATTGTTCTCCAAAGAGAAAACTGACGTTTTTTGTATTGGAAAAACTAATCTCGATATCTTTTATTACATTGACAAAATTCAAATTGAAGAAAATCATGTGGCAAATAATTTTGCATATTTTCCTGGTGGAAAAGCCACGAATGTTGCAATTAATCTTGCAAATTTAGGTCTCAAAGTTACTTTAATCTCTACAATTGCTGATGATATTTTCGGAAGATATATAAAAGAAAAGTTAGAAAATATTTTAATGTTCAAACCACAAATAGTCAAAAATGAAAATACCGCTTTAACCAGTATCGTTGTAGAAGATTCTGGAGCAAATACTATGTTTCACAATCTGGGTGCAAACCAGTTCTTATCATCTCAAGCAATACCTGATAATATGAATTTTGCATTTATACAAACTGGTATTCCACAAGAAACTTTAATTAAATCTTTACAATCATCAAAAACTGCTTTTGTTGAACTTTCTGAAACTTCGCAATTTGAAATATTAAAAAATTTTTCTGCTGAATATGTATCTTTGAACAAAGATGAACTAATAAAAATATTCAAGGAAGAAAATATTGAAAAAAATCTTGCAAAGTTATCACACTTTGCAAAGCATATAGTACTAAAAATGGGAAAAGAAGGAATAATTTATGCAGGCGATACAATAATAAGAAAAAAGGCTAAAAGTGTGAAAGTTATAAACACAGCAGGTGCTGGCGATGCAGTATCGGCAGCATTTATATATGGTACTATAAACGGTTGGGAGATTGAAAAAACTTTGGATTTTTGTATCGAATTTGCAAGTGAAAAAATTCAGAGTATTTACTCAACATAGGGGGTGTATCCTTGAAAAACAAGATCTTAGAAAAGAGAAAACTTGCATATGGTGTCCATGAATTTTGGATAGAAAATCCTATAGTTTCAAAAAATGCAAAAGCTGGGCAATTTGTTATATTCAGATTATATGAAAATGGCGAAAGAATCCCTTTAACAATTTCTGCCGTAAATAAAGACTCATTTAGAGTAATAGTTAAAGCAATTGGAAAAAGCACATATGAACTTTGTCGATTAAATAAAGGAGACTTTATTTTAGATGTTGTAGGCCCCCTTGGAATGCCAAGTGAAGTTAAATATTACGGCAATGCTTTAGTAATTGGAGGAGGAGTTGGAATTGCAGCAATCACTCCTATTGTCAAAGAACTTATAAAAGAAAAAAACAATGTCGATGTAATTCTTGGTGGTCGTAGTAAAGAATACATTATTCTCGAAAATGAATTTAAGAATGCAAATAATTTATACATAGTAACAGATGACGGCAGTCTTGGAGAGAAAGCATATCCACATCAATTCATGGAAAAAATGATACAAGAAAAAAATTATGATATTATATGGGCTATAGGCCCTTCAAAAATGATGAAAGCTTGTTCAGAGGTTGCAAAAAAGCATGATATAAAAATTTGGGTTTCTTTAAATTCAATAATGGTAGATGGTACAGGCATGTGTGGTGGTTGTAGGGTAAGAATTGGAAACAAATTAAAATACACTTGCGTTGATGGTCCAGAATTTGACGGGCGACTAGTTGATTGGGAAAGTTTTGAAAAAAGACTAAATCAATACAGAAAAGAAGAAAAGATAGCACTTTCAAAATATTTACAGGAAGTTGGTGAACCAACATGGCTGTAAAGCAAAGATTAAAGACAATTGAAAGGAACCCAAATGAAAGAAATAAAGATTTTAATGAAGTTAATCTTGGCTATACTCAAGAGCTTGCAATTGAAGAAGCAAAAAGATGCCTCCAATGTCCAAACCCTACCTGTGTACAGGGCTGTCCTGTAGGAATCGACATTCCAGGCTTTATCAAAAAAATTGCCGAAAAAGATTTTGAAGGTTCCTACAAAGTACTAAAAAAGTACAATAGTCTCCCGGCAATATGTGGCAGAGTTTGCCCTCAAGAAATTCAATGCGAGGGAAGCTGTGTTTTAAATAAAGTTGGTCAACCAATATCAATAGGCGCATTGGAACGTTTCATTGCCGATTGGGCTATTAATAACAATATCGAAGAAGATATAATTCCTGAAAAAAGAATTAATAAAAAGATTGCGATAATAGGTGCTGGACCTGCTGGTTTAACAACAGCCTCAGAACTTTCAAAAGCTGGTTTTTCAGTAGACATGTATGAAGTTTTTCATGACGTTGGTGGTGTTTTAATTTATGGAATTCCAGAATTTAGACTTCCAAAAAGTATTGTAAAAAAAGAAGCTCAACTCTTGAAAAAACTAGGGGTAAATATATTTACAAATATTCCTGTTGGCCTTGCAATTCACCCAAAAGAATTGCTAGAAAAATACGATGCAATATTTATAGGCGTAGGTGCTGGAACTCCAAAATTTATGGATATTGAAGGGACAGAACTTAATGGAGTGTATTCAGCAAACGAATTTCTAACAAGAATAAATTTAATGAAAGCCTATAAATTCCCACAAAGTGATACTCCGGTAAAGATCGGTGAAAAAATAGTAGTAATTGGCGGTGGAAACACAGCAATGGATGCAGCAAGAAGTGCGTTAAGATTGGGAGCAAATGTTACAATAGTATATAGAAGAAGTGAAAATGAAATGCCCGCAAGAAAAGAAGAAATTAAACATGCAAAAGAAGAAGGCGTAAAATTTCAAACTCTAACTCAACCTGTAAGATACATTGGAGATGAAAATGGAAATTTAATTGGTATTGAATGTATAAAAATGGAACTTGGTGAGCCTGATGAAAGTGGTAGAAGAAAACCTATTCCTATTCCAAACAGCAATTTTATAATTGAAGCATCTGTGGCCATCGAAGCAATTGGTACAAATCCAAACAAACTTTTGTTATCTCAATTTGATGGACTTGAGTTAAATAAATGGGGATATATTAAAGCAGATGAGTTTGGAAGAACCTCTATTGAAAAAGTATTTGCAGGCGGAGACATAGTAACAGGTTCTGCAACTGTAATTCTCGCAATGGGTGCTGGAAAAAAAGCTGCAAGTGTAATAAAACAAGCTTTATATTAAACTTTAAAAAGTTTTTTTCTAATATAATCAATATATAAAAGCCCGTTTCTAATTACTAGAAACGGGTTTTACTTTTATTCAAACAAAATTTAAACAAAGTTCTTTAAAATAGTCTATATTAAGCTTTTTTTCTTTTTTTAAAACAATAATAAGTAAGAATCAAAATATTTCTCAGCTTAACATTTTAGTAACAAAAAGGTATAATAATTATTGTGAATTTATACACATCTTTTTATATTAAAGTTATAAACTTAATAAATTTGTATATTATTGACAAAAAAAGGAGGGAAAAGCTTTGAAAATCATTGATCTTTCAGAAATAAGTAATTTGATTAAAGAAGGATCAACAATAATGATTGGTGGATTTTTGGGGGTTGGAACACCTGAAAAGATAATTGATGAAATCATTAAAAACAAAATTAAAAATCTAACGGTGATCGCAAACGATACGGCTTTTGAAGATAAGGGAATAGGAAAACTTGTAAAAAATAAACTCTGTAAAAAAGTAATAGTCTCACACATAGGAACAAACCCAGAAACCCAAAGACAAATGATTGAAGGAACATTACAAGTAGAACTTGTACCACAAGGAACACTCGCTGAAAGAATTCGTGCAGGCGGTGTTGGTTTAGGTGGAATTTTAACACCAACAGGAGTTGGAACAATTGTTGAAGAGGGAAAACAAATTATTGAAATTGAAGGAAAAAAGTATTTATTAGAACTACCACTTAGGGCTGACATTGCATTAATAAAGGCCAAAAAAGCTGATTATCTTGGAAACCTTGTTTTCAATTTAACGGCGGAAAATTTTAACCCCTTGATGGCACTTTCAGCTGACACAGTAATTGTAGAAGTTGAAGAAATTGTACCAACAGGAAGTCTTTCACCAAATGAAATCAAAATTCCCGGAGTTGTAGTTGATTATATTGTGGGGGTGGAAAAATGAACCCAAAAGAAAAAATTGCAATAAGAGTTGCAAAAGAGTTAAAAGAAGGACAGCTTGTAAATTTAGGAATAGGTCTTCCAACGTTAGTTGCAAATTACATACCAGAAAATATACATGTATTTTTTCAAAGTGAAAACGGTATTGTAGGAATGGGACCAGCACCTGAACCAGGTTTCGAAAATAAAGATCTTACAAATGCTGGCGGACAATTTGTTACTGCTCTCTCGGGTGCAATGACTTTTGACAGTGCATTTTCATTTGCTCTAATTAGAGGTGGACACCTAGATGTAACTGTACTTGGTGGATTACAAGTTGACGAAGAAGGGCATCTAGCAAATTGGATGATTCCTGGAAAGATGATCCCAGGCATGGGTGGTGCTATGGACCTTGTAACTGGAGCAAAAAAAGTAATCGTTGCCATGACACACACTGCAAAAGGAACACCTAAAATAGTTAAAAAATGCTCTTTACCATTAACATCAATACGCAGGGTTGATTTAATAGTTACTGAACTAGCAGTTATAAAACCTACGGATGAAGGTTTATTATTAAAAGAAATAGCAAAAGAAACAAGCTTAGACGAAGTTTTGAGTCTAACTGAAGCAAAATTAATAATCTCTGATGATTTAAAAACATTTTAAATAAAAAAAAGGGGTGGAGTGATATGGTATACATAATAGGTGCAAAAAGAACAGCAATAGGGACATTTGCGGGGAGTTTAAAAGACATACCAGCTCCCAAACTTGGTGCAATTGCTGCAAAGGCAGCAATAAAACAAGCTGGGATTGAGCCATCTGATATTGATGAAACTATAATTGGCTCCATTCTTACGGCTGGACAAGGTATGGGACCTGGAAGACAAGTTGGGATTTATTCAGGGGTTCCAGTTGAAAAACCTGGATTTACTGTAAATATGCTTTGTGGCAGTGGAATGAAAGCAACAATGCTAGGTGCTATTGACATTATGCAAAAGGAAGCAGAAGTAGTTTTGACAGGTGGTATAGAAAACATGTCAGCATCACCTTATCTTCTACCAGCAAGAGCAAGATATGGTCTTAAATTTGGAAATTTTGAAATGATTGATCACATGATATTAGATGGTCTAACAGATGTATTTAATAACGTACACATGGGAATAACAGCAGAAAATCTTGCAGAAAAATACAATATAACTAGAGAAGAACAAGACAAATTCGCATATGAAAGTCAAATGAAAGCAAAAGCAGCATTAGAAAGCGGAAGATTTAAAGATGAAATAGAAAAAGTAGAAATTGAGACAAAAAAAGGAACAATAATATTTGATACAGATGAGCATCCAAGATTCGATGTGACATTAGAAAAGCTTGCCAAACTAAAACCAGCATTCAAAAAAGACGGAACAGTAACGGCCGGAAATGCAAGTGGAATAAACGACGGAGGAAGTGCAATACTGCTTGCAAGCGAAAAATACATAGAAAAGAAAGGATTAAAACCTCTGGCAAAGATAGTAGCATGGGCACAAGCAGGAGTAGATCCAATGGAAATGGGCCTTGGTCCGGTACCAGCAACAGAGAAGGTATTACAAAAGGCAGGAATGAAAATGGAAGACATAGAATTGATAGAACTAAACGAAGCATTTGCAGCACAAAGTTTGGCAGTAATAAAGGAATGGAGTAAAAGATTTGGAGTAAGCGAGGAATGGATAAAAGAAAGGACAAATGTAAATGGAGGAGCAATAGCACTAGGACATCCAATAGGGGCAAGTGGGAATAGGATAATAGTAACGTTGCTTTATGAGATGAAGAAAAGGAATTTAAAATATGGACTTGCAACATTATGCATCGGTGGAGGTATGGGAACCGCTGTTATTATTGAAAATATTCAATAAAAATTAATCATGAATCTTTATCCCCAAGCAAAATTTGCTTGGGGATTTTTTATTGTTTGACAAATTTCTACTGTAATATTATAATATTACAGTAGAAGGAGGTAAAATATGTGGTTTACTATAAACTTTTCTTCACACAAACCTGTATATAAGCAGATTATAGAAAACGTAAAACTACAAATCATGAATAAAAAATTAAAAAAAGGAGATTTTTTACCATCTATTAGAAAAATGGCTGAAATGTTAGATGTAAATTTAAACACAGTTTCAAGGGCATACAGAGAACTTGTAAGTGAAGGGATAATAGAACCAATAAGAGGAGAAGGATATGTAGTAAAAAAAGACATATTAGAAAATTTTAATGAAGAACTTATCAATGAATTAACAACCATAGTAAAAAAGTGTATTAATGCAGGAATGAAAATTGATGATATTTGTAACATAATAAAATCAGCGGGAGGGAAAACAAATGATACTACAAGTAGAAAATCTTAAAAAGTATTATAAATCAAAAAAAGCAGTAGATGGAATTTCTTTCAAAGTGGGCAAGGGAGAAATTTTTGCTCTTCTTGGTCCCAATGGTGCAGGAAAAACTACAACTCTAAAATGCATAATTGGTTTAAGAAAAAAAGACGATGGCAAAGTAGAACTAAACGGAAACTTTACATATCTTCCTGAAAAAAAAGAACTGTATAAATCTTTAACAATAAAAAAGATGTTTGAAGTAACTCAAGAATTATCAAAACATTTTAACATTGAAAAGGCATTTGATTATTTAAAAGAATTTAATATTGAAAAAGACGAAAAAATAGCAAATCTTTCTCATGGAATGACAACACTGGTATATCTTTCAATAGTTCTTTCTGAAGATGTTGATATCTACTTTTTAGATGAACCAACGTGGGGTCTTGACCCTCTAATGCAAAAAAAGGTAATTGAATCCATAAGAAGATTAGCTTTTGATGGAAAAACAGTATTTTATACAAGTCATATCCTTTCTGAAGTAGAAAAAATTGCCGATAAAGTTGCAATTATGAGCAAAGGACATATAGTAGAAATGGGATATTTGGATGAAATAAAAGAAAAATACGTTCTCTGTTCAACAAAAGAACACATCCAAGGATATTTGTATAAAAAAACAAATGATGAAAATATTTATCTATGCAAAAAAGAAGAAGCAAAGGGCGATATTCAACCAGCAAATTTTGAAACTATCTTTGAAGCTCTTGTCAAAGGAGGAGATAAAATATGAAAAGAGAATGGCTACAAATGAAAGTTAGAACTATTAGCCTTTTTATTTTATTCACAATTCTTTTCTTTTCACTTGCACCATTTCAAAACTTTACAATAAACATATTAACCGAAAACTCGGAAGCTATTAAAAAATTCGTTGGAGAAAATTTTGTTGAAAAATTAAAAAACTGGGATTACTATATACTCTCTCAATGGTTTGGAAAAAACTTTGGCCAATTTATTCCAATACTAGCTATAATAATAGCGTTTCCACTTTTTTCAAGAGAATATGAAAATGAAACAATAACATTTTTATTATCACGGCAAAATAGAAAAACTATCTTTCTCCAAAAAACTTTATTAAGTATTTTTGTACTCTTTATTTTAATTACCTACTTTTCTTACTTACCATCCATATATTCGTTGATAACCTCAAAAGAGTTATCAATTCTTACTGTTTCAAAATTTTATATTCACTCACTCGTAGGAGCATTCTTTTGGTTTTCAATTGTAATTGTATTCACGACATACTTTAATGACCAAGTAAAACCAATTCTTTCTTCTGCAGTAGTTTTAGGTTTAACAACCACACTAGGACTACTAAAACCACTCAAATTTTTTAATACATATAAATATATTCTTGGATATTCAATTTTTGAAAAAGGAAAAGTTGATCTCACATATACAATTGTACTTACTATACTAAGTTTTATCTTTGTCTACTTTTCATATCTAATCTTTAAAGAAAAGGAGGTTTAAATATGAAAAAATTTATTTTTGTATTACTTGTTGTTTCAATAACTATTTTTCCTATAGAATACCAATTAGTAGCCCAATCATATTTTGAAGGTTTAATTTCCAAAAATTTTGAAAAATGCTATGAGCTTTCCTCAGACATCTTGAAAAAACATCTTCCAGTCGCTAAATTAAAAGAAATATGGGAAGGTATTGAACAAACCTATGGCCCATTTTCAAACATTATTAAAATCACTCCAATTGAAAAAAGTCCATATATGATTTATATATACACAGCAAAATTTCAAAAAAGATCACTAAATATCTCAATAACTGTAAATAACCAAGGAAAAATAGACGGCTTATTTTTTAACCTTGCACAAAGCATTGAATACAAAGCACCAGACTATGTAAGTAATGATAACTTTACTGAAAAAGATATTAAAATAGGAGATCTACCTGGAAAACTAACAATTCCAAAAAACTCATCTGATGTTGCTGTAATTTTAATACATGGATCAGGTCCAAATGATATGGATGAAACAATTGGCCCAAATAAAATTTTTAAAGATATTGCTTATGGACTTTCAAGCAATAATATAGCTGTATTAAGATACGATAAAAGGACTTTTCATCCAGAGCTTCTAAAAGAGCCAGACAATATAACTGTAAGAGAGGAAGTAATAGATGATGTAGAGAATGCTGTTAAACTTTTAAAAAAAGAAGGATATAAAAAAATATATCTTTTAGGTCACAGCCTTGGAGCATACCTTGCTCCATACATAGCCTATAAAAATCAAGATATATATGGGTTAATTCTTCTTGCACCTCCTGCAAGAAATATAGAAGAAATAACACTAGATCAATTAGAATTTCTTGAAAAACTTTACTCTGGAAAAAATAAAGAAGAAATAAACAAAGCAAAAGAAGGGCTTAAAAAAATAATAAACAACAAAGCAAGCAAAAATGAAATAATCCTTGGTGCACCAGCAAGTTATTGGTATGATCTTAGAAATTACAATCCTTTAAAATATATAAAACAATTAAAAATTCCAGTACTAATGCTTTTTGGAGAAAATGACTATCAAGTTCCTACAAAAGAATTAGAAATTTTCAAAAAAGAACTTTCAGAAAAGAAAAATATTAAAATTAAAATGTATTCTAATCTGACACATATTTTTACTCCAGGTGAAAAATCTCCTTATTCATATTATATTGAAAACCACGTTAGTAGAGAGGTAATCAAGGATATCGTATCATTTATAGAAGGGAGGAATTAAAATGATAATAACTACAACAGAGAATATTCCAGATTATGAAATTGTTGAAATATTAGGAATTGTAATGGGAAATATAGTTCAATCAAAACACTTAGGAAAAGACATCGCTGCCGCATTTAAAACCCTTGCCGGTGGAGAAATTAAAGCATATACAGAAATGATGACAGAAGCAAGAAACAAAGCAATAGAAAGAATGATAGACGAAGCAGAAAAAATAGGAGCAGATGCTGTAGTAAATGTAAGATTTTCAAGTTCTTCAGTAATGAGTGGTGCCGCAGAAATGCTTGCTTACGGAACAGCTGTAAAGATTAAAAAGTCAAATAAATAACAAACTTATGTAACAATTGCTATAATTTTTAGTAAATTTTAAATTACAGCCAAGAATGCCTATAAACAGAGGTATTTTTGATTTTTATTATCTATATTATCACTCTTGACAAAAGACTGCTAATATCATATAATATGTATCGGGAGGTGAAAGATATGGCAAATAAAAAAGAATATGTCGTAGGTATAGACCTGGGTACAACAAATAGTGTTATTGCTTGGATGAAACCAGACTCTTCAGTTGAAGTTATACCAAATGCTGAAGGTGCAAGAACAACTCCGTCAATAGTTGCATTCAGTAAAACCGGTGAAATTCTTGTAGGTGAACCCGCAAAAAGGCAGCTTATATTAAATTCTGAAAGAACTATTAAATCAATAAAAAGAAAAATGGGAACCGATTATAAAGTAAAAATCGATGACAAAGATTACACCCCACAAGAAATCAGTGCATTTATACTAAAGAAGCTAAAAAGAGACGCAGAAGAATACTTGGGCGGAGAAGTTAAAAAAGCTGTCATCACCTGTCCTGCATACTTCAATGATGCTCAAAGACAGGCAACGAAAGAGGCTGGTATAATCGCTGGTTTTGAAGTCTTAAGAATTATAAACGAACCAACTGCAGCAGCTCTTGCATATGGTCTTGATAAAAAAGGAAAAGAAGAAAAGGTTCTCGTATACGACTTAGGTGGAGGTACATTTGACGTTTCAATACTTGAAATTGGCGATGGAGTAATTCAAGTAGTTGCAACTTCCGGTAATAACCATCTTGGTGGTGACGATTTTGACCAAAGAATAATCGATTGGCTCGCAGAAGAATTTAAAAAACAACACGGTGTCGATTTAAGAGAGGACAAGCAAGCTCTTCAAAGATTGAGAGATGCTGCTGAAAAAGCAAAGATTGAACTTTCAAGCAAACTTGAAACTGATATAAGTTTGCCATACATAACAGCTACAGCAGAAGGCCCACTACATCTTGAAATGAGACTAACACGTTCAATGTTTGAATCCTT
The DNA here is from genome assembly GCF_014201655.1 of Thermosipho japonicus. NCBI lineage: Bacteria > Thermotogati > Thermotogota > Thermotogae > Thermotogales > Fervidobacteriaceae > Thermosipho > Thermosipho japonicus. The sequence goes on from NZ_JACHEX010000001.1 coordinate 417,011, forward strand.
AACAAGAGACCTTGTTGAAATGACAAGAAAGCCTGTTGAACAAGCGCTTTCAGATGCTAAATTAAAACCAGAAGATATCGATGAAATAATCCTTGTAGGTGGTATGACAAGAGTTCCAATGGTTCAAAAATTCATCAAAGAAATATTTGGTAAAGATCCTAACAGAGGAGTTAATCCAGACGAAGCAGTAGCAGTTGGTGCAGCAATTCAAGCAGCTATTCTTGCAGGAGAAGAAGGAGCACAAGGAAAAGATATCGTATTAGTTGATGTCACACCATTAACACTTGGTATAGAAGTAAAAGGTGGTTTGTTTGAACCAATTATCCCAAGAAATTCAACTATACCAATTAAAAAGAGTAAAGTCTTTACAACAGCAGAAGACGGTCAAACAGAAGTAGAAGTAAGAGTATACCAAGGCGAAAGACCGATTGCGGCAGATAACATTTTACTTGGAAGCTTTAGACTTGTTGGAATTCCACCTGCACCAAGGGGTGTCCCACAAATCGAAGTCACATTCGATATTGATAGCGATGGAATTGTTCACGTCTCGGCAAAAGACCTTGGCACAGGAAAAGAGCAATCGATGGTTGTATCCGGTAGACATCAATTAAGCGAAGATGATATCAACAAGATCATTGAAGATGCTAAGAAATTTGAAGAACAAGATAAGAGAAGAAAAGAAGAAGTAGAACTTAAAAACAAAGCAGATGACCTTGCATACTACATAGAAAAATCACTAAAAGAATATGGTGACAAAATCCCAGCAGATGAAAAAGACAAACTCGAAAACCTTGTTAAAGACTTAAGGGATGCAATAAATAAAAACGATATACCAAGAATAAAGATGTTGTTTGATGAACTTGACAGAGAAAAAACAAAAATTGGAGAGTATATTTACAAACAAAATCAACAAGGTGGAAATCAACAGGCTGAAAATCAATAATAAAAAATATAAAGGGAGGTGGGAGTATGTTAGCAAGAAGAAATTATTTTGACCCATTTGTAGAACTTCAAAAAGAAATTGACAGATTATTTGAAGACTTTGTAAGACCATCAAGATTTGATACCACTCACTTCCCAAAAGTAGATGTTTACGAAACAGATAAAGAAGTTGTCATTGAAGCTGAACTTCCAGGCCTAAAAAAAGATGACGTTAAAATAACAATTGAAGATAACGTTCTTACAATCAAAGGCGAAAGAAAATTCAATCGCGAAGACAAAGGAAAGAACTATAAAATAATCGAAAGGGCAGAAGGATACTTCGAAAGGTCATTTGGACTTCCAGAATATGTTGATGTAGAAAAAATCAAAGCAAAATTCAACGATGGAGTTTTGACAATTGAACTTCCAAAGAAAGAAACAAAAGACAAAAAAGTTATTGATATACATGTTGAATAATAAAAGAAGGCTCCGAAAATTCGGAGCCTTCTTATTTTTTCACATAGTTATTTAAAATTGCATCCTCATGATTTCCTTATACGCATCAACAATCTTATTTCTAACCTCGACTGTAAGTCTCAATGAAATTGATGCTTTTTCTGCTTCTACAATAACTTCGTGGATATTGCTAATTTTTCCAGTTGCAAAATCATCTGCCATCTGCTCCGCTTTTTTTTGCTGTTCATTTACGCTCTTTAGAGCATCATTAAGTATTTTCGTAAAATCCGTATTTTGTTTTTTTACGTTTGAAGGTTTTAAATTTCCATAATTTCCTATACCATTTATTCTATCTATCATACAAATCACCTCCCAATTTGGAGAGCACTATTTATCATAGCTTTTGTGGTGTTAAATGCAGTAACATTTGCCTCATATGCTCTTTGAGCATTAATCATATCCACCATTTCCCTTACAACATTTACATTTGGAAGTTTAACATAACCATTTTCATCAGCATCTGGATGTGTTGGATCATATACTATCCTAAATGGAGATTTATCCTCGTAAATTTTTTTCACAACTACTCCACCATTTTCCAATCTACCGTTGATATTTCTCAAAAGTTCCTGGAACACTGGTACCTTTCTCCTATATGGCTCACCATTTTCAGTTCTTGTTGTTTCTGAATTTGCTAAATTATTTGAAATAACATCTATTCTGAGTCTTTGAGCTGACATTCCCGTCGCAGAAATCGTCATTATATTAAATTCATTCATATTTTACCTCCTTACCTAATATTCCTTATAACTGTGTTGTATCTATCAATATTAGCACTCATAAGCCTGGACAAAGTCTGATATCTAAGCGCATTCTTTACCATTTCTACCATTTCAATATCAATATCTACGTTATTACCATCGTTAGTTAATGAAGTGTTTTTTTGAGTCTTAATAATAGGGCTCACAACTTTTGAAGTTTTTTCTATATGTTTCCGTGAAGTTGTTTTTAAACTCAACTTCATTTTTGATTCATTTAACAATTCTTCAAAAACAATATATTTTCTTTTGTAATTTGGGGTTTCAGCATTAGCGATATTCTGTGAATGTATTTCCTGCCTTTTAAGTGCAACATCCATTGCCGCTTTCAAAGTTGAAAAATTTGAATTGAACATGTCTTTACCCCCTTTTCATAGTTATTTTTCTACGTGTCTATAAAAATTCCTAAAATATTTTTCAGGAATTATTGATAACATCAAAGCAAACATAGTTAAAACTACACCAAAAATCTGTAACATATCAAGCCTTTCAGAAAGCAAAATAATTGAAAAAATTGTTGCAAATACAGGCTCACCCACAAAAATAAGTGCAGAAGTATTACTTCCAACCACTTTTTGGTACTTTGCCTGTGCTATTAACGCATAAATCGTAGCAAAAATCGCTGTAAATAAAGCTACACTAAATATTTTTACATCTATTTTCCATGATTGATTCAAACCAAAGAGTGAATTTAACACCGCAACCATTAAAAACTGAGAAGTAAGTAAATCTTTTTCGGGGCTTTTTTTAGAAAATTCTGTAACCAAAACAACATGTAACGCGTAAAGAATTGCACAAAAAAACGTTAAAACATCACCAAAATTTATACTATTGATTCCTCCAGAAAGGAGATACTCACCTATCATAGCAATTAAAAATGAAAATATTTGTACCTTAGTTGGTTTTTCTTTTTCAATAAAATAGGAAAAAATAGGAATTAATACTATATAAAAAGCAGTAATAAAACCACTTTTAGAAGATGTTGTTAGTGTAAGCCCCCACGTTTGGGCAGCGTATGATACTCCAAGTACTACACCTAATATTAAACCATATTTATTACCTTTTCCAAAAACAAAAAATGAAAGGAGTGTTGCAATCCAAAATCTTATAGCGTTGTAAGCAAAAGGAGAAATATCGACTAAAACCATCTTTTGGATGGGAAAAGTTAATCCCCAAATTAATGTAACTAACAACAAATTTACGATAGCAACTATCTTCATAAATCTCCTCCCAGCTCAAAAATTGATATTTTATCCTTATCAAATTTTTCATTAATGGCAATTAAATTATAACTTGTTTCTTTTAATTCCTGCTCGTTTTCAGGAATAAACAAAGTAGTTAAATGCCCACCATAAACACAACCAGTATCTATATTTATATCCACTATTTTACCATTTATCTTTAAAAAAGAGATTTTGTTATCATATGTTGGAGTATGACCATGAACAAGCACATAACCTTCAATTGGTTCAACTATTCTATACCAAATATTGCTTTCAGAAAGTGTAATTTCATTTTCCTTTAAAAATGAACTGTAGTCACCTTTCCATCTAATTGCCTTATCTAAAGGATAATTTGAAGGCAAATTTGCATGGGAAAATAAGAATCTAACCTTTCCATATAAAGTTTCAACATGTAAAAATTTGAGACTCTCAAAAAAGAAAAAGTACTCTTTAATCTTTTCTATACTTGAAAATGATTTTAAAGTATAAAGTCCCCCATTATTTTCAGACAACCAACTAGACCTACCTGTCTTTATATATCTAATCATCATATCCTCATGATTTCCCAGCAAACAAACTTTAGGTTCAATTTCAATAACTTTATCAACAACCTCTTTTGAACCAGGACCTCTATCAATATAGTCTCCCAAAAATATATACCTTATATTAAATTTCCCGAACTTCTTCTTAATATAATCCAATAACAACTGAAATTCATAGAAACACCCGTGTATATCACTAAAAACTGCTATCATAATTTATCACCCAAAAAAATTATATAATAGATATATAAAATAATCAAAGGGTGGTGAAAAGATGTTGGTAAAATTTGTCGGAAGCATAAAATATTTACTGGGTAAAAGTAACATAGAAGTTTGCTTTAAAGACGAAAATGATTTATTAGAGCAAATAAGTAAAAAGCTCAATAAAGAAATTCTAATAAAAATAGACAAGGAAAATAAGAAAACTTTTTTGATAATAAACGACGAACAAAAGATAAAGCTATCTGTTGTTATACTGAACAATGGTGAAAATATATTGAGAAAAAACAAAATAGAAGATGGTGAATTAGCAATTATATTACCGGTAGGTGGTGGATAATGCTTGATATTTCAAGACATAAAAAATTAATAAGTGGACTAAATCTTAAAAATATAAAAATATTAGTAGCAGGCGCTGGTGGTTTAGGATCTACCATCCTTAATAATCTTGTAAGAATAGGCTTTGAAAACATAATTATTTACGATCCTAAAATAATAGATCCTCCAGATCTAAACAGACAAATTCTTTATAACCAAGAAGATCTATATGAAAACAAAGCACTTATAGCATTGAAAAAGCTTAAAAAAATAAACCAAAATTGCAATATTAAAGCAATAGATAAAGCTCTTCCCACCTACTTTAACGAAAAGGTTGATATTGCTTTTGATTGTATGGACAATATTGAGGGGCGATTAGTTCTAGAAAAAATCTGCAAAAAGCTACAAATACCAATGATACACGGAGCTGTACAAGAATTTTCTGGGCAGGTTACGGTAATAATACCTCAAATCACAAAATCTCTTTTAGACATATACGAAGGATTTGACATTCCAAAAACTCCACAGGTATTTCCTCCAACAGTTCTTGTGACTGCATCAATTCAAGTTTCTGAAGCTATTAAAATTCTTAAAGGTGATTTTAAAAATGCATTGGTTAATAAAATTCTCTTTTTTAATCTGTTATATAACGACTTTGAAATTCTACAACTAAATTAAAAGTGTGTTAGAATAGATAATATAAAGGAGGTTGTTAACTTTGGGATACGGAAAACTCATCTTTATGCTTGGTAATTTATTTACAATTCAAAGGTGGAACAACAAACCAGCAATTGTAAAATTTTCCGAAGCTGATAATGCCTACACTACGTTGCTAATATCATTTGCATTAAGAGATTACTATAAATTAGATATTGAGCCTTCTTTAAAATGGCGATTAAACAGGATACTTCCCAAGCTCGTACTCTCAGATGTTTCCCTTGAGTTAAAAGAAAGAATAGAAAGATTATCACCGGATGTCTGGGAAAAAGTAAGAGAAAAAGCTTTCGTAGAACTATATAATATAGTTGACAAAAGTTCTATAACAAATATAACTTCAGAAAAGTTTGATCCAATCGACAAATTTTCCGACATCTTAACAAGTCTTTTTGAAGCAAAGGTCAACGGAAAAGTTTTCGATTTTAACAAGCCAATAAAGGAACTCGAAGAAAAACTCCAACCGTATTTAAAGGATTTCTCTGAAGTTTCCGATATACCTAAATTAATATTTTCAATAGCTTTAAACATGATTTCAATGACAAGATGGAATAGAATGTACAGAAACATAAAATCTACAGTTGCAGGTCATTCTTTTGTGGTTACAACAATTGCTTATATTATCTCTGTACAACTTGGCCTTAGTAAAGATGAAAAAGAAAAGATAATAAAAAAGGCACTTCTTCATGACCTTCCTGAAGCTTTTACAGGAGATGTAATAACTCCTACAAAAAAGAAAACCCCAGAACTTGATTCTCTTGTATCATTAGTTGAAAAACAAATGTTTAATGAATGGGTTAAAGAAAATAAATCACTTAGTCACTTAGAAAAATATGAAGATTTTGCAGCTGATCCATTTTCAGGGGATACTGGGAAAATAGTAAGGACAGCCGATCTTTTTGCTGCATTGCTTGAATGTGCTCTTGAAATTTTTTCTGGAAATAAGGAAAAGTTATTCCAAAGTGTATTTTTTGACTTAAAAAAGACTCTGAAAAAATTTAAAGAAATTGATCTCGGTCAATGGATTGACGAAATCGAAGAAATAGTTTTTTAGTTAGGGGGGAGCACTATTGTTTAACTTAAAAATCTTTAAATCTGGAATTGTTTTTTACATTGATAAATATGAAAAATTAGACACATTATTCAAAGAGATTGACAATAAAATGCACGATATAAGACAGTTTTTTGATGATAGCGAAAAAATAATGATCAAAATTGAAAATTTTAAAGAAAAAATTCATGATATTCCCAAAATAATTGAAAAATTTGAAAGTTATAATCTAAAAGTTAAAGGAATATTGACTGAACATTATGATGAAAAAGAAACTCCAATAAAAAGAGAAGAAGATAAAGAAACGACGCTAATTATAATTAAAAATATAAGATCAGGTCAAAAACTAAATCACACAGGCCATTTAATAATTGTAGGTAACGTACATTCTGGTTCTGAAATAATTGCAAATGGTTCTATTGTAATTTTTGGCCAATGTAGTGGAATTGTACGTGCAGGTATTAAGATTAAGCCTTCATATATTCTTGCGCTTTCAATGAACACTCCTCTAGTTCAAATTGGAGAAGTAAAACATCAAGTAAACAATAATTATAAAAATCCAGTCTTTATTTATGAAAAAGGAGGAAAATTATTTTTTGATGAGTTTAAAAAGGAGGAAGAATTGTGAAATTATTCGACAAAAATGAAAGGGTTATAAAAAAATATTGGAAAAAAGTAAACAAGATCAAAAAGATAAACCTTGAAAGTAAAAAATTAACTGAATTAATTAATTCCATGAAAACAATTAAAGAAAATATTACACTTGAAAATATTGACGAATATCTTCCAGAAGTTTTTGCAATAGTAAGAGAAGTATCCAAACGAGTAATTGGATTAAGACCATTTGATGTACAACTTATAGGTGCAATGGTTCTTCATGAGGGGAAAGTTGCAGAAATGAAAACAGGTGAAGGAAAAACTCTAGTTGCAACTATGCCGGTTGTATTAAATGCACTACTTGGAAAAGGTGTTCATCTTGTAACTGTAAATGATTATCTTGCAAAAAGAGACGCTATGTGGATGGGACCTATATATCTTGCTTTGGGACTTAGAGTCGGCGTTATAAACACACAAAACAAATCGTATGAGGTTATTTGGAAAAATAAAGAACTTGCAAAAAAGGCGTTAAATGAAAATTTGAGTGTTTGGCCTCAAGGTTTTAATGGAGAATTTCTTGAAGATGAGGTAAAAAATAAAGAAGCGCTAGAAGCTTATCAGGTTGAATTGAAGGAAATCAGCAGAAAAGAAGCATATGAGTGTGATATAACATACGGAACAAATACAGAGTTTGGATTTGATTACTTAAGAGATAATCTTGTAATTGACCTGGAGGATAGAGTTCAAAGAGGACATTTTTATGCGATAGTAGATGAAGTAGATAGTATCCTTATAGACGAGGCAAGAACTCCTTTGATAATAAGTGGTCCATCAAAAACAAAAGCTTCAGATTATATTCGCTTCAATCAAATTGCCAAAAAGCTTGTAAAAGACAAGCATTTTACTATAGACGAGCAGAAAAAATCTGTAATACTAACAGACGAAGGTATTGAATATATCGAAAAACTTTTAAATATAGAAAATCTCTATGACCCTGAACACGTTAATAAAATGTATTTCTTACTAAATGCTTTAAAAGCACATTACCTGTTTAAAAAAGATGTAGATTATATTATACATAACGGCGAGATTATAATAGTAGATGAATTCACAGGTAGACTTCTTCCAGGAAGAAGATACAGCGGAGGGCTTCACCAAGCTATTGAAGCAAAAGAAGGAGTTAAAATCAAAGAAGAGTCGGTTACTTATGCAACTATAACATACCAGAATTACTTTAGAATGTATGAAAAACTTTCTGGTATGACAGGAACTGCTAAAACAGAGGAAGAAGAATTTAAACAAATATACGGTATGGAAGTAGTTGTTATTCCAACTCACAAACCAATGATCAGAATAGATAGAGACGATTTAATTTACAGAACAGAAAACGAAAAATTTGAGGCAGTCGTAAAAGAAATTAAAAAACGCTATGAAAAAGGACAACCTGTTTTAGTGGGTACAACATCCATTGAAAAAAGTGAAAGATTGAGTAAAATGCTAAGCAAAGAAAAAATACCTCACAACGTCTTAAATGCAAAACATCATGAAAAGGAAGCTCAAATCGTTGCATTAGCTGGCCAAAAAGGTTCAGTTACAATTGCAACTAATATGGCCGGTAGGGGTACAGACATTAAATTAGGTCCCGGTGTAAAGGAGTTAGGCGGGTTACTTATAATCGGAACTGAAAGACATGAAAGTAGAAGAATAGATAACCAACTTAGAGGTAGAGCTGGAAGACAAGGTGACCCAGGTGAATCTATATTCTTCTTGTCCTTAGAAGATGATATTATAAGAATATTTGGTGGAGAAAAACTTGAAAAAATAATGAATCTAGTAAAAATTGAAAAAGGCGAGCCTATATACCATCCTATGCTTACAAAATTAATAGAAAGAGTTCAAAAAAAGGTTGAAAGTATAAATTTTGGAATAAGAAAAAATTTGCTTCAAATGGATACTGTTTTGGACACACAAAGACGAGCAATATATAGTTATAGAGAATATTTACTTTCAGGAAATATCGATGAACACTTTAACGATGCAATAGATGACTTTATTGAAAGAAGGCTTGAAGAATTTTGTGAAAAAGGCGTTTGTAATGTAGAAGAAATAAAAGAATCTTTAAAAATATTAAATATTAGTCTTGATAAACTACCTGATACTAGAAACGAACTAAAAGAATATCTAAAAAATCTTTTAATAGAAAAATTTGAAAATAAAAAGGAAGAATTGGGAGAAGATTTCCCAAAAATTGGAAAGTTCATAGCATTACGTGTAATAGACGAAAATTGGAGACAATATCTTGAAGAAGTTGAACATGTAAAAGAAGCAGTAAGCCTTAGAGCATATGGTCAAAAAGATCCAATCTTAGAATTTAAAAAGGAAACATTTAGAATGTTTGATGAGATGATGGCAAAAATATTTGAACAAACTATAATCTATACATTAAACATAAGAAAAATCACTGATGAAGCCGAAAAAGAGTCAGAAAACGAGCTGAAAAAAATAAATACCCAACACGATGAATTTACACTTGTAAACAGAAAAGAGAGAAGAGTTGCAGAAAAGAAAGGAAAAAAGAAATTAAAAGTCAAGAGGTGAAATAATGAAAATCCAGGGAATTATTTTTACAACTAATGAAGTACCTAGAAAACTTTATAAATTAAAAAGTGGAAAAGTACGTGAGTTAAAAAAATCTGGACCCGTAATATTGAACCCTGGTGATTATATTGCAATTGCTGAATATTTACTTGAAATCCCTCTTTTTGGTGATGTCTCTGCTATCGAAGAATCGGAAATTGAAGAGGTAGAATTATCAGATGAATTTGAAAACATTTTAAAAAGATTAATTGAATTAAGAAAAAACAAAAATGCTGAAGAAAATTTTTCTTTAGAAGACTTCGTAATTGACGAGGAGAATATTGATAATGTAATAGAAGAAGTAGAAACACTCTTGTCGCTTACTTCAGATAATCTACCCGACGATGAAGAAGCAGCTATAAATCTAATTGAATCAATAGATGATTCAAAAATGATCACAAAAGTAAATTATATAAAAAGCTTTTTCAAAAAATTCCCAGACTCAAAACTTGGCGGAGATCTCATATTGGACACTGCAAAGAAAGTTTATTCCACACTTGGAGATAGATATATAGCAAAACTACTTTGTAAGAAAATAATTTTACATTATTCAGATGATTTAGAATTATGCCACAATGCACTAAATTTATTAGCACTTGTTTACAAAGAAGAAGGAAATGTAATGTGGCTTACTTATTCGGAAATTGCCAAGCATGTTGAGGTGATGCTAAATGAAAACAAATGAGATAAAAAAAGGAGAAAAAATATTTGAGGAAGGTCAAGAAGCAAAATCAGTTTATTTAATAAAGTCTGGCGAAGTAGTAATAAAATTTGGTCAATTAGAAGAAAAAATGGAAAAAAATGACGTTATTGGAATTGAGTCACTAATTAATGAAAATTATACAGAAAGCGCAATTGCTCATACAGATGTAAAATTAACCGAATTAACACCCGAAGAGTTTAAAGAATTATATAGTGGCACTGATGTTGAAAAAAAAGCTATTAAATCATTTACTAAAAGGACAATGAAGCTGCTTGGCTGGCTTTAATCGTAATTTTCTAAATTTGATTAACTACCTTAGCAATGTTAAAATTTTAGCGGAGGTGATGATTTTGAAGTCAAATAAAATAGATCACATTGGCATAGCAGTAAAAGATGCCAAAGAAAGATTGAAACTTTACAAAGATTTTCTTGGGCTTGAAGTTAGTGGGGAAGAAGAACTACCAGAAAGAGGATTAAAAGTATACTTTGTAAAAATTGGCGAAACAAGATTCGAATTGCTTGAACCACTTAATGAAAATTCTGAAATTTCATCATTTTTAGAGAAAAAAGGTGAAGGAATTCACCATGTAGCTATTAATGTATCAGGCATTGATGAAGCTGTAGAACTTGCAAAAAATCTTGGTTTTAAACCACTTTCAGATGAACCAAAGAAAGGTGCTGGAGGAACTAAGGTACTGTTCTTACATCCAAAAACAACTGGCGGCGTGTTGTTAGAATTAGTAGAAGGAAATCACTAAAAGGAGGAAAAACGATGGAAGAATTAATAAAAAAACTCAAAGAATTAGAAGAAAAAATTGAATCTGGTGGAGGAGAAAAACAAATTGAAAAGCAACATAAAGCAGGAAAATTAACTGCAAGAGAAAGGGTTGCTCTTTTATTTGACGAAGGCACTTTCGAAGAAATTGATAAATTTGTAAAACATAGGAACACTAATTTTGGACTTGATAAAAAAGAATTACCCGCAGATGGAGTAATTGTTGGAATTGGAAAAATTAATGGAAGACCTGTCGCAGCATTTTCGCAGGATTTCACAGTAATGGGCGGCTCTTTAGGAGAAATGCATGCAAAAAAAATCGTTAAAATAATGGATCTTGCAATGAAGTTAGGCATACCAATTATAGGAATTAACGATTCAGGTGGTGCAAGAATACAAGAAGGCGTTGATGCATTGTATGGTTATGGTGAAATATTCTTTAGAAATACCCTTGCTTCAGGTGTAATACCTCAAATCACGATTATAGCCGGTCCATGTGCGGGAGGCGCAGTCTATTCACCAGCAATTACTGATTTTGTAATAATGGTTGATAAAACTGCTCAAATGTTTATCACAGGTCCAAATGTAATTAAAGCAGTTACAGGTGAAGAAATAACTAAAGAAGATCTTGGAGGAGCTTTCATTCATAATTCAAAAAGTGGTAATGCACACTTTGTAGCACAAAGCGATGAAGATGCAATCAATATTGCAAAAAAATTACTTTCATATATTCCACAAAATAATATGGAAGAACCTTTTGTAACATCTTCTACACAAGATTTAGATATTGATGACTCAATACTCAATATTGTTTCACCAGATTCCAAAAAAGGATACGATGTTAAAAATGTAATTAAGAAAATTGTAGATAATGGCGAATTTTTAGAAGTTCACGAACATTTTGCAAAGAACATAGTAGTAGGTTTTGCAAGGATAAATGGTTATCCAGTAGGTATAATTGCAAATCAACCAAATGTATTTGCAGGTGTTCTTGATATTGATTCTTCAGACAAAGCTGCAAGATTTATTAGATTCTTAGATGCATTTAATATTCCTATTGTCACATTCGTAGACACTCCAGGATATCTTCCTGGCACAAAACAAGAACACGGTGGAATAATACGCCACGGAGCTAAATTACTTTATGCATATAGTGAAGCAACTGTTCCAAAAATAACAATAATATTAAGGAAGGCCTTTGGTGGAGCATATATAGCAATGGGAAGTAAACACCTTGGTGCAGACTTTGTTGCAGCTTGGCCAACAGCCGAAGTTGCAGTTATGGGACCTGAAGGTGCTGCAAATATTATTTTTAAACGCGACATTGAAAACTCAGAAAATCCTGAAGAAACCAGAAAACAAAAGATTGAAGAATATAAAAACGCATTTTCAAACCCATATGTAGCTGCTTCAAGAGGTTATATTGACGCAGTAATAGATCCAAGACAAACTAGAAGATTTATTGCTCAATCTCTAGAATACGGAAAAACAAAAGTTGAACCAAGGCCAAAGAAAAAGCATGGAAATATACCATTATGAGGTGAAATAAATGCAAATGTTTATAATTACCTTCATAGGTCTTGTAACAGTATTTATAATATTTTTCATTCTATATTTTGTTTTCTTGCTTTTTGGATTTTTCTCAAAAAAAGCTTCTATGAAATTACCTAAAAAAATTCACTCTCAAGAAGTAACAAACGAAAAAAATATTCTACTTGAGAGTGAAGAAAGTGAAGAAGAAATCGCAGCTGTCATGGCTGCTATATACGCGTTAATGGGGAGTAATATAAGAATAATATCTGTATCAAAGAAAAACAGAAAAAGAGAATGGACCTTCTGGAAAAAAACTGGATGGAGAGGTGTAAAAGGATGGTCAGAAAGTTCAAGGTTAGAGTAAACGGAAAGGAATACACAGTAGAAGTTGAAGAATTAGGTGGCTCTCAATCGATTCAGAGCGCTCCAAATCCTGAGCCAGTTGTCGAAAATGAAACAAAACTAATACAACCTCAATCAACTGTTGAAGAAAAACCTGCTCCAAAACAAGAAGTAGCAACCCCATCTTCTGGAGCAAAAGTTGTTGCCCCAATGTCAGGAATAGTATTAAAAGTTTTGGTTTCAGTTGGTCAAAAAATTAATTCAGGCGACAAAGTGGTTATTTTGGAAGCTATGAAAATGGAAAATGAAATTATCTCTGAATTTTCCGGAACTGTTAAAAACGTATTGGTTAAAGAAGGAGACAACGTAGATACAGGTCAAGTATTAATTGAACTTGAATAGGGGGAGAAAACATGGAAAAAAAGATAAGAGTACTAATTGCTAAACCAGGACTTGATGGTCATGATAGAGGAGCTAAAGTTGTATCAAAAGCATTGAGAGACGCTGGTATGGAAGTAATATATACAGGTCTTAGACAGACTCCAGAACAAATAGTCAAAGCTGCTATCCAAGAAGATGTTGATGTTATAGGACTTTCAATACTTTCTGGAGCACATATGAGTATTTGCAAAAAAGTATTAGACCTTATGGAAGAAAATGGTATAGAAAATATTCCCGTATTTGTCGGTGGAATAATTCCAGAAGATGATGCAAGAGAACTTAAGAAAATGGGAATAAAAGAAGTTTTTGGTCCTGGGACACCCCTTTCAAAAATTGTAGAAAGAATAAAAGGACTTTTTGCGGAGGTATAGAATTGAAAGAATTAATTGAAAAATTAAAACAAAAAGATCAAAAAGCATTGGCAAAACTTATAACGTATGTTGAAAACAATGAAGATACATCTTTCATAGAAGAATTGCCATCTTCGGGTTCAAAAATCATCGGAATTACTGGAAGCCCCGGTGCAGGAAAAAGCTCGCTTGTTGATGCTATTATTACAAAACTAAGAGAAGCGGGGAAAACTGTCGGTATTATCGCAATAGATCCATCTAGTCCTTTCACTGGTGGTGCCTTCTTAGGTGACAGAATAAGGATGAAAAAACATTTCCTGGATGATGGAGTTTTTATAAGAAGTATGGGAAGTGGTAATAGTCTTGGCGGGCTTAATGAAAGTATATTTGATGTAATAAAATTGATGGATACATTCGGTTTTGATTATATACTTATAGAAACGGTAGGGGCAGGACAAAGCGAAATTGACGTTGTATTTGCATCGGATGTGGTAATATTGGTTTTATCTCCAGGAAATGGTGATGAAATTCAACTATTAAAGGCTGGTATAATGGAAATCGGTGATATTTATGTTATAAATAAAGCAGATTTAGATGGTGCAAATTCTCTAAAAGTACAATTGGAATATACATTATCATTTTCCAATGTTAAAAAGCCTATCATAGAAACTATTGCAACTTCTGGAGTAGGAGTGGACAAATTAGTTGAGAGTATAAATGATTGTTTTTATAACTTTTCAAAAAACGGAGAATTAAAAAAACGCCTAAATAGAAGGATTAAAAAACATGCTGAAACAATAGTTCTAAAGAAGGTCAAACATATTATCAATAGCAAAGAAACCAAGAGTGTATCATCATTAGTAACGGAAACAATAAAAAGTTTGTGTAATATGGTATAATTGCTTAAAAACGGGGGATAGGGGGAGTTTCTATGAAAAAAGTTGCTCTTATTTTTTTGATTCTTTTATCTAGCGTATTTTTTTCAAATAGTCTTGAAGAAAATTTTATAAAAGCAAGGAATTTTCATGATGTTAACCTAATAAAAGACGTTATATCAAATGCAAAAAAAGAACAAAATAATGTCATTTACGCAGAAGCTTTAATGGAATATGCGCTATGGGGAAATTCTGAAAACAAAGAAAAATTATATACTGAAGCTCTTGAAGTTATTAAAAAAGAAATTAAAGAAAATCCAAATAACGGTAAAGCATATTATGTTGCAGGGGCTATAGTTGGAAGGTTGGCTCAGTATAAAGGAATCATTCAAAGTCTTTTTATGTTAAATGATTTTGACAACTACATCGAAAAAGCTATTGAAATTCTTGATGATAACTTTTATAAAGGACTTGCATTAATTGCAATGGGAATGCGCTATAGAGATGTTCCATGGCCTCTGAGAAACTATAAAAAAGCAGAAAAATACTTACTTGATGCCTTAGAAATTCTTCCAAATTATCCAAATATACATCTGGAACTTGGAAAGTTATATGAAAAAATGGGAAAAGTTGAAGAGGCAAAAAAAGAATATGAAATAGTTATAAATTCAAATGCTTATCCACTGTTAAATGCTACACATGAAGAAGCAAAAGAAGAAGCAAGGCAACTTTTGCAAAATTTAAAGTGAGGTGCTTACGTGTTAAAAAAGATATCTATACCAAAAGACGTATTTGTCGTTGAAGTGTTTGGACAATACGATAATAGACTGAGGTACTTGAAAAAGAAATTCGGACTTGAAATTAGTTTAAGAGGAAATGATATATTTATTCGAGGTGATGATGAAAAGAAAATTGAAATTGTAGAAAGTATAATAAAAGAAATGATTAATATTACCCGCGACGGTCATTTGTTAGATAAGCATGAATTTGAATACCTTGTTTCTGAAAAAGAAGAGGAAACTCAAGAAGAAGCTCTTTCCAACGTTGTTACAAAAACTATTGCTCGAGGTAGGGTAAAACCAAAAACAAAGGGACAAAAGGCCTATATTGATGCAGTAGAAAAAAATGATATAGTGTTTGTAATTGGACCTGCTGGAACTGGAAAAACGTACCTTGCCTCTGCACTTGCTGTAGATTATTTAAGAAGCGGGAAAGTAAGTAGAATAATATTAACCCGCCCTGCAGTTGAAGCAGGGGAAAAGCTTGGTTTTTTACCAGGTGATCTCTCTGAAAAAGTAGATCCATATTTAAGACCATTATTCGATTCACTAATGGATATGCTACCTCTCGAAAAATTCATATCCTATAGAGAAAAAAATATAATAGAAATCGCACCTCTTGCATACATGAGAGGTAGAACCTTAAATAATGCATTTATAATACTTGATGAAGCCCAGAATACAACTTATGAACAAATGAAAATGTTTCTTACAAGAATTGGATTTAATTCAAAGGCAATTATAACTGGAGATATAACACAAATTGATATTAGAGAAAATTCAGGGCTCGTAATGGCAGAAAAAATTCTTAAAGGAATTGAAGGTATTGGCTTTGTTTATCTTAGTGAAGCAGACGTTGTTAGACATCCTCTTGTAAAAAAAATAATAAAAGCTTACGAAGTCTATGAAAAAGGGGTAAAAGAGTGAAGAAAATACCATTAAAAAACTTCGATGGTGTAATTGTTTCTTTCATTACTGTTACTTTATTAAATTTTTTTGATTTTAATATTATAAAAGCGATTTATGAGTTTATTTTTCTAATTATTGTCTGGCATCTAGTAATAGAAAAAGTATTTGAAGAGGTTTATTATTTTAGACTACATAAATTATATAAAAATACTTTTTATTTCCTTTTTATTTTTGGAGTATTTATAACTTACATTTCAATTAAGCGATTTGATTTAACACTCTCTCCTTTTCTAATATCTTCACTACTTTTAACGCTACTAACTTCGTACATAGCCGGATTTTCTGCAGGAATACTGCAAAGTATTTTAATAGCTTTCCATATAAATGATTTTTATAGTGCTATATACATGATATCTCAAATATTATTAATGAACTTTTTGATAAGGAATATAAATAGAAGAATAGAGATTGCTAAATCTGCCGTTTTCACCTCTTTTCTATCATTGATTTTACTTCTTGATCAAATCCCTCTAAAACCTTTATATTTAAATATCTACGACATTTCCTATGGAGTTCTAAATCCTTTCATTTCAACTATAATAATACTTGGTACACTACCATATATAGAATATTTTACAAGAATATACTCAAACATCGGAATTTCAGAACTTGCAAATATGAATCATCCACTTTTAAAAAGACTGTCTCTTCAAGCACCTGGAACATATTATCACAGCATTATGGTAGCAACTCTTGCTGAAGCAGCAGCAGAAAGAATTGGTGCTAATTCAACTTTTGCACGTGTTGCCTCATATTTTCATGACATAGGTAAAATGATAAGACCTTATTTCTTTGTAGAAAATATTCCAGACAATCAAGAAAATCCTCATGATAGCATAAGTCCTTTCTTAAGTCATCTTATTCTAGAAGACCATGTTAAATCAGGTATAGAATTAGCAAGAAAATATAGACTTCCTTTAACAATAGAATTTATAATACCGCAACACCACGGTACAAGAGTACAAAAATATTTTTATCATAAAGCAAAAGAAATTGAAGAAAATGTATCTGAAGATTCATTTAGATATCCTGGTCCAAAACCACAATTCAAAGAAGCTGGAATAATAATGCTTGCTGATAGCGTAGAGGCCGCATTAAAAAGTTTAAATTCTTCAAATTATCAAAGAATAAAAGACTTGGTAGAAAATATTGTTTCTTCTATTTACAATGAAAGGCAATTAGATGAATCTGGGTTAAATCTAAAAGAATTGGAATTGATAATAGATGAATTTATAAAAGTTATTGTAAATATCACAAAAGCAAGAATAGAGTACCCTAAAGAAGAAATCAAAAAGGTGGTGCAGGCAAATGATAACAACAAACAAACAAATTGAAGAAGGATACTTAAAATATATGGATAAAATTCTAAAAAATGAAATAGGTAAAGATGTTAATGTAAATTTGGTCTTTATCGATAAAGATGAAATTGAAAAATTAAACAACCAATATAGAAATATAAGTACTCCAACAGATGTACTAACCTTTGTATACGGTGACGACGATTTATATGCAGAAATATTCGTATGTGAAGATGTTATAAAAGAAAATGCCGAGAAATTTTCTAATACCTTTGAAAAGGAATTACTTACAGTTTTAATACACGCAGCATTGCATGTAGCAGGCTATGACCATGAATATGATACAACCAATGCAAAAGAAATGTTTCAAAAACAAGAAGAGTACTTAAAAAAATATGATGTGGATAACAATTAGGATAATTTTACTCGGTTTTGAGAGGATATTTGGAAAAATACTAACAGAAAATTCCTCACCAATCATATCTGCATGGGGTTTTTTCGGTTTTTCAACATTAATGTTTTTACCGTTTATAAACTATCTTAATTTTGATATAATAAAAGTATCTTTAATAAGTGGAACAATATATTCTTTTTCCTTTTTCTTATATATGTACGCTCTATCAAACGAAGATGTTTCAGTTGTAGCACCACTTTATAATATAAATGCTATATTTTTAATTTTTATAAGTTTTTTATTTTTAAGCGAAAAAATTACCATACAAAAAATTGCCGGTAGCTTTCTAATGATATATGGTATTTCGTACCTAAAAAAAGAAAAATCAATCTCAAGTTCATATAAAAATATATTAAAAAGTAAAGGTGCCCTTTCTATGATTATTTCCTCTCTACTTATGGCAATAGGTAGAGTCATTGATGGATTTCTTACTACATCATTCAACAAACTTGGTTATTCTTTTGGTGTTTATTTAATAATTACAACTTACTTTTTTATCATAAGTTTTTTATCACACAAAAATGTGAAGATACATATAGACTATACAAAGAAAAACATAATATACCTTATATTAGGTGGTTTTTGTAATGCGTATGCATACTTTGCACTGCTAATGGCTTTTAAATATATGGATGTTAGCATTGCAGAACCTGTCTCTATGATTTCAGCGTTGGTTTCCGTACTATTCTCATACATTATATTTAAAGAAAAAATTAAAGTAAGAATATTTGGAACAATTTTACTAATTTCAGGTGCATTTGTAATATACATTTAGGAGGTAAGAATATGATTACACCTGTTGTAAATGCAATAGCAATTGTTATCGGAAGTTTAATTGGAATAATCTTAAAAAAAGGATTCCCGGAAAACATCAAAAAAATTCTCTTTTTTGCAGTCGGACTAAGTACAATTGGTATGGCTATAAATATGATAATAAAAGCCAACAACTTTTTAATAGTATTAGGCTCTATGGCTATTGGTGGAATAATCGGAGAATTAATAAATATAGAAGGTAAATTAAAAAAAATCGGTGATAGTATTAAAGAAGGTGACTTTTCGACTGGCTTTGTTGCATCTTCAATCCTTTTTTTAGTAGGACCCTTGACAATTATTGGTTCTATTACCGCAGGTCTTACCAAAGACGGTTCATTAATTTACATGAAATCACTACTCGACGGAATTTCCTCAATAGTTCTTTCATCGATATATGGTCTTGGAGTTATGCTATCTGCTATTTCAGTTTTACTGGTTCAAGGTTCATTAGTTCTTCTTTCCTCAAAACTTTCTTTTTTAACAAATCCTTTATATTTAAATGACTTGGTTGCAGTAGGTGGAGTAATGGTAATAGGAATAGGATTAAAAATACTTGATATAAAGGATACAAAAGTTGGGAATTTTCTTCCTGCACTTTTTATATCACCAATATTAAGTTTTTTAACTAGCTTACTCTAGGGGGGAAAATATGAAAATAAATATAGTTGGCGTTGGAAAAGTAACCACTGCACTTTCTTATAATCTAAAAGATAAAGTAGATATTGGATACATACTTTCAAGTGATTTAAACAAAGCAAAAAAACTCTCTAATGAACTTGGAAAAGGTATTCCAGTAACATATAATGACAATTTTAAATTTGAAGATATAGTACTTGTTGGTATAAATGATTCAGCTTTACCAGATACTGTAGACCTAATTAAAAATTTTGTTTCCGAAGGAAATACTGTTATTCACTTTAGCGGGTTTCATTCTTCAACAATATTTCCAAAAGAATGGAATCCTGCATCAATACATCCTAATTGTCCTGTGATAGGCAAGGAAACAAACTTTAAAGATGTGGTATTTGGAATTGAAGGAAATACAAAAATTGCAAAAGAAATAGTAAATTTGCTTGGCGGGAAATATTTTGAAATTCCATCCGAATCAAAAGTTCTTTATCATCTTTCTGCAGTTTTAATGAGTAACTTTCCACTTGCACTTGTATACCTTGCCGAAAAACTTTATAAAAATGCAAATTTATCAAACAAAATGTTCCTTGAAGTTATGGAAAGCCTTTTAAAAACAACAATTGAAAATGTTAAAAAAAATGGGACCTTAAACTCTATAACTGGTCCCATTTACAGAGAAGATGTGGATATTGTAAACGTTGAAATGGAAATATTTTGTAGTACTTTTCCTGAACTATGCAATCTTTTTGATGGATTTATTCAGATCATACTCTCAATGAAAGAGGAAAAGGAAACCGAAAGTTCTTGAAGCCTTTTTTCAGCATATTCCCTATTATCTGAGTGAACCATAACATAAGCTTTTAGTTTTGGTTCAGTTCCAGATGGTCTAACAAAAATAGATGCATCTTCAAATTCTAACTTTATAGTTTCATTAGGTTCAATATCTTTGTATCCCTTTGAATAATCTACTATATTAGCATCAAATGGGATATTCCCTGCTTTAATTTTTTCATAAAGTTTTTTTGCAATTGAAAGCTCTTTAAATTTAAAATTCAACAATCTTTCAAAATAATAGCCATATTTTTCATACAAATGATTCAATCTTTCAATTAAATCATAGTGTTTTGCAACAGATGCAATTAAAGCAGAACCTATTACTGCATCTTTGTCTCTTGCTATATCACCTGTAAGATAACCACAACTTTCCTCAAAACCAAATAAAAATTTATAACTACTTTTTTCTGCAAGATCTCCAATAAATTTAAACCCTGTTGGAGTCTCAAATAGCTTCACTCCTTTTTCATCACACATTGGCTTTACCATATTAGTAGTAACAATAGTTTTTACAATCATCGATGATTCATCTGCATCTTTTAATAAGTAATCTGCTATTAAAATTCCTACTTGATTTCCCGTAAGTCTTTTACCTTTCCAAACAACACCTACTCTATCACAATCAGGATCAGTGGCTATTGCTAAATCTGAACCGTACTGTTTTTGATACTTATATAACAACACCAACGCTTCATCATCCTCAGGGTTTGGTGTAGTAACCGTTGGAAAATTACCATCTGGAACCATTTGTTCCTCTACCTTAATGACTTCTGCTCCTAACTTTTCTAAAACTTTAACTACAGGGAATGCACCTGTACCATGAAGAGGAGTATAAACTACCTTAAGACCACTCAAATCTGTAGAAATTAATTCTACTACTTTATTAATATAAACATTTAAAATATCATCTCCAACAAACTCATAATTTTCTG
The DNA here is from genome assembly GCF_014201655.1 of Thermosipho japonicus. Lineage (NCBI taxonomy): Bacteria > Thermotogati > Thermotogota > Thermotogae > Thermotogales > Fervidobacteriaceae > Thermosipho > Thermosipho japonicus. The sequence continues at coordinate 438,235 of NZ_JACHEX010000001.1, forward strand.
ATAAATTTATTGGTAAATTCCAAGCGTTTTCTACATACCTTGATAATACATTAGTTATACTTGGTACTGCCTGAACTCCGTTTGAAGTATAAACTTTGTAACCATTATATTCTGGTGGATTATGACTCGCTGTAATTACAACTCCCATGTCATATTTTAGATATCTAACTGCAAACGATAAAACAGGTGTTGGTACAGGTCTATCAAAAATTTTAACTTCGTGATTATCCGCAGAAAAAACTTGAGCTGCTAATTTTGCAAATTTTCTTGAATTATTTCTCGTATCATATGCTATTATAATTTTGTTAAGATTATTATCTTTCATGTAATTTGAAACGCCCTTACTTGCCACCATAACAGTTTTCTCATCAAATTCTCCCTCTCTCATAACTCCACGTATTCCACCAGTACCAAACAATATCACCATCTTCTCCTCCTTTCGTTATTCTATTTATTTATTATACATTATACATGACTACTTTCAAATAACAACTTTCCATACGTACGGTATCAACATCAAATTTGTTACATTAAAGTTACCCTTTTTTCACACAAAAAATAGCAAAATGGTTATATAATATGTTCTGTATCATAGACATTTTTTGTTCAGTATTATAGACATCACATGGGGTGGGATATTGAAATTAGGTAAGAAAATAAAGACTTTACGCATTGCAAGGGGGTACACGCAAGAAGAGCTAGCAGACAGATGTGATCTTTCAAGAAGTTTTATTTCTCAACTTGAAAATGATCAGGTATCGCCTTCAATAGACACTTTAGAAAGGATTTTAAGAGTTTTAGGTAGCGATTTAAAAACTTTCTTTTCTACAGATAAAAGACAAGAAAAAATAGTATTTAAAGCAAGTGAAAGAGTTCCAATGTACCTGGATGAATACGGAATAAAAGGATATATACTCATGGATAATATCGAAGATAAATCGATTGACCCGAAACTTATTGAATTAGCACCAGGTGCTGAGACAGAAGAAGAAGATCCACATGAAGGTGATGAGTTTGGATACGTAATAAGTGGGAAGTTGGAATTAATTTTAGATGGTAAGGTGTATAAAGTAAATCAAGGCGACTGTTTTTACTACTGTTCAGATAGAAAACATAAAATAAGAAACCCATATGAAAAGAGTGTAAAATTTCTTTGGATAGATATTGAATAAAAATCTTTAAAAGGGGAGGGATTGTTATGAAAAGCTTAGGAAGACATATCATAGCAGAATTTTATGACTGTGACAAGGAAATTCTTGACAATGTTGAAAAAATTGAGCAATCAATGAAAAACGCAGCGTATGAAACTGGCGCTACGCTAGTTAACTCCTCATTCCATAGATTCCTCCCTTACGGAGTAAGTGGAGTAGTAGTTATATCAGAATCTCATTTAACAATTCATACATGGCCTGAATACGGTTACGCCGCTGTAGATTTGTTTACATGTGGAGACGATGTAGATCCATGGAAGGCTTTTACATATCTAAAAGAAGTTTTGAAATCTCAGAGAGTACATGTTGTAGAACATTTAAGGGGAAAATACGACGAAATTGGAATTCCAGAAAATTCCCCACATAAAATGGAGGTGTAAGTATGTCCGAAGAAAAAATAATCGATGGAATGCAATATGGCTTTGTACCTAACAGACATCTCTGGTACTTTGAATATTACACTCCAGGTAATTGTGGTATTTTCATGAAAATGAATAAACATCTTTATAGTGCACAAAGTAAATATCAAAGAATAGATATTTTCGAAACGGATTTCTTTGGTAGAGTTTTTTCATTAGATGGAATTACGATGACTACAGAAAAGGATGACTTTTTCTACCACGAAATGCTAGTTCATGTTCCAATGTTCATGCACCCAAATCCAAAAAAGGTATTAGTAATTGGTGGTGGTGACGGCGGAAGCGTAAGAGAAGTATTGAAACACAAAAGTGTAGAAAAAGTTATAATGTGTGAAATTGACGAAATGGTTGTCGAAGCAGCAAAAAAATATCTCCCTGTCACAGCTTCAAAATTGGATGACCCAAGGGTAGAACTTGTCTTTGAAGATGGATCTCAATTTGTAAGGAATTTTAAAAATGAATTTGATGTAATTATAATTGATTCAACTGATCCTACAGCAGGTGAAGGGGGACACTTATTTACTGAAGATTTCTATAAAGCATGTTTTGATGCTCTCAAGGAAAATGGTACACTTTCTGCCGAATCAGAAGATTGGTTGTACGATGGTGCCTGGTTAAGACTTGCATATTCTAGAATAAAGAAAGTATTCCCTGTTACAAAACTATACCTTGGATTTATGCCAACTTATCCAAGTGGTATGTGGGGTTACACATTTGCATCAAAAGGAATCGATCCTATTAAAGACTTTGATCCTGAAAAAGTTAAGAACTTTGGTGAAGAATTAAAATACTACAACGAAGAAATTCACAAAGCTGCATTTGCCTTACCAACTTTCTTAAAAAAGGAATTAGAAAATTTATAATGTATAAATCAATTTAATAATCTCTTGGATGGACAACTCGTCCATCCATTTTTATTGAAAAAAATACCGTAAAGGAGGTTACAAAAATGAAAAAATTCTGGATTACTTTAATATTGATTGCCGTTGTTGTAGTTGTTACATTTGTTGCAATTCCTAAAAAGAAAGTACTTTACATATACAACTGGGAAGAATACATCCCAGAAGAGGTAATAAAATCTTTTGAAGAAAAATACAATTGTAAAGTGGTTTACGATTCTTTTGCTTCAAACGAAGAAATGTATGCAAAAATCAAAGCCGGTGGTGGTGGATACGATATAGTTTTCCCATCGGGAGATCACGTATCAATAATGAAAAAAGAAGGTTTGTTATTAAAATTAGATCTTTCAAAAATACCTAATTTTAAATATCTAGACAAAGAAATCCTTTTAAAAACAATTTACGATCCAAATCACGAATATAGCGTACCATACATGCTAGGATCTACAGGAATTGCTGTTAACAAAAAATATGTAAAAGATTATGAACATTCATGGGCTATATTTGAAGATGAAAGATTGAAAGGAAAAATGACACTTCTTGACGATATGAGAGAAGTATTTGGTGGAGCATTAAAATATCTAGGGTATTCTGTTAATACAACAAATCCTAAAGAAATAGAAGAAGCAAAACAATTGATTCTTAAATGGAAAAAAAATATTGTAAAATTTGATGCATCTTCATATGCAAATGGAATAGTAAACGGTGAATACTGGGTAGTCCATGGATACGGTGAAGATATATTCCAGAGAGTTCCAGAAGGTGAAGAAGACAATTTTGATTTCTTTATTCCAAAAGAAGGTGGAACTTTATGGATCGATAACATGGTTATACTCAAAGATGCAAAAAATGTTGATCTTGCATACAAATTTATAAATCACATTCTTGACCCTAAAAACGCTGCAATAATTGCCGAATTTTTAGGACTTCCTTCACCAAATACAGAAGCAAGAAAATATATTACAAGTGAACCTATTTATACTTTAGAAGATCTCAAAAACTGTGAATTTATAAATGATTTAGGCGATGCAATAGAATTATATAACAAAGCATGGCAAGAAATAATTATGTAAATAAGGTGAAAAAGAATGATAGGAAGTCATGTGTCAATTAAAGCTATTAATAAATGGTTTGGAGATTTTCAAGTATTAAAAAATGTTAACCTTGAAATCAAGAAGGGAGAATTTTTCTCCCTTCTTGGTCCTTCTGGTTGTGGTAAAACAACTCTTTTGAGAATTATAGCTGGACTTGAAAATGCTGATGAAGGAGATATAAAATTTGACAATGTTTCTATTCTTTCAATACCTCCTCATAAAAGACCAGTAAATACAATTTTCCAAAACTATGCACTCTTTCCACACTTAAACGTATTTGAAAATATTGCGTTTTCACTAAGGCTAAAAAAATATTCAGAAGACGAAATTAAAGAAAAAGTTGAAAAATTACTAAATTTAATTAGATTGGAAGAACATGCTAATAAAAAACCTAACCAACTCTCAGGTGGTCAAAGACAAAGAGTAGCCATTGCAAGAGCTCTTGCAAATGAACCCAAAGTTCTCTTACTTGACGAACCTGTAAGTGCCCTTGATGCTAAACTTAGGCAAGAGTTATTAATTGAACTTGACAATCTGCACGATCAAGTTGGAATAACTTTCATATATGTAACTCACGATCAGGCAGAAGCAATAAGCATTTCTGACCATGTTGCTGTAATGAACGAAGGAAAAATTGTGCAATATGGTACACCATATGAAATTTATGAAAGCCCTGCTGATAAATTTGTTGCAACATTTATTGGTGAGACAAACTTAATGAAAGCTATTGTTTTAGAAATTAATGAAGAATTGCTAAAGATAGAAGCACCCGGTATAGGAGAATTCTATTGTTATAAAGACAAAGAAGTAAAGGAAAAAAATCAAATACTTCTCACCTTACGGCCTGAAAAGATTAAAATTTCTAAAAAGCCTTTAACCGGTAAAAATGTATTTCACGGAATTATCGAAGAAGAAATTTACATGGGATATCAAACAAGATATTTTGTAAAACTTGACAATGGTTTTATTTTAAGAGTATACAAACAACATGTAAATTATCTCCTCGATGAACCTATTTTGACTTGGAAAGACGAAGTATTTGTTAGCTGGGATCCTAATGACAGTTTTATTGTTGAGGTGAACTAATTGTGAAATACGTTTCTGGATACAGTATATGGTTAGTTCTTTTTTTCATAGTACCCGTTTTAATAGTCCTCAGCTTTAGTTTTATGGAAAAATCTATATATGGTGGAGTAGAATTTTCCTTTTCTTTGGAAGGTTATAAGTCACTTTTTTCTATAGGATACTTAAAAATTTTATGGCGAAGCATATGGATCTCATTTGTAGCAACCTTACTAACAATTTTATTAGCACTTCCTGTTGCATACTACATTGCAAATAGTAAAATAAAAGACTTATTACTTTTACTAGTTGTAATCCCATTCTGGACAAATTCACTAATAAGAATCTATGCATGGATATTTGTTTTAGGAAATAACGGGATCATTAATCAAGTTTTAAGAAAAATAGGGTTAGTAAATGACTACATACAGTTTCTTTATAATCCTTATGCAGTAATTCTAGTTATAGTCTATACTTATTTGCCATATGCAATTATTCCACTTTTTGCTTCTATAGATAGACTTGAAAAATCAATATTGGAAGCAGCTTTTGATCTAGGATGTAACAAAACTAAGGCTTTTTTCAAGGTTTTAATTCCTAATATTAAGAGCGGACTTATAACTGCTACCTTATTTGTTTTCATACCTGCTCTTGGTTCTTATGCCATTCCAGATCTCGTTGGAGGAGTAAACTCAAAAATGATAGGTAATGAAATTGTAAGGCAACTTACCGTGGCAAAAAATTGGCCTGCAGCTTCTGCAATCTCTTCTATACTAACTCTTGCAACACTAATTGGTGTGTTACTATTTGTAAAATCTACTCAAAAGGAAGTGCATACATGAAACCTGGGGCACTATCAAAAACAATTACAATCTTTACTTTTGTATTTTTCTATGTACCAATCTTTATTGTTATTCTATTTTCTTTTAACAACTCTAAGTCTCCAGTATGGACCGGTTTTAGTTTGCACTGGTACAAAGAACTATTCTTTGATTCATACGATGTATGGAGAGCATTTTTTAACTCTATATTAGTTGCTGTTAGTTCAAGTTTAGTAGCAACTGCACTTGGAACTTTAGCCGCTATAGGACTTTATTGGGAAAAGTTTAGAGGTAAAAGTACAATTTGGATTATTTCTTATCTTCCTCTAATAATTCCAGATATAATAATAGGTGTTTCTCTACTTATATTTTTTGTCATGTTAAAGATTCGTCTAAGTTTGCTTACAATCTTTATTGCACACACTACTTTTTCTCTTTCATATGCTATGATGATTGTTTATTCAAGGCTTCAAGACTTTGAATACAGTATCGTTGAAGCAGCATACGACTTGGGAGCAACAAAAAGTGTTGCATTGTATAAAGTAATAATTCCTGTGGCATTCCCTGGAATTTTAGCAGCGTTTTTCATGTCTTTTACTTTGTCAATTGACGATTTTGTTATAACATTCTTTGTTGCAGGCCCAGGTTCTACAACATTACCTCTTAAAATATATTCAATGATAAGATTTGGAATTTCACCGACAATAAACGCTATATCTACATTGCTTCTTGTTGGAACAATTGCAATAAGTCTAACAATGAAGAAATACTTAAAGTACATCTTTTAACTTAAATAAATCAATCAATACATCTCCATATTTTTTTGAAGATAACACCTCCAAATAATCAGGAGGTGTTAATTTTTCCTTTTTAGAATGTTCAACAATAAGAATGCTATCCTCTTTTAGCACATTACCAACAAAGTTTAGTAATTCATTAACTATTCCAAGGTTAAAAGGCGGATCCATAAAGACAATATCAAATTTTTCTTTTGCACTTTTTAAAAATATCCTCACATCTTTTCTTATTACTTTTATTTTATCTTTCACATTTAAGTTCCTTGCATTTTTTTCAATTGTCTTTGTAGATTTTATTGAAACATCCACAAAAAATACATTGCTTGCTCCATTACTCAAAAATTCAAACCCCACCACTCCACTACCTGCACAAAGTTCAAGAACTGTCTTTTCTTTTAAATCAATCATACTTACAAGTGCCAACCTTACTTTCCCTGGCGTATATCTTGTATTTGCATTTGGAACCAGTTCAACTTTTCTACCTTTTAATTCTCCGGATTCAATATATAACAAGCAAATCACCCCTTTGCACTTATATATTTTATCAAAATTATTATTGTATTAATTTGACTTATCTGTTTCATTTTTTGTATAATAATAGTTGCGTTGTTACAAAAAGGTATTTTTTATTACACTTTCATAAAGGAGGGGGTCGTTTTATGAAACGTTTGTTCGTATTCTTAACTATTTTGTTATCATTATTTATGTTTGCTGAAACAGTAGTTAACTATGCATTACTAGAAGATATCACAACCACAAATATCTGGAACTTACTTGGATCAGGTTCATCAGCATGGAATTTTTATATTCAGCTTTGGAAATATCCATCACTCCTTGGAATGAATAAAGATGGAATGTTAATACCATCCGCAGCAGCTGAAATCCCAGAAATTGTCGAAGAAAATGGAATGTATACAGTAACCGTAAAACTAAGAAAAGATTTAAGATGGAGTGACGGCTCACCATTTACCGCAGACGATGTTGTTTTCACATATAATACTATCCAAGAAATGCAAATTCCAGGCGGAAACTGGACCGGTGCATATGAACCTAAGAAAGTTGAAAAAATAGATCCATGGACAGTAAAATTCTACTTCGAAGAAAAGAAAACAATGACAATTTACTACGACACACTCATGACAGCTATAGTCTCTAAAAACTTCTGGCAACCATATGTAGAAAAAGCAAAAAAACAAGAAAATCCTGTTAATTGGCTATTAAGTCAAGAAGTAGTAGATCCAGGAATCACTGCATTAAATCTTGGAAAGATCGAAAAAGGTGCATTTGTTGAAGTAAAAAGAGAAGTTGATAAAGATTTCTATTGGGCCCAAGGTGAAAAAAGCATTTTCTATGAAAATGGAGGATTTGTCATTGAAAATCCAAATTCTGGTTATAAATGGACAAGTGTAAATCCTTCTCCAGAAGGCAATGTAAAACTGACCGTTGAAAATGGACCTTACGTAGATAAAATAATCTACAGGATATATGGAAACAAGTCAGTAGCACTTCAGGCACTCCAAAAAGGTGATGTTGATTTTGTTTTAAATCCAAATGGATTAACATCAGGTGAATTTGAATCACTAAAAGGTGTACCTGGCATAAAACTTACAGTTAATCCTTCACTAGGCTTTAGATATTTAGCATTTAACTTAAGAAAATTCCCATTCAATATTAAAGAATTCAGACAAGCAATTGCAGCATTGATAGATAGAGACTATATCTGTAATAGGGTATTGCAAGGAAAAGCAATTCCTCTTGCAACTCCTGTTCCACCTGCAAATACATTCTGGTATAACTCTGACGTTAAAACAATAGGTGAAGGACTCTCAAGAGGCGAAAGATACCAACTTGCAATAGAACTTTTGAAAAAAGCTGGATTTAGCTGGGATCAAGAACCAATTCTTGACTTAAATAACACCGCAAACCCAGTAGTCAAAAAAGGTAAAGGATTAAAGGGACCAGATGGAAATTATGTTCCAGACCTTGAACTACTCTCTCCATCCGGAGAATACGATCCTATGAGAGCAACCACAGCTATTTACATAGAACAATGGGCAAAAGATTTAGGAATTCCAATCGACGTAAAACTTACAGACTTTAATGAAATAGTTACTAGAGCATTTGATGAAGTTGATTTTGATATGTACATGTTGGGTTGGGGTATAGGAAGAGTTCCAACATATTTCAAGAGTTTCTGGGCATCAGATCAAATGGCACCAGAAGGATTTAATACACCAGGATACAACAATCCAGAATTTGATGCTCTTGTTGAAGAGTTTGAAATGGCAGATAACTTTGATGAAGCGGTTGAAGCAATTAAGGCTGCACAAGAACTTCTTGCAGAAGATCTCCCTTACATTATTCTCTTTACAACTCCAATATATGAAGCGTACAGAGATAGCATAGCATTCCCATACACAGACATTCTTGATGGTATCCAAAATTACAATGGATTCCCAGAAAATGTTATGAAAGTAAAATAATTTCTCACCCCCTCGTTTGAGGGGGGCTATTTTAACAAAAAGGAGAGGTGAAAATGAAGACAAAACTTTCGATACAGCTTATAGTAGGAATATTGTTCATAATTACGTTGTTTTTTTCATCTAAAATCGCTTTTGGATTAATTCTCCCACTTTTAGGAATTATAATCACTACAACAAACACAAAAAAGATCCACCACTATGTATTTTTAATCATTACATTAATTCTTTACTTTTCAGCCTTTTTTAATTTTAAGTATTTATTCATTTTCAGCCCAAGATTCAATTATTTACTTTCAATAGTATTGTACTTATTTTCACTACCACTGCCAGGATTATTCAAATTTATTAGAAATAGACTGTATCAAATGCTAATATTACTCATTATATATGTTACAGTTGTTTTCTTTATATTCCTTGCTATGCCTGGAGATTACACTTCAAAATTTTTGGATCCTAAAATAATGAAACAACCTGAAATGATGGAAAAAATTAAAAAATTGTTTGGTGTCGATGACCCGTGGTATGTAAAATATGCAAAACATATGAGAAATTTCTTTAATCTTGAACTTGGAATTTCTTTTTCAGAATATCCGAAAAGAGTCGAAGATATAATTGCAGAAAGACTTCCAAGAACAGTTTTTCTATTTTTAATGACAACTTTATCTTCATATATTTTGGGATACAATCTTGGAAAAAGAATAGCTTGGAAAAGAGGAGGTATTTCAGATAAAGTCGCAACATTTGTTGGAATTGTATTTTGGACAATATTTACACCATTCTTTATGTTAATTATGATATGGTTATTTGGTGTTGTATTAGGTATTTTCCCATTAAGCGGTTTTATAGAACCATCAAAATGGCTAAATGTTAACTTCTCAACCCAAGATGTATTTATACGATTGTTGCTAAGTGCTTTTGTTTTAGTCGCATTCTGGGTAATTGGTATAATTGTTGCATCTTTCATGAAAACGAAAAAAGCTAAAAATATATCAGTACTTTCGATATCGCTTTCGGGAATTATATTAGTAGTATTATATTGGCTTTTTAATGGATATGGCTATTATGCGCTTGATATTATATACCATGTTGTTCTTCCGGTTATATCTCTTACCATCCTTGGCTTTGCAGGAAGCATGTTAGTCATGAGGGATACAATGCTTGAAATTATAAAGGAAGATTATATTACAACTGCAAAAGCAAAAGGTCTTCCAGACAAAGTTGTAAGAGACAAGCATGCTGCAAGAACTGCACTTTTACCGCTCGTTACAAGTTTTGTATTATCTCTCGCCTCAACAGTAAGTGGCGGTGTTATAACTGAAACTATGTTTTCTTGGAAAGGTATGGGACTTACACTCTTAAATGCTACACTTGTTCAAGATACCCCACTTGCTATGGGGTGCCTTACATTTACAGGTGTATTTATTTTAGTTGCTCATTTGGTAGCCGATATTTTATACGCAATCCTAGATCCTAGAATCAGATATTGAAGGGGTGAAGCAGATGGCAAATGAATCAATCACCAAAATAAAAATAAAGTTATTTTTAAAGAACTTTAAAAAGAATTGGGAACTATTTAAAGAAAATAAGATGGGGGTTTTTGGTTTAAGCATTATTATAATATTTGGTCTTTTTGCAATTTCCTACCCAATTGCATGGCAATTTGTTGACCACAGTATATACAATCCAGTTACTGGGACAGATCCTAGAATCCATGATATATCATACATTTCAAAATACATGTCACCACAAAATGTTATAAAAGGAATAGAAATTCCTCCGTCAATAATATTTACATATTCTTTCTTAGATCAAGGGGAAGAATTTAAAAAGCAGATAGAACAAAAAATAGATCAAGCACAAAGAAAATTCGTAAATTTAGATTATGCACAAGCTTTTAGGCACGTACTTGATTCAATTGTTGATAATTACTTTCCTATGAAAGAAAGAATAAGATTTCAAACTCAAGTAAATCAATTAGCTGAACATGATTTAATAACAATAAAGCCTATTGCACAAGTGATCGAAATAGGTGATAGAAAAAAATTCTCACTAACTTCATTTAAAAAATTGCTTGAAAAATTAGATATAGAAACTCTGGCAAGTGCATTATCTCCATACAAAGGCGAAAAAGAAATTTCAACTATTTCACTATGGATTAAAATTACTGCCGGAAAGGATAAAAGAGAACTCTTTAAAAAATTACTCTACAAAGAATATTCCAATGAAGAGATCAAAGAAGCACAAAATAAAATTTACAAAGCTATTTCTAACCTTGCAAGAGAAAAAATAATAGAAGTTCAAGTATCCGTTTCAAATCAATCTGATCTTGAATCAACAATAGAATTTGAAAAAATACCTATAGTTGATCTTGCTAAGTCAACTGTATTCAATACTTTAGTTGATATTCTTACATTATCAAAAATTAACAATAATTATGATGAAACAATTAAAATGTTTAAAAATACCAAGTATGAAAATCTATTAGATTTTGCAATTTCTAAAATTCCTGACCTCAGCGTTACAGAAAACAAAGAATCAAATAAAAACAGAATAACAAAATATTTCGAAGAACTTTCAAAAGAATTTTCAAAATTAGGATTAGAATTCAATTTAAAAGAACCAGCAAAACTCCTTGACAATATTTCTGGAATAAACCTTGCAATTATAACCTTTGATCTTTCTCCAAGTATTAAAGCAAAATTAGAAGATAATCTCTCTGATTATCCACAAATACTTGAAAGCTTTAGGAAAAAACAAGAAAATCTATTTAAAATTGTTGCAAATTCAAGAACATACATGTTATCAGTTGTAAGTAAAATAACCAATATTCCATTAAACATGATCAATATTCCAAAAATATATTTGTCATTAGACTTTACAAAACTTATTCCTGCATTGGATGATCCAATGATAAACCTTCTAGCACTTGCAACATATAACACAAAACACTTTGATCTTATAGTGGAAAATTTAGAAAGTGCTGGTGATGCTAATTATAGAAGAATAGATATTGTTGAAAAATTAAAGAATCATTCACCTGTAACAAACCATATAAAGTTATTAACAAATAGTGAAGATAAGATAATATCAAAAACCATCCTCTCACAAATAATAAAAGAATATACAAATAATCTATCTGAAAACAGTAGAAAATACTGGGAAGAAAAATATTCAGATATTTTGACTTCAAACAATGACTTTAAAGAAGCATTAAATTACCTAAATCAACCGCTTAATTTATCCGAAAAAGAAGCAAAAGAACTAGTTGTAAGCATTTATAACGATCTTGCTCTTGCATCCAAATTAGGCATACAACATCCTTTACCACCAAACAGATGGCACATACTTGGTACAGATCCAGGTGGTAGAGATATATTCATGCAACTTTGGAGAAGTACCCCAAGTGAATTTATGCTCGGCTTCTTGGCAGCAATCATTACCGTAACTATAGGTACCATTATTGGAACAACTGCTGCTTATTATGGTGGTTTTATTGATACTTTTTTCATGAGACTTGCAGATTTAATGTTGTTATTCCCTGGTATTGCATTCTTAATAGTACTTTCTGGATTTTTCAAACTCAATCTTTTCTGGCTAGCTCTAATTCTTGGACTTTTAGGTGGTTTTGGAGGAATTACATTGGTTATAAAAGCTCAGGCACTTACAATTAAAGTAAAACCTTACATAGAAGCTGCAAAAGTTGCCGGAGCTTCAAACAGATATATTATCTTTAACCATATAATTCCTAATGTTATGCCACTTTCTTTCCTTTACATGATGTTTAATGTCACAGGAGCAGTTTTTTCAGAAGCTTCTTTGAGTTTCTTTGGCCTTCTAAGAATAAGAATTAGTTGGGGTATCATGATAAATACTGCTTGGACTTCTGGTTATCTATCATCAGGCAATATAGGTTCATATTGGTGGCTATGGGTCCCAGCCGGTTTAATAATTACAATATTCTGCTCAGGGTTTTATTTCTTGGGTAGAGGTCTGGAAGAAATTGTAAATCCAAGACTTAGAAAGAGGTGATTTACGTGGCATTATTAGAAGTTAAAGATTTAAAAATGCACTATAAAACAAAAATGGGATATGTAAAAGCAGTTGATGGAATCAGTTTCACTTTAGATAGAGGAGAAAGTTTAGGAATTGTCGGTGAATCTGGCTGTGGAAAAACTTCCGTTTCTATGACAATGTTAAGACTCCTTCCAGAAAATGGAGAATTCAGAGGCGGTAGTGTCTTCTTTGAAGATGATAATGGAAGAAAGGTAGACCTAGTTTCATTACCAGAAAATGAAATGAGAAAATATAGATGGAAAGGTCTTGCGATGGTTTTCCAAGCTGCAATGAATTCATTAAACCCTGTATACAAAGTAGGTGATCAAATTGTCGAGGCTATACTAACACATTATCCCGAAAAAACAATAGATGAAGCCAAAGAAAAAGTCGCAGAATTATTTGAACTGGTAGGTCTTGACCCAAAAAGAATGGAACAATATCCACATCAATACAGTGGTGGAATGAAGCAAAGAGCAGTAATTGCACTTGCCTTATCTTGTGATCCAAAAGTAATAATTGCAGATGAACCAACAACTGCATTGGACGTTATCGTACAAGATAAAATATTGAAAGAAATGAAAAAAATTCAAGAAAAACTTAATATGGCAATGATTTATATTTCTCATGATATAGCCGTAATTGCGGAAGTTAGTGATAAAATAGCTGTTATGTATGCAGGCAAATTTGTAGAACTTGCAGATTCAATCACAATCTTTAAAAATCCAATGCACCCTTACACCTTCTTATTGATGAACGCATTTCCAAGCACAATTGGAGAAAAGAAAAAACTTTTAACTATTCCAGGAGAACCTCCAAATCTTTTAAATCCTCCAAAAGGATGTAGATTTGCTCCAAGGTGTCCCTTTGCAACAGAAAAATGCAAAGAAGAAGAACCTGAATACAGGGAAATTGAAAAAGGTCATTATGTTGCATGTTGGTATCCATTAACAAAAGAGGTGAGAGATAATGCAAAAAACAATCTATAAAACTGATACAATTTTAAAGATTGAAAATCTAAAAAAGTACTTTGCTGCAGATAGAGGTCTTTTTTCTCGTGTAAAACATTATGTGCACGCTGTTGATGATATATCTTTTGAAATAAAAAGAGGAAAATCACTTGGGCTTGTCGGTGAATCAGGATGTGGAAAAACTACAACTGGAAAAGTAATCGTAGGTCTTGAAAAACCAACCGACGGAAAAGTCTATATTGATGGAAAAGAAATTAGTGAATATGAATCAAAGCTTGAATATCATAAAAAGGTACAAATGATTTTTCAGGATCCATATGAATCACTAAATCCAAGAATGACAATTTTTGATATTATTGCTGAACCACTTAACATCCACAATATTGGAAATTTAAAAGAAAGAGAAGAGAAAGTTTTAAAATTGCTTCAAGACGTTGGACTTACACCACCTTCAAGTTTTCTATGGAGATATCCCCATGAGCTTTCAGGAGGTCAAAGACAAAGAGTAGCAATAGCTAGAGCTCTGGTACTAAACCCAACATTCATAGTGGCAGACGAACCAACTTCAATGCTTGATGTATCTGTTAGAACAGGAGTTATGAACCTATTAATGGATTTGCAAGAAAAATACAACATGAGCTATTTGTATATCACTCACGATTTTGCCGTGGCAAGATACATGTGTGATAAAATTGCAGTAATGTATCTAGGAAAAATAGTAGAATATGCTGAAACAGAAGAGTTACTTTTTAATCCAATGCATCCTTATACAAGAGCACTTCTTACAGCAGTGCCAGTACCTGATCCTGAACATAAAAAAGATGAACCAAATATAATTGGTAGCGTTAGCAAACCAATAAATCCACTCCCTCGCTGCAGATTCTATGATAGATGTCCATTTAGAACGGAAAAATGTAAAAATGAACCACACCCTCAACTAAAAGATATAGGAAATAACCATTATGTTGCATGCTATTTGGTACAAGAGGGAAAGATATAAATTTGGATGGTCCTAGTTAAAAACTAGGACCTTTTTTTGATTATAAAAAAGCATAAAAAAGGATTCAAGTGATATGAATAACTCATTATTTTATTTTAGCTTTTTTTAAAATTGAAAGCCATATTCCCATATGTTAAAATCATTTTGAAAAAATTACAAAGGGGGTAGAAAAATGGTAGTAAGGCCATTTAGAGGATTAAGACCAAGAAAAGACATGATAGATAAGGTTGCTGCAAAACCATACGACGTAGTTTCAACTGAAGAGGCAAGAAAAGAAGCTGAAAGAAACCCTTATACATTTTACAAAGTTACAAGACCAGAAATAAACTTTGATGGAGAAGTCAACACGCACTCAGATGAAGTAATACTAAAAGGTAAAGAAGTTTTAGAAAACTTTCAAAAAGAAGGAGTTATGATTCTTGAAGACAAACCAGCTATCTATGTTTATAAAGAAGAATGGAAAGGATATTCACAGATAGGTATATATGCAACCTTTTCAACTCAAGAATATAGAGAAGGAAAAATAAAAAAACATGAACTTACTAGAAAAGATAAAGAAGACGAAAGGGCAAGACACGTCAAATTAATGCAAGCACACACTGGACCAGTATTTCTAATGTACCGCTCAAGACCAGAAATAGATCAATTAATCATTAAACACACTACAAAAGAGCCAGAATATGATTACACCGATGAAAGTGGCATACACCACACTTTATGGGTAGTAAAAGACGAAAATGAAATAAAAGAAATCGTTGATGCATTCAAAAGTGTAGATGCTTTCTACATAGCAGATGGTCACCACAGAGCTGCTGCTGCTGCAAGAGCTGCTGAAGAACTTGCAAAAGAAAATCCAAATCACACCGGTGAAGAAGAATACAATTTCTTCCTAGCAGTATTATTTCCACACAGTCAGCTTCACATTCTTGACTATAACAGAGTAGTTAAAGATTTAAACGGAAATTCCAAAGAAGAATTTTTAAAGAAAGTTTCAGAAAAATTTGATATCGAAGATGCTCCAAACTCTCCATTTAAGCCTGAAAAAAAACATGAATTTGGAATGTATCTAGATGGAAAATGGTACAAGCTAACCGCAAAGGAAGGAACATTTGATAAAAATGATGTAGTATCTTCCTTAGATGTTGCAATCTTGCAAGATAATCTTTTAAACCCAATTCTTGGTATTGAAAATCCAAGAACTGATAAAAGGATTAATTTCGTTGGAGGTATTAAAGGAGTTGAAGAGCTCCAAAAACTAGTTGACAGTGGAGAATATACAGTTGCATTTGCTCTCTATCCAACGTCAATAGAAGAACTGCTTCAAGTAGCAGATGAAGGGAAAATAATGCCACCAAAATCAACGTGGTTTGAACCAAAACTAAAGAGTGGTATAATAGTTCATCTTATGTAAACAAAATGGAGCGCAAAATGCGCTCCATTTTTTACTCTACACAAAAAATGCTGTTAATCCGGAAAGTCCAAATAAAATTCCACTCAAAATCAAAAACCTTATTCCTAATCTATTACTTTCTTTTGTCTTTTTCTCATTTTCTCTTCTCATCGCCCTAAGTCCTATCTCAAAAAATATTATAGAAATCAAGAAAACTATCGTTGCCCCCACAAAAAACAAATTGGATAATAACTTCATATGGCTTCACTCCTTTTTACAAACTCACATTCAACCTTGGCCTATTTGGATCAGGAACTTTACTTGCAGTATTACCAACATTTTTCATTGCCTCTCTCCAAGTTTCAAGAAGCTCACTTAAATAACCTCTTACCTCTCTAATCTTTTTAACATCTTTCTTCGTATTTGCTTCAACAAGAGTTTTAAACATATAGGTATACAATGCTCTTAAATTTTTTGCAATTTCTCCACCTTTTTCAAGATCCAAAGACAGGTTTAATTCAGTAATAATATCCTGACATTTTTGAATTTCTTCATTTGCTTTTACATACTCTTTATTTTTAACATCTCTTTCTGCCATATCCAAAAGTTCTACTGCTCTTTGATACAACATCTCTATTAATTTTGCTGGACTTGCGGTTTTTACCATTTGTTCTGTATAATCCATTGTTTCACCTTCCTTTAATTATTCTGTTTTAATACATTTAATACATTCATAAAATAATTTCTATAATACTCCAATACAAGTGGAATTTTTTCCTCAAGAAGATCGGATAATTCTATCAAATCTCTAGTTTCTAAAGCCGTAACAAAGTCTGTAAGTATTTCGGTAATCCGTTTTTCATCTATATTGTTCTCAAAATCTGAAGGTGCATATCCCGTCATTTTTATAGAATTAACTCTTAAATTTTCCATAGCTGAGATTCCTTCTGCCAAATCTTTAATATTATTAAACCCTTCACTTTCTCCAACTAGAACATTAGAAGAAACTTTCTCAAGAAGTTTTTCTATGTTAGAAATATAATCTACCACATCCGTTAATGTTGATATAAAAAATTCTTGTAATGGAACAAATTGAACGCTTATTTCTAAATCTTCATCTAAAATTGCATCTCTAAGCTCATCAATTCTATTTATTGGTACATCTTTATCATTAATCTTTACTTCTTTTAATACCATTCCTTTATATTTTTTTACAATTTCATCTAAAAGTTCTCCAAAATTTTTGTATTTTGAAGATTCAAATGTTTCAAAATTTCCATTAATATTTAGTTTAACCATTATTTTCACTCCTTAACATAAAATATGCTTTAAAAATACCTGCTATAGTTTTAGCATCTGTTATTTCACCATTTATACATTTCTGCAAAACTGTATCAAAATCCTCTATTTGGACATCAATTATTTCATCCTCATCTGGGCTAGACTGACCACTTTCAAGATCTCTTGCAAGATAAAGATGTATAACTTCGTTTGAAAATCCCGGGGTTGTGTGAATATATCCCAAATAAAGATAAGCTTTTGCAACAAACCCAGTTTCCTCTTTTAATTCTCTTTTGGCACATTCCAATGGATCTTCATCTTTAAAATCAAATTTTCCTGCCGGAATTTCCAAAAGCTCTTTACCAATAGGGTATCTAAATTGTTTTACAAGCACAACTTTATTATCGTCCAAAACTGGAACAACTGCAACTGCACCTGGATGCAAAACATATTCTCTAAAACTTTTTCTGCCATTTTCTAGCATCACTTCATCCTTTTTTACATGTAATAGCGAACCTTTAAATATCTCTTTACTGCTAATCTTCTTTTCCATATTTATTCCTCCATTTTTTTATTCTTCAAAAACAATTATACTACAAAAACAAAAAGGCAGGAAAACCTGCCTTCTAACTTGGCGGAGGCGGTGGGACTCGAACCCACAAGGGCATTGCTGCCCACCGGTTTTCGAGACCGGCCCCTTAGCCAGTTCGGTGCACGCCTCCTTGCATCAATTATATTACCACAATTATATAAAAAATTCAATTCTAAAGAACTCAAATTGTAAATTTAACTTAGAACTTTTTTCCAGAAATCAAGTCTATATATTTGGTAGTTTAATTCCGACAAAATTTGTCTGAAAATGTTACATTAAGTTTAGACTAATTTTAATAATATAGTGTATAATAAGGTTGTACCCAAGATGGGAAAATAATAAAAAATTTTTTGGAGGTGTTTATTTATGGCACTTTTATCAGCAAAAGACAGGGAATATTTAACAGACTTATTCTCAAAGGAACTTGAAAACAAGGTAAAACTCATTTATTTCGGAGATTCGAAAGAAAACTGTGAGTACTGCGATCTTGAAGAGCAAATCTTAGATGAACTTAAAGAACTTTCTGACAAAATTATCATTGAAAAGTACAACGTTAAAGAAAACGCAGATTTGGCAGAAAAATATGAAGTTGAGATGACTCCTGCTCTTATTCTTACACTAGAAGATGGAGAAGATAAAGGTGTAAGATTCTATGGAATTCCATCAGGTCACGAATTTGGTACTTTAGTACAGGATATAGTTACTTTTGGAAAAGGTGCAAAACCAGAACTTTCACCAGATACAATTGAAAAACTAAAAGCAATTGACAAACCAGTTAAAATCAGTGTTTTTGTAACTCCAACTTGTCCATACTGTCCACGTGCAGTTCTCACAGCACATAACTTTGCACTTGTTAATCCACTTATCAAAGCAGAAATGATTGAAGCAAACGAATTCTTTGACTTAAGTAATGAATTTGGAGTTTCTTCAGTTCCACACATTGTAATTAATAGAAATCCAAATACATTCTTCATAGGGGCATACCCAGAACCACAATATCTTGAAGAAGTCTTGAAAGCAATTAAATAAGGAGGTGAACTAATATGGTTCACTTTGATCTAGGAAATATATCCACAGGACCTAAAGATTATTACGATATTTTAATAATAGGTGGAGGACCAGCTGGTTTAACAGCCGCTATATATGCAGGACGTGCTGGACTTTCCGCAGCTGTATTTGAAAAGGCACTTGAAGGCGGTGCTGTTACACAAACACATGTTGTTGAAAATTGGCCAGGTTTTATACGAATCGAAGGTGGCGAATTAGGAGAAAAATTTGCAGAACATGCAAAGACATTTGGAGCAGAAATAATTACAGCAGAGGTATTAAAAATATCATATGACAATGAATATAAATATGTTGAATTAGACAATGGTAAAAAGGTCAAAGGTAAGGTATTAATTTACGCAACTGGAGCTGTTCCAAGAAAACTTGGAGTACCTGGTGAAGAAAAATTCAGAGGAAAAGGTGTTACATACTGTGCAGCTTGCGATGGCTATCTCTTTTCAGGTAAAGATGTTGTTGTTGTCGGTGGTGGAGATAGTGCATGTGATGAAGCACACTTTTTAGCAAAGATGGTAAAAAGTATAACAATGGTTCAAAATCTTCCTTACCTTACTGCTGCAAAAGTTCTCCAAGATAGATTGTTAGAAAACAAAAACGTAAAGGTTATTTTAAACTCACTTGTAAAAGAAATTAGAGGTAAAGATAAAGTAGAAGAGGTTGTTGTAGTAAATAATGAAACTGGCGAAGAAACAGTTATAAAGGCAGAAGGTGTATTCATATACGTTGGTCTTGTACCAAAAAGCGATCTACTAAAAGGCATTGTTGATATAAATGAATACGGTTACATAAAAACAGACGAAAACATGGAAACTAATGTACCAGGAATATATGCAGTCGGTGATGTAAGAGAAAAGAATCTTAGACAAATTGTTACTGCTGCCGCAGATGGCGCAATTGCAGTAGAACATGCCGCTAAAAAATATTTCTAATTGGAGGTGGCAGATATGCAACACGTAAAGATAGTTGTTTATACAACTCCAACCTGTCCTTATTGTAGAAAAGCAAAAAATTATTTTAAACAACTTGGATTAAAATTCAAAGAATACGATGTATCAAAAGATCAAAAAGCTGCAGAAAGAATGTATAAAAAGAGCGGACAATTGGGCGTACCGGTCATTGAGATTGGAAATCAAGTAGTAGTCGGTTTTGACAAAGCTAAAATTGATAGGTTACTAGGTATAAATTAATCAAGGCAGGTGTTACACCTGCCTTTTTAAAATTAAAGAGGTGATATATATGGCTTTTAAATTTAAGTTTAACTGCCCTTTAATTAAATTTTTCAAAAAAATCGGGATGAAAAAATTAAAAGTGAAAAGGGGTTAAAATATGAAAAAATTTATCTTTATCTTTTTAGTATTAGCTGCTATGATTTCTTTTTCGTATGATTATACCATGTATGATTTAGGGATTGCACACAAAATTTCAGTGATTGAAGACAAACCATTAATAATATACTTTTCTTCACCAAGTTGTGTTTATTGTAAAAAATTTGAATCAGAAGTACTTTCTGATGAAAAATTTCAAGAACTTTTAAAATTATACTACACCTTTGTAAAAGTTGAGTCGAACAACAATAAAACAACATTCCTTGAAAATGAATATACCAACAATGAACTTTTTGGAGCTTTCGGTGTAAGAGGAACTCCTACATTTGTCTTTTGGTATAAAGATGCTGGTATAACAATGGTACCTGGATTTATGCCTCTTGAAGATTTTCTAAACGCTTTAAATTACATACTTAAATACGTATACGAAGACTATAGAGAGGATTTTCAAACCTTTCTTAATAACAAAGAATCATTCAATCCTAAAACAAAGGTTATAAACATATCAAACAACGATGCTGATTTTGTATTAGCACACGACAAAAATGCAAAAAAATATACAAGCGATCAAAAAATTGAAAAAGGTACTGTTTACCTAGTTTATTCTAATGAAGATTTAGAAAAATTAAAACAATCAGGTGCCTTTAGAATTCTTTTTGTAAATGAGTAGGTGGTTAATATATGTTTTATAAAGACGTAAGTATTTGGATCGCTTTTTTGCATGGAATATTATCATTTTTTAGCCCATGTGTTCTGCCTTTAATACCTGCCTTTTTAGGTGTTTTGTTTACCGCAAAAAATAAATTTTTAAAGCTTTTTGGATTTTTCATTGGTTTTTCAATATTTTTTTCAATTATTGGTATTTTTTCTTCTGTATTTGGAATTTTCTTTTCAAAATACGGAACAGTTATAAATTATATTTTAGGTACAATTATCATTGTAATGGGAATACTATATATGTCTAATAAAGAAATAGTAAAACCAAAGAAAATTAATGTCTGGAATTTTAAAGGTGGTAGTCTTTTAACTGGAATACTTATGGGGGCAGCTATAGGCTTAATTTGGATTCCATGTAGCAGTCCAATCTTAGGATCAATCTTGACTATAGCAACAACCGTCAACCCGTATAAGGGTGGGGCTCTTCTATTTGTATACTCTTTGGGTATTTCTTTACCTTTTTTGACAATTGGCGCACCAATATCCAAATTACTTACAGGTGGTTTTGGAACACCTAAATGGGAAAAGATTTTAAAAATATTTGGTGGAGTTTTTTTAATAATTCTTGGTATTTTGATTATATCAGGAAAAATGGTGGTATAATATTTTTGAAAGGAGTGAAAATCTATGCCAAGCGCATCAATGAACTGGTATTCTGGAATGCTATTCTACAGCAAAACTACTTCAGGGCATGATTTAATTCTCGATGCAAATGATACTGTCGGTGGTAAAGATGCCGGAGCAAGGCCTAAAGAACTTATTCTATACTCTCTTATGGGCTGTACCGGCATGGATGTTGTATCTTTGCTAAGAAAAATGAGAGTTATAGACTCTCTTGAATCATTTAGACTGGAAGTAGAATATGAATTGGCGACAGAACATCCAAAAGTATACACTAAAATACACTTAAAATACTTATTTAAATTCAATGGTGAACCTCCAAAAGATAAGGTTGAAAAAGCTGTAAATCTTTCACAGGAAAGATATTGTGCAGTTTCAGCAATGCTCAAACAAGTTGTACCAGAATTTTCTCATGAGATAATTTACGAGTAATATGGCAGACTATCCTTTGCAATATAATAACCCTGATTCAAGTGTTAAATTAAAAACAAAAAGAGGATATCCAAGATTAGGTGCAACCCCGGACGACACCGGGGTTAATTTTGCTGTTTTTTCACGTCATGCAGAAAAAGTAGTACTAGAATTATATCAAAACTACTATGATGCAACACCTTCACATAGATTTGAACTTGATCCTAATTACAATAAAACGGGAGATATATGGCATATATATGTATATGGAGTTGGTCATGGCCAATACTATGGTTGGCGAGTATACGGACCATATGATCCAGAAAATGGAAAAAGATTTAACCACCACAAGTTATTGGTTGATCCATATGCAAAAGCCATTTCTAGTTCCTTTGATTGGGATTCTTCTTCTGTATACGGTTACGATATAAATTCACCATTAAGAGATCTTTCTTTCTCTAAAGAAGATTCGGCAATTAGTCCAACAAAATCAATTGTAATAGATGATTCAAAATATGATTGGAAAGGCGATAAACAACTTCATATTCCATGGGAAGACACTATAATATACGAAATGCACGTAAGGCTCTTTACGATAAGTCCCACTTCAAAGGTAAAATTCCCTGGAACATTTTTGGGAATAATCGAAAAACTAGACCACTTGAAAGAATTGGGGGTAACAACCATTGAATTAATGCCTATTTTTGAATTTAACGTTAATTCAATAGATAGGATAAATCCAATCACTGGCGAAAGACTAAAGGATATATGGGGATATAATCCCCTCGGTTTTTTTGCCGTTACTGGAAACTATTCTGTTGGTCTTAAATTAGGTGAACAGGTGTTCTTATTTAAAGACTTTGTAAAAGAACTTCACAAAAATGGTTTTGAAGTGATCTTGGATGTAGTATACAACCATACTGGTGAAGGAAATGAGTTAGGCCCCACATTAAATTTTAGGGGATTTGATAATGAAATCTACTATATGCTTGATCCTAATAACAAAAGATACTATCTTAATTATTCAGGATGTGGAAATACCTTAAATTGTAATCATCCAGTAGTTAAAGAACTTATTATAGACAGTTTAAGATACTGGGCAACTGAAATGCATGTAGATGGTTTTAGATTTGATTTGGCAGCCGTTTTAGGTCGAACCCCAGACGGAAGATGGATTGGAGATTTTTCACTCCTTAAAGATATAGCCGAAGATCCCATATTGCATGGTTTAAAACTAATTGCAGAAGGTTGGGATGCTGCCGGTGGTTACTTTTTAGGGGAATTTCCAGAAGGTTGGGCTGAATGGAATGGACAATATAGAGACACGGTAAGAAAATTTGTAAGGGGAGACGAAGGAGTATTAGTAGAACTTGCAAAAAGAATTACTGGTAGTCAAGACCTTTACAGTAAAAAAAGACCGCACGCAAGTATAAACTTTATTACATGCCATGATGGATTTACAATGAGAGATCTGGTAAGTTACAACTATAAACATAACGAAGAAAATGGTGAAAATAATAAAGACGGCGCCAATGAAAATTTCAGCTATAATTATGGAGTTGAAGGAGAAACTGATGATCCTAAAATTAACGAAATAAGAAAAAGACAAGTGAAAAACTTTATAACCATTCTAATGGTATCACATGGAACTCCCATGATATTAATGGGTGATGAAATTTATAGAACACAATATGGAAACAACAACGCATATTGTCAAGATAATGAAAAAACATGGCTTGATTGGACTTTTAAAGAAAAACACCAAGATATATTTAGATTTTTCAAAAAAATGATTGAATTTAGAAAAAAACATCATGCATTAAGAAGAAAACATTTCTTCACCGGTAGAGATCTTACAGGAGATGGTATAGCAGATATTTCTTGGCATGGTGTAAAACCTTTCCAACCTGATTGGGGATATCATTCACACTCAATAGCTTTCATGATAAGCGGTAGCGATTTTTTGTGTAAAGATGCAAAAGAAGATAATGACATATTTGTCATTCTAAATCAGTGGAGAGAACCATTAACTTTTACACTTCCAATTCTACATGGGAAGACATGGTATAGAGTTGTAGATACAGCTAAACCTTCACCGTACGATTTTCTAGACTCACCCAAGCAAGTTGGATTTGTTTATACTGCAGAACCAAGAAGCTCAGTGGTTTTAATAAGTATGCCTCACCATGGAAGTGATTGCCCCGTATAATCCAAAAAGACTCCACTCTCTTCTACATTTTCAACAATATCTATAATTCCCTTTGCAGACTCTTCAGGCATTACAGGAGCTTCTTTTCCTCCCATATCTGTCTTTACCCATCCAGGATGTACAGATATGACTTTAATATCCTTAAGCTTACTTGATAGTAACTTTGTAGCCATATTTAAAGCAGCCTTTGAAACTGAATAAGAGTAACTTGTAGTACCTCCCAAAAGAGCTATTGAGCCAAGAATTGAGCTAATATTTATAATTTTCCCGCCACTTTTTAATTTACCAGATTTATATAGCCGTTGGCTCAAAAATAAAGGTCCCAAAGCATTTACCTTGAATGTATTAAGAAAATAATCATATTCAAGGTTTTCAAAACTATCTTTATACAAAACTCCTGCATTATTAATCAAAACATCAACTTTTACTGAAAGTGTTTCAACAAATTTTTCAATTGAATCTTTATCAAGTAAATCAAGAAAATAAATACTAACCTTATTATTATCAATTTTTATCATTTCTGGTTTTCTAGTAGCAGCTATAACAAAATGACCCCTTTTTAAAGATTCCTGTAATAATGCATATCCTATACCTCTATTTGAACCCGTTATTACAATATTCATGAGCTTTCACCTTCCTTATTTTTTATTTTCTCTTTGAATGATAAAAACTCTGGTATCTGTGAAATGTCTTCAGGAAAATTCTCAAAACTTTTTATTACTAAAACAGGGCTACCCAAGTCCACAAATGCATCCAATACTTCTACATCAAAGTTAAACATCCTTACACAACCGTGAGATATTCTCCTTCCAATTTCCCAAGGCTTAGTTGTTCCATGAATACCGTAGGTTGGATTTGAAAGTTGTAAAAAACGAGTACCTAAACCATTAATTGGGGAACGTGGTGGAATATACTCTCCATACCAGTATAATGCTGGATCAATTTGTTTATTTAAAATCCAGTATATCCCAGGAGGCATAGAATCACTTCTACCTATTGCTACTGGAAAAACTTTTACAAGTTTTCCTGCATAGTAAACAGCCAATCTCGATGTTGAAAGATTAACAACAATACTAGTCAACCCTTCGGTAAATTGCACTGTCCCTATCTTCAACCTCATACCTGAATAAATCTTATCAGGATTTTCAAGGTTATTAATTATCTGTAAATCTGCTGTCCTCACACCATATTTTTTTGCAATTTCCCACAATGTTTCGCCTTTTTGAACAATATGAGTAGCAATTATAGTTGACACATACGGAGTAAAATTCCCTCGTAAATACGTAGTAAAACCATTTAAAGTAAATAAATCATACGAAATTGTTTTGATTTTTCCACTTGGAAGTTTTATTTTTAGCGAAAGTACATTTTTTAATTCATTTCTCTTTTCCTTCGTATATAATACATATCCTTTACTTGTTTTAAACAAAATCATATTTTTTCCATCAATCGTGCCAGAAATAAGCTGATAATCTGTAGAAACTTTCACATTTAAAGATAAATCTTCAGGATTAGTTACTACTTTAATCGAAATATTCTTTTTATATTGATACAGATCTAATATAGGACCTGATATTGTACCAAAAACAGTCTGCCCAAATTTATTTTTACCAACTATTATTGGTATAACCCACCTAAAAAGTCCATCTTCAAATCCATAAGAGTCATCACCTTTATATTTTGCCCTAATAAAACCTGTTGGTCCATAAAGATAAACTTTTGGTTTTTGCGATGCATCATAATAGGGTTTAACAATCAAGATAACCCCTGTTGATGTAACTGTATCTACTTCAACTAAATGAGCTGCATGTAACAAAACGACAACAAAAATAAGTGAGATTGTTATTATTTTTTTCATATCTTAATTATATCATACCTCTCCGCCATTTTAGTTAACATTTGTATTTAAATTGTTCTCAATTTGTTTTCTTATATAAACAATTGTAAATCTATTTTATATTATAATTACTCTGCAATAACAAAATTAAATGGAGGTAGAAACTATGAAAAATAGATTGTTATTCACCCTTTTATTAATTCTAAGTGCAGGTATATTATTTGGTAATCTTTACACAGATGCATATAATTATACTTTTAAAATTGCTAAATACTATGGAGTAAACGATGAGAGAGCAAAAGTAATTGCACAAACAGTTGCTGAAGAATACGAAAAATTTCCACAAGTTCCTTATCAAGTATTTGTGGCAGTTATAGTCTCAGAAAGTGGATTTAAAAATTTGTATGGTGATAGTGGTCACGCAGTTGGTTACTGCCAATTACACGAATCAGCAACCGACTATGTTGCACTATTTTTCCCGGAAATAAAACATATTCTTTCAAAAATATCACACGATGATCTAATTAAATTCCCAGCTCTTCAAATAAGGATAGCCTATAGATATTTATACCTCATCATGAAAAACATTACAAATTACAACATAATAAAGGCTCTAAATTTTTGGAACAACAGTGATAAATATTATCTTAGAGTGTTTGATACATTAGTGTTTATTGACAGCATCGCCATGAAAAATTAATCCCTATCCTCATCATATTCAATATGTATTGTCTGTGTGTTATGCGATAATAAAATTACATAGTCTTGCTTTTTTTCAACAATTTTAGCATTTGTTTTTAGATTATTAATATTTCTTCCATTTATTCTTATTTTATATTCACCTCTTCCTTTCAAATACAAAGTAGCCGTAATTTTTCTTTTATTTGCAAATGCAACTGAGCTATCTAGACTCCATTTATACCAATTTTCCCACGACGGGCCAAGGAAAATCTCCGTTTCTTCATCAACATCTTTAATTATTGTAGTATCTATTGGAACTTCTTTTCCCGATAAACTCGACCAAATTTGAACTTGACCAGAAGGAATTTGTTTTGGAGACTTAACATATACAACTCTTTGACATGGCTGCCAGTCAACTGAATTATATCCATTTATTGATACAAAATTGTAATCTTTTCTTTCAATCGAAAATTTATCCATAAGGATTGTTTTTCTCTTTTTTAAATCTTTCATATTTCCAAGAGTAAAAATCTTTTTGCCTTGCACATTGTAGATTTCTTTTTCATAAAGCATAGCACGGGTTGATGTAGTATAATAGTTAGTTTCTGGCTCTGAAACTACTATTACAAAACCTTCGTCAATATCTGCATATAATTTTAGAAATTGATACATCTCATTTTCTTTCAATATATAGAAAAACTGAAAACCACCATCAATCGTAAATGTTGCTGTAGAAGGGCTTGAATCTATAAATATTCTTCTGATTTCATTATTTTCTTGAATTATTTCAAAAAGTCTATCATTAATAAACTTATATTTTTTACCATCCTTACTAATAAAAATCCCATCTCTTAATTCACAGTCTTTTAATACAAAATCTTCATCTTCAACAAGTTTAACTTTTTCAACATATTCATATGTTTTAACGTACCAAGATGATTCCATGCCCAAAATTTCCCAATTAGAAGGTATAACTTCTCCGTTTTTTATCTGTTTTACTAACACTCCATAATTCGGATAAATTAGTACAACCTCAGAAAACAAAAATAATGGCAATACGAAAAAAAACCACAAAAAAATTTTTTTCATCCTATCACTCCCCAAATTATGAGAGAAATATATGATACAACAACAACCAAAATTAAAATCCACATTATAACTTTCCAAATTTTTCTTACCTTCCAGGAATAATCATATAGTGGAATCACATATCCCAATAACATCCCAGTTAAAAATCCACCAATATGTGCTGCGTTATTAATATTAGTTCCCGGCATAATACCGAAAATAATATTAATAATAATCATTGGCAAAAGTGCACTTCCAGTAATAGGCTTTAGTGAATAAGGAGTATCCCTCCTAAAACCTGCGGCAAATAAAACACCAATTAGACCAAATATTGCTCCACTGGCCCCCACGGAAAATGAGTTATAATAAAAAATTTGAGTTGCTAAATTTCCTACAATTCCACTTAAAAAATAAAACGTCAAAAATTTTTCAGTTCCATACACATTTTCCACAATTCTACCAAGAAAAAACAGTGCATACATATTAAATATTAAATGAATAAAACCTCCATGAACAAACATGGAGGTTACTATTCTAAACCATTGTCCATGTGAAACAAGAGGTCCATATTGCGCTCCAAACATAAGATATAATACAGCCTCATTTGGAATAAAAAACTTAAATATCTCGATTAGAAAAAGTATTAATACGTTGACAAATATAAGATAATAAAAGCTTTCTCTTTTCAAAATTTCACCTCAAAAGCCAAATGGTAACAAGTTTTGAGTTACTTTTGCCATTTCCTCTTCCCTTATCTTTTCTATCTTTTCCATCAACTCATTAATACCAGCTGTTAATAAATCCTTCAATGTTTCACCATCACTTAATAAATCCTCGTCAATTTCAATATCTTTAACTTTTCTATCAGCTGTTGCTAAAATTTTAATGGCTCCACCACCAACACTAACTTCTACTTCTACATTTGAAAATCCTTCTTCAACTTCCTGAAGTTTTTTTTGCATCTCTTCTTGAAGTTTTTGTAGTTGATTCATAGACTTACCTGAAAGATTCTTTCCACCAAAGCTTTTTAATTTCTTCATCAGACAACCTCCTTAATATGTTTTTTCATAATATTCAAAGCCATCAGTCTTTAAATACTCAAATTCAGGTGTAACTAAAAATACTTCAGAATCATACTTTGGAATAATAGTCCTTGTATAAATCCAATTTTTTTTGCCTAACACAAAAGCTGCAGTCGAAAATACATCAGCCTTTATTGCATCATCAGATATAACCGTTGCACTAATAGCACTATCTGCAGGATATCCTGTTTTACTGTCTATTAGGTGGTGATATCTTTTCCCATCAACGATAAAATATCTTTCATAATCTCCACTTGTTGCTACTGCCCCGCTTTTCAAATATATATAGTCTATGCTATCATTACCTCTTGGATTTCTTATACCTATAATCCAATATTCTTTACCAAATTTTGGTCCAAGTATTCTTATATCTCCACCTGCTTCAATAAAACCTGTACAATTTGGATCTGCTTGTTTTGCAATTTGATAAGCCCTCTCAAGTGCATATCCTTTTACAATTCCTCCCAGATCAAACCAAACTCCGTTTGTTTTCACAGCTTTCCTTTTATAATCAATTTCTACAAGCTTTGCACCTGAAAGCTTCAAAACTTCTTCTATATCTTCTTTTCTAGGAACTACTAAACTACTATCCTCTTTTTCAGAGAATTTTGAAAATCCCCATAAATCAATTACTCTCCCAAGAGTTGGATCAAATGCAAAATTTGTCTTTTTTGCATATTGAAGTGAGAGATCCAAAATTGCAAAAGTTTCATCATCAACCTCTACCCAATCATTACTATGATTTATTTTGTAAATAATTGAATCTTCACTGTACGCATCAAATTTTTTGGTTATTCTATCAAGCTCATTAAATATTTCTTTTGATAAAACAGATGGATTTACATTAGTAGAAATCCTAAGTTGAACGTAAGTCCCCAAAGAAAAAGTCTCAAAAGTTTCATACTTCATGTTTGGTTTAAAAAATACTGCAACAACAAGAATAATTGCAACAATTACTACAATTAATATTGTAGATACCAAAGATAATTTTGTTAATTTATTTATGTCACCACTACTTTTCTTCCGCATACTCTGCAATATCCTCCTTCTGTAATGTTATTTATATCAACATTATAACCTTCTCTGTAAATCAATTGTGTTCCACAATCTGGACAAAAAGTACTTTCATATCTTGGATCGAAGATATTACCAATATAAACAAAATTTAAATACTCTTTTGCAATACTATATAATTTTTCCAAGGTTTCAATAGGTGTGGGCGATATTTCATATTTATATGCCGGAAAATACCTTGAAAGATGCAAAGGTATATCTTTATCAATTTTTGCTAAATCCTTAAATTCTTGAATAAGTTCTTTTTCGTCATCATTTTTCGTAGGTATAACAAGTGTGGTAACTTCAACATGAATTCCTCGATTCTTTGCAGTTTCTATAACCTTTAAAACGTGACTATAACTTCCTCCAATTTCCTTATAAAACTCTTCATTACTCCCTTTTAAATCAATATTCATGGCATCAATACTTTGAAGTAAAACATTTAGAGGTTCAAATTCAATATACCCATTTGTAACAAGAACATTGTATAATCCTTCTTTATGTGCTATTCTAGATGTATCAAGAACGAATTCATAACTTACTATAGGTTCATTATAAGTATAAGCAATTCCATTTGAGTTTCTTGTTTTTGCTATTTCCACAATTTGCGAAGGCGTAACAGTTTTAACAGCGGGTTTTACTTGAGAAATTTCCCAATTTTGACAAAAACCACATGAAAAATTACATCCCCATGAACCTATAGATAAAATTTCGCTTCCTGGTTTAAAGTGAAATAAAGGCTTTTTTTCTATTGGATCCATTGCAATTGATGAAATCTCACCATAATTTATTGTATAGAGTATTCCATTTTCATTTTTTCTTGTTTTGCAAAATCCAATTTGTCCCTCAGATAAAAAACAATGCCTAGGGCAAAGTCTACAGACAATTCCATTATCCCCTTCATCAAAAAAAGTTGCCATTTTCTTCATATTAACACCACCCTGAGATAATTATAACATATCTTCAAAAAAAAATAGGCCAAAATTGGCCTATTTTAAATCTTCTATTGCTCTCCAATAATCTTCATAAAGCATTGAAAACCTCAACACATCCCAATACTTTCCTTTGAAAAACCTCGCCTGACGTTCCACACCTTCCTGTAAAAATCCACATTTCTTTAATACAGAAATAGTATCTTTTTTATACTCAACCACCTTTGAATAAACTCTATTTAAATTCAAAACTTCAAAAGCATATTTTAACATCAACCTTACAACTTTAATTTCAACATCATTTTCAATAGCTTCATCCCAAAAAATCCTTATACAAGCACTTCGATTAATCCAATCTATATCGTAAAATTGTGCAATTCCAGTACCATCTCCCTCAAATTCAATTTGAAAGGTTAGTGCATTAACTCCATCTTTAAACAAATCAAAATTTACCTCTTCAGCAGAAAAATCTTTAAATTTCATATCTAAAAAATTTTTTAATTCTTCGTCAGAAATTTTTGTTAACTTTACATTTTTTTCATTACTTTTCATTTTCTAATCCTCCCAAATATTCTCTAATCCCAACACTTCTGATATGAACTATATCTTCAAAATTTTTTAAATCTTCTATTCTCACAAGTTTTGTTGCTTTATCCTTTGCAAGGGTAACATAAACAAATCTTTCATACTTCATCCAAAAATCTTCGACCGATCCAAAGAATACCTTTACACCTTTGTTTAATATTAACACTTTATCACAAATATTTTCGATCTCCTCATCATCATGGGTCACATACAATATTGTTTTTTTATTCATCTTTAATTCTTTTATCCTATTCAAAATTAATTTTTTTGATTCTGCGTCAAGACCACTAGTTGGTTCATCAAGAAGAACAATATCAGGATCAATCAAAAGTGCTATCGCCATTGATAATCTTTGTTGCAAGCCCTTTGAAAGCTCCATTGGCCTTTTCTTTAAATGTGATGATAGCTGAAAATATTCTATTTCTTTATCAATCTTTTCCTTGCTAACATTACGTATACTTGCAAAGTAGCCAATATTTTCCTCAAGTGTTAATTCAGGGATAAGAACTGGTTTTTCAGGAATATAAGATATTAAATTAGAGTTTAGCTTTATCTTACCTTTCGTTGGCTTTATTATCCCAGCAACCATTTTCAAAATTGTACTTTTTCCACAACCATTTCTACCAATAATCCCAATAACCTCTCCATCCAAAGCTGAAAAACTAATATCTTTTACAACCCAATCTTTTTTGTATCTTTTACTTACACTAAAAAGTTCTATCATTGAAAATTAACCTCCACATACAACTCCCCATCATCATTTTGTTTTACAACAGGATATGCGCTCTTCACAAGTAATGGATCGATATCATTATTAGTATACTTTATCAAATATTTTTTATCTTTATCATCATAAACTATCTGATATCCTTTTGTAGATAAATCAACATCAATAAATCCTTTATTGTAAAGCTCAAAAAGTATATTTTTTCCTGACAATACCGTAGGATTAAACTCGTCAGGATATAAAAGCAAAGCCTGTTCAAGAGCGCTATCTACATTTCTCAAATTCATTGCAACTTGAGTTGCCTTTGCCTTTGCTACTGATCTAAGCGCAACTGGAGTTGCAACAGATAGTAATGCAGAAATAACAGCTAAAACAATCAAAAGTTCTATTAAAGTAAAGCCTTTTTTCACTTTTTTGACTCCTCCTTATGCCCTAACAGGCAAAACTATATAAAGATATTCCCCAACATTTTTAGAATTTATCTGCATTGGGCTTAGTTCATCAACAAAGTTAAAAACAACTTCTTCTTCCTCAATCTTTTTAACCGCTTCATTTAAAAACCTTGGATTAAAGTTAATGGTAATATCCTCTCCTTCTTTTTCTATAGGAATTTCTTCTATTACTTCTCCATATTCAGGGCTTTGACTACTGAGTTCCAATGTATCATCCAAAACTTTTAACTGAACTTTATCCGTTCCTCTCTTTGCAATGATCATTGTTCTTTTTAAACTCTCCAAAAATTGATCTTTATTAAAAACTATTCTAGATTTAAATGCTTTTGGAAGCACGCGCTTATAATCCGGGAATACTTCCTCTACAACTCTCATTATAACTGTTACATCTCCGGCATTAACAGCAAGTTTTTTGTGATCAAAATTTATAGTCAAAACTGGTTCATCTGTTTCTTTAATCAAGTTTTCTAATTCCTTCATGCTCTTTAGTGACAAAATAAAATCTATATCTGAATCAACTGTAATTTTCTGCTCAACAAGAGCTAGTCTATAACCATCACTTGCAACAAGTCTTAAATAATTATCTTTCAGTTCCCAATACACCCCGTTAAGCGCTCTCATAGCACTTTCAGTAGATGCACAAAAGATTACTCGATCAATCATTTCTTGCAAAATAGAAGTTTCAATCTCAAATTTTATACCTGTGTTTTCTAATTCAATACCTGGAAATTTTTCTGGTTCAGAATAAGTTGCTATATTAAAAGAGCTCTTCCCACTTTTAATATTTAATTTACCATTGTCATAATTCAAGATAATTTGATCATTATCAACATTTTTTACAATTTCTTCCAAAAGTTTTGCATCAACTGCAAATTGTCCTGAACCTTCTACTTCAGGTACATTAAGCTTTGAAACAACGAATGTCTGCATATCTGTAGAATAGATATTTAAATAATTATCTTCAACTTTAAATAGCAAACATTGTAAAATAGGATCTACTGTCTTTGAACCCACTGCTTGGGCAGCAACAGAAATCTTTTTTTCAAGCTCAGACCTCTGTATAGCAAGTTTTAACATCAAATCCCTCCTCACAATTTTCTTTCTTAAATTATTTTAACACAAATTATGTTAAAATAAAAAAGGAAAGTTAACTAATAAAAATTGGCAAGATGTTATATAATTGTGTTGAAATAAACAAAAGTAGAGGTGAGTTTATGCAAAGATTTTACCTAATACTTGCAACCATCTTTGCCTTTTTGTTTTTACTGACATTTTTTCATTTAAAAAGTTTAGATAACAAACTTGAATATTCGCAAAAATTAAATAAAGCGTATGAAATGTACGTAAATAAAGACCTTAGGTTTAAAGAATACATAGAAAACAACAATTTAGACGAATTAAAATATCTATTAGAAAGGAAGTAGGTATGAGGGACGTTCAAAGCGAAAGAGATGAAAGAAATGTACCATTAAAACACGTAGGTATTAAAAACTTAAAATATCCAGTTGTCGTTTTAGACAAAAAAAATAAAAATCAACATACTGTAGCTGAAATAAATATGTATGTTGACCTTCCAAAAGATTTTCGTGGCACACACATGAGTAGATTTTTAGAAGTATTAAATAAATTCCACCTTAAAATCGATCCAAAAAACATAAAGGCAATTTTGGATGAGCTAAAAAAGACACTTAAAGCCCAAAGTGCTTCTATAGAAATAATGTTTCCCTACTTTCTACAAAAAAAGGCACCGGTAACAAAAATTGAAAGCTATATGGAATACAAATGTGGCTTTAAGGCATATGATACAAACGAACAATATGAATTCTACATCGTTGTAGAAGTTCCCATTCAAACACTATGCCCCTGCTCAAAAGAAATAAGTAAATATAACGCTCACAATCAGAGGGCTCTTGCAAGAATTGAAGTTGAAACAAGTGAACTTATTTGGTTTGAAGATTTGATAGAATTAGCAGAAAGTTCTGCAAGTGTGCCGCTTTTTACCCTTCTCAAGAGACCTGACGAAAAATATGTTACTGAAAGAGCATATGAAAATCCAAAATTTGTAGAAGATGTTGCAAGGGATATCGCGCTCTCAATAAAGGAAAATAAGAAAATTAGATGGTTTAAAGTCGAAGTTGAAAGTTTTGAATCTATTCATAATCACAATGCTTATGCTTGTGTGGATTCAGACACAATGGAGGTGTAAACATGAACGAACAAAAAATACTCACACTTCTTGGATTTGCATCAAAAGCAAAAAAATTGGTATATGGAAAAGATAATATAAGAGATTATATAAAAAATCCAAAACTGAAAAATAAATTAATAATTATGGCAAAAGACACAGGAGAAAGAGTAAAAAAAGATATTAAAATAAGATGTGATATTTCAAAAGTTCCATTAATTGAATTTTCTGATAAAAAAACTATATCTAAAGCAACAGGTATGGAAAATGTTGCAGTAATTGGAATAATCGATGAAAATATGGTCAAAAGCATTTTAGAGTTTTATTCCAAGGGGGGATAAGATGAATCTCAAAATACTTACTTTAAATGAGTATTCCTTAATCGATTTTGTAAACTTAGTTAACAAAGTTTTCGAAGACTATACTGTACCAGTAAATTGGAACGTAATAAATTTTCAGCTTGATGCACGGGAAAATTCTATTTCACTTGAAGATAGTTTTATTTTCTTTAAAGGTGAAAAACCCGTAGGATTTATTGTAAACAGTATTAGAAGAGACCGCGCAAGAATAGACGCAATGGGTGTTGTAAAAGAAGAAAGAGGTACAGGTACAGCCTCATTTATCTTGGAACACGCAACAAATTATCTGAAATGGAAAGGTATCAAAAAAATCCTACTGGAAGTTATAACTAAAGACAAAAGAGCATATAGATTTTATGAAAAACATGGATTTAGAGAAAAAAGAAAATTACATTTGCTTGTAAACAAAGATTTAAAAACTGAAAATATTGAATATAGAGCAATAAAAGTTGAACCAAGGTACGTCTATACTTTATCACTAAATCTTGAAATCTCCGGCAGAACCACTAATTGGCAAAGAGAGCCAATTACTTTGTTATTAGCCGATGGAAGATACAATTATGTAAAGCTGGTTCATAATGGAAAAGAAGGATATTTGGTCTGGGGTAAAAACGAGGATAAAAGCACATATATAGTAGATTTGGGAACCAAGCATAATAATGAATGGGAAATTTTTGCAAAAATTGCTGTTGACTACCTTGTAAGAGAGACAAATTGCAAAATAATTTCTGCAACTTCTGTTCCGGAAAATGACCCCCTATATTCTGCACTCAAAAGTGCCGGTTTTACAAGCTTAATTGAGCAATCAGAAATGTATAAAAACATACATTAATTGGAGGGATTATATGCAAGAATTGAAAAATCATCTTAAAAAACTTTCAAAATTTGAAAGCGCTCTTTCGCTTCTTCACTGGGACATGGAAACCTATATGCCACCAAATGCAGTAGAAAAAAGAGCACAAATAATTGGTGAAATATCAGGCTATGTCTTCGAACAATTTATATCAGAAAAAACCCAAGAGTTAATTGAAAAAGCCCAGCCTAATGATGTAGAATCACAAGCCATATTAAGGTTGGTAAAAAAAGAATACGAAAGAATGAAAAAAATTCCAAAAGAGCTTTTTGTAGAACTTCAAATAGAAACTTCAAAAGCTCAGCAAGCATGGCAAAACGCAAAAAAAGAAAAAGATTTCAACTTATTTAAACCCAACTTAAAAAAGGTTGTAGAACTTGAAAAAAAGGTTATAGAAGTCCTTGGATATGAAGAAAATAAATATGATACACTCCTTGACCAATATGAACCAGGATTAAAAACAAAACAACTCAACGAAATCATTCCTCCATTAAGAAACTTCCTTATTGAATTCCTAGGAAAATTAAGTCAAGGGAAACAACCAAATACTGAAATTTTAAAAGGTGAATACGATGAAACTTTGCAAAAAAGACTTTCAGAAGAACTTTTAAAAGCTCTAAATTATGATTTTAATTCTGCAAGACTTGATGTTTCAGCCCATCCATTTACAATTTCAATATCTCACAATGATGTTAGGATCACAACAAGATTTGATAAGTTTGATATAAAAAATTCTATATTCAGTACAATTCACGAATGTGGCCATGCTTTATATGAACTTGGAATTCCAGAAGAATATAGAGAACTTCCAATTGGTGACGGTGCTTCAATGGGAATACATGAAAGTCAATCAAGATTTTGGGAAAATATTGTCGGACGAAGTTTTGAATTTTGGAAATTTATGTATCCAAAATTTGTAAAATATTTCCCCAGATTTGAAAAAATTGACATAAAAGATTTCTGGAGAGCAATAAACAAGGTAGAAAGATCACTAATAAGAACTGAAGCTGATGAAGTAACATACAATCTTCATATTATGATAAGGTTCGAGATAGAAGAAGCATTGATTAACGACAGAATAAATGTTGATGAACTACCTTTAATTTGGAATGAAAAGATGAAAGAATATTTAGGCATCTCACCTAAAAATGACAGCGAAGGAGTTCTCCAAGACGTTCATTGGGCTCACGGTTCATTTGGTTATTTCCCTTCATACATGCTTGGAAATCTTTTTGCAGCACAAATATTTAACCAAATGAAAAAAGATATTCCAGACTTTTATCAAAAAGTTGGAAACGGAGACTTTAAACCCATTTTAAACTGGCTCAGAGAAAAAATTCATTCAAAAGGAAAGGTATATCAGCCAATGGAGTTAATAAAGATGGTAACTGGCGAAACACTTAATCCACAGTATTTTATTGATTATATAAGCGAGAAATACAAAAAAGTTTACATGCTCTGATAGTAAAATTAAAGGGGGAAAATTCCCCCTTTAATTTATGGATGTACCCTATATAAAGTTCTAGGAAATGGTATAGCCTCTCTAATATGTTCAAGACCAGCTATCCATGCAATTGTTCTTTCAACACCAAGTCCAAACCCACTGTGAGGAACCGATCCAAACTTTCTTAAATCTAAATACCAATCGTATGATTCAACAGGAAGGTTAAATTCTTTCAATCTTTCAACCAAAAGATCGTAATCATGAATTCTTTGTGAAGCCCCTATTATTTCACCATATCCTTCAGGTGCTATCAAATCATCGCACAATACAACGTCTGGGTTATCCGGATCTGGCTGCATGTAAAATGCCTTTGCCTTTCTTGGATAATGTGTTACAAATACAGGTTTATCAAATTGCTTTGCTATTTCCGTTTCTTCATCTCCGCCAAAATCGTCTCCCCACTCAATATCATATCCTTTCTTTTGGAGCATTTTAACAGCCTCTGTATAAGTAATCCTTGGGAAAGGTGGTTCAATCTTTTCAAGTTTTGAAATGTCTCTATTTAAAGCTTCAAGATGCTCTCTTGCATTTTCAAGAACGTATTTTACTATATAGCTGACAAGGTTTTCCTGCAATTTAAGATTATCCTCATGCTCAAAATATGCAACCTCGGCTTCATTCATCCAAAATTCTATAAGGTGTCTTCTTGTCTTTGACTTTTCGGCCCTAAATGTCGGCCCTAAATTAAATACTCTCCCAAGAGCCATACATGCAGCCTCTAAATAAAGCTGCCCAGTTTGTGCAAGATACACCTTTCCATAGTCAAAATAATCTATCTCAAAAAGGTTACCTGCAGATTCACCGATTGCACCAGTGAAAATAGGTGTATCAACCTGAACAAAATCATTTTCCCAATAGAATTTTCTAATAGCTTTTAAAACTGCATCCCTTATATTTAAAATATGCATCTGTTTTCTAGAGCGAAGCCATAAGTGTCTGTGTTCCATCAAATAATCAATACTATGATCAGGCTTATTAATTGGGAAATCTTCCGTTGGAATCTGAACTGGAATTACCTCTTTTGCATGAATCTCCACCCCGCCTGGTGCTCTCTCTTCATTTTTCACCGTTCCTCTTACAATCAAAGATGATTCCATTCTAAGTTTTCTTGCATTTTTAAAAGTTTCTTCATCAACTGAAGATGCCTCAACAACCACTTGTACTATTCCTGTACCATCCCTCATATTAATAAATGCAATTTTTCCACTGCTTCTACTTCTCCAAACCCAACCTCTAAGCTCCACTTCTTTTCCAATATAATCCTTCAGATTTTTAATGTATACCCACACAAAATCCACCTCCCATTATTTTTCTCACCAAGGCCTTCTTCCAAGTGCGTTTTCATATCCATCCAATATATCTTTAGCAAATCTTAAAATCTCTTGGTCATCTGAAAAAACTAAAAGTCCAGATTCAATAAACGGTTCATTTACATGTATTTTTTTCTCGTCTGAAAGCTTAACAATTGAATTTTTTAGAAGTTTCTTTCTTATACCTTCCACATCAACATTTGTTATTTTCCAAGATAACTTTATACTATCAACATATTTTCCAATCTCATCATTTAAAAATACGCTTCCTTTATACCCTAACTCATTTAATAAAGTTTTTTTTACTTCACTATCAACAACAATTGGGTAAGTTGCATCTCTTGTATTCAAAGACACAACAACTTCCTTATCAAGGATTGTACCATCAAATATTGGAATCACACCAGCCGTTGCAAGACCTCTTGCAAAAAGAGAATATACATGGGCTGTAATGAATGCCGAGATATTTACTCTATTTAAAGGATCCTTGTCATCCTTACTTAATGTATCTAAAGCACCAACAACATACGCATTATATCCTTGTTGTTTTAAAAGATACCCTGCAGCAAGTCCTGCATCATATGAAAGAGTTAGGTCACCAAGGCTTCCAAGGCATAAAAGCGAAACATCTTTTAATATCTCATCTAAAGGTATTTTTGCAATGTTAGCCGGAAATAATGTCTGAAAAATAATTAGAAAGAGCAACATAAACACCATCTTCATCATTCGATGGCGCAATATAATCTGCCTCCTTTTTAAGTTCTTCAATAGCGTTTCCTACTGCCACTGAAAAATCGGCCATTTTAAACATTCCAATATCATTGTGATTATCACCAAAAACAACTATCTTTTGATCTCTGCAGTTTAACTTATCTATTAAATACTTTAAGGCTTCTGCCTTATTTACATTCTTTGGAACTATATCCAAAAATATATTCATGCTTTTAAATATATCAACGTTTAAATTCATTTTATCAAGTTCATCCTTTACATTATCTAGTACTTTTTCATCTGCTATGGAAAGTATTTTGGTGGGAAGTTTTTCTTTTGATAGTTTTACTAGATCTTCTACTATAAAATATTCTACATCTGCATGTCTAGCATAAGACTTTATATATTCATTATCCTCTTCTCCATATAATTTATCATCAACATATATTTGCCTATGTAGAGATTTTCCACGTAAAAACTCTATTATTTTCTTTGTTGACTCAAAATCTACACTTTTTTCAAATACCACACCTTTTTCTGGTATCCATACCATCCCACCATTGTATGCAATAACTGGAAAATCTTTTCCAAAAAATTTTCTTAAAAACTTTTTTACCGAAACAAGCATTCTACCACTTGCAAATATTACTGTGTGGTCATTTCTTTCAAGACTTTTAATTGCAACTACTGTTTCTTGAGAAACTGTATAATCACTCTTTAAAAGTGTTCCATCTATATCAAAAACGAATACCATTATTCTCCCCCTTCAAGTTTTCTTTTTATCTCTAAAACTAACCCTTCTGCAGTAGCAAGATTTGTCGCAAGCGGAATATTGTGAACATCACATACCCTCAAAAGTGCTGAAACATCTGGTTCATGAGGTTGTGCGGTAAGCGGATCTCTTAAAAAAATAACAAAATCAATCTCACCATTTACTATAAGTGAACCAATCTGTAAATCTCCTCCGTACGGACCTGACTCAAGCTTTGTAACCTTTAAACCTATCTTTTGTTCAATAATCTTTCCAGTACTTTTTGTAGCATAAAGCTTGCATTTTTCAAAGACACTTTTCCATTCTTTGACAAACATTGCAAGGTCAAGTTTTTTGTTATCATGAGCAATTAATGCTACATTTAGCATAATTTTCACCTCTTTTTACTTGTTTACAATTATTATATCACAGCTGTGATATAATAATATAGAATTTTTCAAAGGGGGGATTGTGTGAAAAACTATAAAAAGCTGTTTTTACTAGGTTTTGGTTTTTTTGGAATAAGTATCGTCTGGCCGTTGTATAACGCCTATATCCCAATTTTTCTAAAAGATTTCTCCCTTTCATCAACCAGTATCGGTTTTGTAATGACCATTGACAACATTTTTGCCATATTTATGTTACCTCTTATCGGTGTATTAAGCGATCAAACAAGAACTAGACTTGGAAGGCGTATGCCATATATTTTGATTGGTGCCCCACTTGGTGCTTTATTTTTCTCATTAATTCCATTTGCTAGAGAAATGCATCTTCTGTGGTTTTTCATGCTGAATATTATTTTTATGAACTTTTTTATGGCCCTTTTTAGATCCCCTGTTATAGCACTTATGCCAGATATAACTCCTCCAAAGTATAGAAGTCAAGCAAATGGAATAATTAATTTCATGGGCGGGCTTGGCGCACTTCTTGCATATTTTGCAGGAAAACCACTCTATGACAAAAATTATGCTTTACCATTTTGGCTTGGTGCACTAATAATGCTAATTGCACTAATGCTTGTTGTAGTATTTATAAAAGAAGACGAAAAGTACAAAATTAAAGAAGATAAGAAAAAGAAAATAGGCAACGTCTTTTCAAAAAGTTTTTCAGAGTTAAAGGTAAATCTAAAGGAAGTATTTTTATCAAAAGAAAAAAGTCTTTTGATGATTTTACTTTCCATACTTTTTTGGTTTATAGGATACAACGCTCTTGAGACGTTCTTTACAAGTTATGCAAAGTTTAGAATAGGAATTAGCGAAAGTACAGGAGCATTTATACTAGGCTTTTTCTCTCTAACATTTATGCTCTTTTCCATTCCCGCAGGTTTCATTGGAGCAAAGATTGGAAGAAAAAAGACCATGACAATTGGTCTTTCAATAGTAATACTTATTTCAATCTTATCAATTGCAAGTGTAAATATGATAAACAATACAAGTCTTGTAACTCGTTTATTATTTATCTATTTTGCACTTGGCGGAATAGGTTGGGGAATGGTTAACGTAAATTCACTTCCAACAGTAGTAGATATGACAACTGAAGAAAAACTGGGGGGTTACACCGGACTTTATTACTTCTTCTCTATGAGTGCGAATATAATTGCACCTCCACTTGCAGGATTTTTTATAGACATTTTAGGATACGATTCGTTACTTTATTTTTCAATAGCATCATTCTTTGTAGCAACTATTACTTTGCAATTTGTTAGAAGAGGCGATGTTAAATAGATTTTTTACAATTATCGGAAATTTTACACTCACTGCAAATGGGATTTTTCCTACAAACCGCTTTAGAGTGTTCAACAATCAATCCATGAAGTTCTTGAAATAATTTGACATCTTTAGGATAATTTTCGTAGAAAAGACTTTGAACATCATCGTACTCTGACAAATTAATACCATACATCCTTTTTAAAAGCCTTTTTGTATAAGCATCAACAACAAAAACTGGTATTTCAAATGCATAAAGCAAAATGGAATCGGCCGTTTCCTTGCCGATTCCATTTATTTTCAAAAGCTTTTCTCGAAGATTTTTTAATCCTTTTATCTTAGAAAGCTCAAAATCATATTCTTTAAGAAATGAAAGTAAATTCTTTAACCGCCT
The DNA here is from genome assembly GCF_014201655.1 of Thermosipho japonicus. Taxonomy (NCBI): domain Bacteria; kingdom Thermotogati; phylum Thermotogota; class Thermotogae; order Thermotogales; family Fervidobacteriaceae; genus Thermosipho; species Thermosipho japonicus. Next base: position 480,849 of record NZ_JACHEX010000001.1, read on the forward strand.
TGCTTTTAAGTTATAAAACCCAGCCGGTTTAATTAACTCTGCTAAATAGTCAACTGGCAATTCATACAAATACTCAAGCAAATTTTCTTTAGTTTTATTTTTATAAATATTTTCAAGTGCTCTTTCAACATTCCTCCAATTCGTATTTTGAGTTAAAACCGCAGTAACAACTATTTCTTCAGAAGTTCCAGGCCACCACTTTCCAACATTATCGTATGCTTTTAATAATAATTTATACAAGTCCTTCAATATTATACCTCCGCTACTGCCTCTATCTCTATATCTGAATCTTTTGGTAGATTTGAAACTTCAACTACCGCTCTTGCGGGTTTGTGACCATTTAAAAGCTTCTCATATATTTCATTAAATTCAGAAAATTTTGACATATCCCTTATATACACATTAACTTTAACCAACTTATCAAGGCTACTTCCTGCTTCTTTTAATATATTTTCCATATTTTTTATAATAACTTCCGTTGCACGTTTTATATCCCCTTTTATCAATTCACCCGTTTCAACAACTATTGGAAGTTGTCCTGATACAAAAACAAAACCATTACTTTTTACAGCTATTGAATAAGGTCCTACTGCCTTTGGTGCATTACTTGGATTAATAAACTCCATTTTCCCACCTCCCCTAATTTTTTCCAAGAAAATTATAACACATAGTGATATAATTATTTTTGAAATATTTTTTAGATTGGAGGATATAATGCAATTTTGCGTTTCAAAAATCAGAACCCTTTTATTTTGTCCCAAAAAATTCCTTAATGAATCAAAAGAAGAAGTTTTTCATGACCCTTATCTTGAAAAAAAGACAAAAAAAGTAATTAAAAACGGTGGAAAAATTAAAAAGGGAATTTTATCTACAAGACTTTTTAATTTTGAGCTTATTGCTTCAAATGTAGAAGTAATTTCTAATAACATTGAAATTTTTATCATTTCTCATAGAAATGGTAAAAAACTCTACCAATATCATTACATAGAAGCTGCTGCATATGGATATATTTTTTCAAAATACACAGAAAAGAAAATAAATGTTATCTTTAAAAGCAAATATTACAACATAACAATGCCCTGGAAAAAATATCTAAAAGATTTTATTGATATAGTTGAAGAATTAAAAAATTACAAAGAAATAAGCCCCAGGATAAACCCCGAATGTAAATTTTGCAAATATAACCTTGAATGCACAAACATCCTAATTAAAGAAAAAAATCTTTCACTACTTCGTGGAATTGGTAGTGCAAAACTGGAAAAATTATTTGAGCATAACATTTTCACGTTAGATGATCTAATAAAAAACAAAGAGGTAGTTGAGAATATATTTGGAGAAAAAGGAAAAAGATTAATACTGCAAGCAACCGCTTTTATTGAAAATAAGCCTATTTTAATCTCAAAAGTTGAAAGATTAAAAAACGGAATATTCTTAGATATTGAAAGCTATCACGATTTTCATTTTTTGTTTGGAATTTTAAAAGATAATGAATATATTCCATTTTTTTCTTACAAAAAAGAAGATGAAGAAAAAACTTTTCTACAGCTAATAGACTTTTTAATAAAACAAAACGCTCCAATTTACCATTATTTTAACTATGAACCAATTCAAATTAAAAAACTTGCCACAAAATACAAAGTGAAAAATAAAGTCAAATTTGAATTTATTGATATATACAAAATAATATCTAATAGTTTAGCAATACCAACAATTTCTTACTCGCTAAAAGTTCTAGCAAAATACTTTGGATTTGAGTGGAGAACAAATTTAAATGGGAGTAGCGTCATACAAAAATTTGAAGAATACAAAAAGTCAAAAGACAAAAAAATACTAAAAGAAATATTAATGTATAACGAAGATGACGTTAAAGCAACCAAACTATTATTTGATATTGTTAACCAATTTTCAAAATAGTTTTTCTCTCTGATAAATATGTTAACGTATTTATTAATGAAGATAAATGGAATTTTATTAAAATTTTCACAAAAATATAGAAAAATATCAGAATTTTAACATTTTTTAGAGAATGTTTTATATTACTTAATCTTAACTTTTTTAACCTAATCTTTGTTTTAGATGTGTTGAGATGTAACAATTGCTATGTTATCTTATAAGCAGAGCAGCGACCCCCTATCCCCCCTTGGAACCATTTTCCAAGAAATAGGCCCCAGATTGAAAAATCTGGGGCTTTATTTTTATGGTATAATCTTTTTCGAACAAAGGAGGAAAAGTATGAAAAATGCCCCACACAGTATAGAGGCTGAACAAGCGATATTAGGTAGTATATTAATAGATCCCGAAACAATTGAAAACATTATTTCAATTGTTAGCTCAAGAGATTTTTTCGATCCAAGGCATGCCGAAATATTCAAGGCTATAGAAGAACTATACGATGAGGGTATTCCAATTGATGTAATATCAATTTGTGACCGCCTTAAAACTAAGGGAAAACTTGAAATGGTAGGCGGAGAAATTTATGTTGCACAGCTTGCAGATATAGTACCAACATCTGCACATGCAGAGATGTACGCACAAATCGTTAGGGATAAATCGGTTTTGAGGGCACTCATAAACGCTGCATCCAAGGTAGTAGAAGATGCCATGTCTGATAGAGATGTGGACGACATCTTAGATAATGCAGAAAGAGTAATTTTTGAAATAGCTGAATCAAAAACTTCAAAAACATACCTTTCGATGGACACTATCCTGCATGAAGTTTTCGAAAATTTAGAAAATTTACGAACGAAGGTAAAAGACGGAATAACTAGCTTAATTACTGGTATTCCAACAGGTTTTAAAAAACTAGACGAAATGACATCAGGATTTCATAAATCTGATCTTATTATCTTGGCAGCAAGGCCTAGTGTTGGTAAAACAGCATTTGCACTTAATATAGCAAAAAACATGGCATTACACGCAAAAGCGCCTGTTGGCATTTTCAGTCTTGAAATGAGTAAAGAGCAGCTTGCACAAAGGCTCCTTGGAATGGAAGCATTAATTGAACTTCAAAAAATAAGACGTGGAACATTGAGCGATGAAGAATGGCAAAGGTTGTTGACTGCAACTGGTAAACTCTACAAAGCAAATATAATAGTCGACGATGAAGCAAATCTTGACCCAAGATCACTTCGTGCAAAGGCAAGAAGAATGAAAAAAGAATATGGAATCGAAGCTATCTTTATAGATTATCTTCAATTGATGAGCATAAAATCATATAGAGAAAACAGGCAACAAGAAATATCTGAAATTTCTAGGTCTCTTAAACTTCTTGCTAGAGAACTTGACGTGTCAATAATTGCTTTATCACAACTTTCTCGTGCTGTTGAACAACGTGAAGATAAAAGGCCAAGACTGAGTGATCTAAGAGAGTCCGGTTCAATAGAGCAAGATGCTGATATGGTGTTATTCTTATATAGAGAGCAATATTACAAAAAAGAAAAAACACTTGATCCACACGAAACAGAAATCATTATAGGAAAGCAGAGAAACGGACCTATTGGTACCGTTACTCTCTTATTTGATCCTAAATTTACCGCATTCTTTGAAGTTGATCCAACACATGGAGGGTGATCATTTTGAAGGCTATTTATCCTGGTTCTTTTGACCCAATAACCTTTGGACATTTAGATATAATTAAAAGAGCTTCAAAAATTTTTTCAGAAGTTTTTGTTGTAGTTATGGAAAACAAAAGAAAAAAATACACCTTTAGCCTTGATGAAAGAATTGAAATGATAAAAGAATGTACAAATAATATAACAAATATAAAGGTTGATTATTTTAACGGACTTTTAATTGATTATCTTCAAAAAAATAAAATTGATGTAATTATACGTGGTCTTCGTGCTGTTACTGATTTTGAATATGAACTTCAAATGGCCATGGCAAATAAAGAAATGTGCCCACATACTGACACAGTTTTTTTAATGACTGATAAAAAATATTCATTTATATCATCAAGTCTTGTGAAGGAAGTAGCTTATTTTGGTGGAGATATTTCAAGATGGGTTCCAAAAAATGTTGAAAAAAAACTAATACAAAAACTCAGGGAGTGAAAATTATGAAAAAATGTCTTCTTTCCGTTGCAATGATAGTAAAAGATGAAGAGCATAATATAAGAAGGGCTCTAGAAAGTATTAAAGATATTGCTGATGAAATTGTGGTAGTTGATACCGGCTCAACAGACAAAACTCCTGAAATAGTAAGAGAATACACTGATAAACTTTATTTTCACCCTTGGGAAGGAAATTTTTCAAAGGCAAGAAACCAATCACTTAAATATCCAACTTGTGAATGGGTTCTCATATTTGACGCCGACGAAGAAGTCAAAGAAGATTTTAAAGGAATAAGGAATTTTCTAGAAAATCTCCCAAATGATGTAAATACTGTATATCTCCCCACTTTAAGCTATCTTGACTGGGATTTTAAAAAAACTGAAATAGCTTCTACCCCTAGAGTTTTTAGAAATGGCACGATATATTATAAAAATATTATCCACAATCAACCTGTATACAAAGGAAAAGTTGTAAATGCTCCCTTTACGATATACCACTATGGTTATATCTGGACAAGGAAACTTCGTATACAAAAATATAACAGAACAAGAACTCTAATATTAAAGCACCTTGAAAACAAAAATTTAAATCCTGTAGAAAAGATTTATTATCTTGTCCAACTTTACAAAACTGAAAATTTATCAAAATATAAAAATAGGAAAATAGAAGTTGGATGGAAAACATTAAAGGAAATAGAAAAAATAGGTAAAATTCCGGCAATAGGTCTTGAATTTCTCTTCTTATTTGGAATGGATGCACTAAATAAAGAAAATCTAGAACTTGCAGAAAATTTATTTAACAAAGCAATAGAAGCTGTTCCAAAATACCCTGATCCGTATTATGGTCTAACAGGAGTTTACGAAAAAAAAGACGATCTTGAAAGCCAATATAAATATGCAAAACTATTTTTAGAAAAAATTGAGTATGCTGAAAAGCACCCTGAAGAATTTGAATGGACTATAATAGGCTTTAAACATAAAGGAACTGCAAACGCAGTCATTACAAAATACTTTCTGAAAAATAAGGATAAAAAAAATTTTGAAAATAACCTTAGAAAAACAATTGAATTTGCAAAAGCAACAGGGGAAAATATTAAAAGATTAATCAATATTATATTACAAGAGTGCTTAAAAATAAATGACATTGATTTTCTAAAAAGCATAAAATCTTCCTATGAATATATTTTAAATGTTTTAGTTGAAAACAATATTAATATCGATATTTGGAAAACCGCTTTTAAGTTTTTGGACAACAATATTAAGCTAGATGTAAATCTTTTAGAAAAATTTGTACAAACTGATTTTCAAAACTTTGTTATAAAATCCCAAAAAGAGGGTGGAGATTTTCTTCTAGAATTTATATTCAAAAATGACTTTGAAAACAATATAAAAACTTTGAATGAAGTATTGTTTTTATTTAAATATTTTAACGGTCCAAAAGAAAAATTATTAAAACTACTTGCAAACATCAGAAAGAATTTCCCAGAAGACATTCAAGGAATCATATATTCATTAATTGGTGATATATATCTAAAACTTTCCAATTTTTCTGCGGCTATTTCGTCCTACAAAAAAGCTATTGAATTGAATAAAGATATTTCAAACTTTATTAAACCTGTACTTGATGATCTAAAAACAAGACTTGATCCAAATATAGATGGAGTTTTTGAAGAAATTTTAAACTATTACACAAAACACAAAGAATTAATTTTAACTATTGATGTTGATGAAATTGAATTAAAATACCTTAATCTAATTTCAAATACAGATTATGCAAAATATGTTGCTTCTATAAATTGCTATGATATAGATAGAAAGCTGAGACTTTTAAACGAAATCAAAAACAAAGATGAATTTCCATTCTATTATTATAGACTTGCAAAAATTTACGAAGAAAAAGAAGATTTTGAAAAAGCATTTTCAACTCACATTAAAGCCTGTGAAGAAAATCATAAAATAGCAGATTTAAAACTCGGCATGTACGAATATGATGGTTTTTATCCTAATTCAACTTACGCATTTATGAAAAATTCAGATAAAATAGTTTGGTGTAAAAATATAAGTGAAAAACTTTCAGGATTTGGCATAATTCAGCCAATTAGAATGTGGAAAAAGACAGAGAAATTCTATTATGCTTATCCATATCCTACAAATGATGCAATAAAAATCGCTAAAAAAAGACGAAAAAAGTTAATTAAAGATTGGCCATTTAAGATTGACGACGAAATTATATTTAACTCCTTAGCTAAATTGAATGAAAATAGTATATACATAATAGAAAATGAAGAAGTCCCAGAATATTTGCTAAAAGAGCTCGAAATAAATAATTCAAAAGAAAGCAGTGCATTATTTTCAATAAATACAGTCCATGTCGAACCTGAACTTTCAAAAATAATACCAAAATACATTAAAAAAGGAATAATCATTTATTTTGAACCAAACTTTGATGATAAAGATGATATAGTTTTCTTCAATCCTGAATTTAAAATTCTCAGAAGTACAAATCAGATAAAAAATGAGTTAACTGAACTTGGCTTTAAAGTAGTAAAAATAACTGCAGTAAAAAATATAAGAATTTTATCCTTTGAAAAAAGCTAAAAATATTTTTTTAATTTCCGATAATCTAAATGGTTTAGAGTGCCTTGGACAAAAATAAAAACCACATGGAGGTGGGGAAGGTATGAGAATTAATCATAACATAAGTGCATTAAACGCTTGGAGAAGTATTGGTCAAACCAACATGGCTATGAGTA
>NZ_JACHEX010000001.1:487750-732909 GCF_014201655.1 Thermosipho japonicus
AAGGACAACCGAATTTAACACCAAAAAGCTTCTTGATGGTAAACTCGAAAGCTTTAGGTCCGAAGTCGATGCTAAAGTCGTTACCGGCGGTAATATTAACTTAGAACTCAATACTCCTGTTAGTTCCGCTGCATCAGAGGGAACTTATATTATAGAAGTAGGTCAACTCAATGGTGCTGAAACTAGTGCATTAGATGTAAGGATTACACTCATAACAGCCGGTGGAACAAGCACTACTTCAGCAACCCTTGGAGCAGCTTCTGCTACTTTAGGAAATATAACTTTCAAATGGGATTCAACAGTGTTCGATATAGATGATTTTGGTGGGGCATTACCTAAAAATGAAGTCGTTGATAGTGCAGTTGTAAGAGTAGAAGCAGTAAACACATCAGCAAATCAATTAATCTTCCAAATTGGTTCAAACGAAGGACACAATATGATTGCAGGAATTGATGATATGAGTGCTGGTGCTCTTGGTATTACAACAACATCTCTCGATGTCACAACTCAAGATGCTGCAGAAAGATCAATCATGGTCATTGATGCAGCCATCCACAAAGTAAGTTCACAAAGAGCTGCTCTCGGTGCTGTACAAAACAGATTAGAACACACAATTTCCAACCTCGGTGTTGCAGCTGAAAACTTAACAGCAGCAGAAAGCCGTGTAAGAGATGCAGATATGGCAAAAGAAATGATGGAGTTTACCAAACAACAAATACTCCTCCAAAGCAGTATGGGAATGCTTGCTCAAGCAAATGCTCAACCTCAAAATGTATTGCAATTGTTAAGATAAAACATTATATTTTTAACAAACTTAAGTGGGCACACCGCCCACTTAAGTTTTTTTAGGATAAAAATAAAAAAGCAAAGAATTATAAAGTGCAATTTACAAAAATAAAATTATTTGTATCATAAATATCAATAACTATCAAATTCTTAAAAACTAAAAAAATCAAGTCATACAAAATAAATTTTGTCACTATTTTTTGAATTACTTACAATAGGAGGGATTTTATGTTTGAATTAAAAAACTCTAGAGTTTTAGTAATTGGTGGGGCAGGTTTTATAGGTTCTCATGTTGTAGAAGAATTATTAAAAGAAGACGTTAAAGAAGTCATTATTTACGATAATTTTGTAAGGGGAAAAATGAAAAATTTAAATGAAGCTTTAAAAGATCCTAGATGTAAAATATATGAATATGGTGGAGATATTAGAGATATTGATATTTTAAATTCAGCAATGAAAGGTATAGACTATGTTTTTCATTTAGCTGCTCTATGGTTATTACAATGCTATGATTTTCCAAGAGCTGCTTTTGAAACAAATATAGCTGGAACTTTCAACGTGATCGAAGCTTGTAAAAATAACAATATAAAAAAACTAGTTTTTTCATCATCTGCTTCAGTATATGGAAATGCATTAGAAATTCCAATGAAAGAAACTCATCCATTTAACAACGAAACTTTTTATGGTGCAACAAAAATTGCAGGTGAACAAATGTTACATGCTTTTCACAAGAGATATGGTTTAAATTATGTTGGGTTAAGATATATGAATGTTTATGGACCTAGACAAGATTATAACGGTGCTTATGTTTCAGTAATAATGAAAATACTTGATAAAATAGACGCTGGAGAACAACCTGAAGTTTATGGTGATGGTTCACAAACGTACGATTTCATACACGTTAGAGATGTTGCAAAAGCTAACATTGCAGCATTAAAAGCCAATGTTACAAGCGGTTTCTATAACATTGGTACAGGAAAAGGAACATCAATTAAAGATTTAGCTGAAATGTTAATTAAACTTACTAACTTTAAAGGTAAAATAAAATATGTTCCTCAAGGTAAAACATTTGTAACTCATAGAATTGGTTCAACAGAAAAGGCTGAAAAAGATTTAGGATTTAAAGCATCTGTTGAATTGGAAGAAGGCTTAAAAAGTTTAATTGAATGGAGAAAAAAAGATAAAAAAGAAAGGAAGATCTAAAGTGAAAATTCCTATTACTAAACCTTATTTTTCAGAAGATGAATATAATGAAATTAAAGAAGCTTTAGATAGTGGATGGTTAGTTCAAGGACCAAAGGTAAAAAAATTCGAAGAATTATTTTCAAAATACACGGGTGTCAAGTATGCAAAAGCTACTTCTTCATGTACTACAGCTTTGCATCTAGGATTAACTGTATTAGGAGTAGAAAAAGGTCAAGACGTAATAGTTCCTTCTTTTACATATGTTGCTACTCCAAATTCTGTAGAATATACAAAAGCCACCCCTATTTTTTGTGACATAGATTTAAGAACTTATAACTTAGATCCAAAAAAAGTAAAAGAGATTATAGAAAAAAATTATATTTTTAAAAATAACAATCTTGTAAATAAAAAAACGGGAAATATATTAACTACAATTTTAACTGTTCATCAATTTGGACTAGCTTCGGATATAATAGAATTAAACAAGATAGCAACTAAATACAATTTAAAAATTTTAGAAGATGGCGCATGTGCTGTAGGAGCAAGGATTAATAATGTACATGTTGGAAATTTCGGTAACATGTGTGCCTTTAGTTTTCATCCCAGAAAATCTATTACAACCGGTGAAGGCGGAATGATAGTGACTAATAATCTTAAGGAAGCAGAATTAATAGAGGCTTTACGATCCCATGGTGCAACATTATCTGATTTACAAAGACATTTAAAAAAAGGGTATTTGCTACCTGAATTCAATTTGTTAGGTTATAATTATAGGATGACAGATATTCAAGGAGCAATAGGAATTCATCAAATGAAAAAACTAGATTTAATATTAAACAGAAAAAAAGAAATAGCAAAAATATATCTTGAAGAACTAAAAGATCTTAAAGGGTTTGTTTTACCATTTGTTCCAAAAAATTACGAACATGGCTGGCAATCATTTGTATGTAGAATTGATAATGACGTATTAAACATAAGTATCGAAAAAGCCAGCGAAAAAAGAAATAAATTAATGAGCGAATTAGAAGATTTAGGTATTGCAACACGGCAAGGCACTCATGCGTCACACACATTAGGTTACTATAAAAATAAATACAAATTAAATGATTATGACTGTATTAACTCTTATAAAGCCGATAAATTAACTATATCTCTACCAATGTATTTTGAAATGACAGAATATGAATTAAGTTATGTAATAACTAATTTAAAAAAAGTGTGGAAAAAAATATTTAGTTTTTAATTTTTTTAATCACGTGAAACTCTTCTGAATTTTTCAGTTTATGAACTAGAAAAAATTCGAGGGATGAGGTGAAAAATGAAAAAAATATTATTTATTGGCAGTAAAGAGATTGGAGAAAAAACACTTAAATTAATAGCTAATAAATTACCAGAAAGCCTTTGTGGAATAGTAACAATTAATGATGAAATTGATATGAGAAGTAGAAAAAACAACATAATAAAAATCGGACAAAATTTAAAAATTCCCGTATTTATAGGAGATAATCATGAAATAGAAAAAATAATAAATTTAAAAAAACCTGATTTAGCTTTAGTAGTCGGATGGTATAAAATAATCCCAGAACATATATTAAAAATGGTCCCAATGGGATTTTTTGGTTTACATCACTCCCTTTTACCAAAATATAGAGGTGGCTCTCCATTAGTTTGGGCAGTTATTAATGATGAAAAAGTCGTAGGAACAACACTATTTAAACTAGCAAATGGTATTGATAATGGGCTAATATTTGATCAAAAAAAGATAGAAATAAATGAAAAAGACTATATATCAGATATTATAGAAAAAATTAGCGCTCTTGATCTTGAAATAATAGAAAAATTTATTTTTTCAATAAAAAACAACTTAGATTTAAATCTTAAACTTCAAAAAGAGGAAGATGCTACATATTGTTTACAAAGAAAACCCGAAGACGGAAAAATTAATTGGAACTGGCCAATCAAGAAATGCTATAATTTTATTAGAGCACAATCAAAACCCTATCCTGGTGCATTTACTTATTTCGAAAATTCCAAAATTATAATTTGGAAAGCTTCCATGACCAACACAATTTTCTATGGAAAACCAGGAACTATCGTAAATTTTAATGGAAAGTTAGGAGTAATTACAGGCGATCAGAAGTTAATGTTATTAGAAAACATAGAAAATTTAGGAAATGACAAGATAAAACCTTTTAAAAATTTCTACTAATCAGCAGGTGATAGTTATGATTTCTGTTCTTCACTGCCCAGTTGTAATTGCTAACAATTCAGTTGTTATATCTAAATATTTACAAAAATTAGGAGTTAACTCAAAAGTCATTTCATACTTTAAAACTTGGTTAGATTTTAAGGGCGATATCAATCTAAATTTAGATAAATATCCCCTCCCCGAAAGAAATAAAATCGTAAAAAAATTCTTTTCTGAAAATATAGATTTTTTTAAAAAGTTTGATATTATTCATTATCATTTTTTTGATACGTTAACATTTGGAACCTCTTTTGGAGGATGGAATGCATACCCTGAAAAAAATCCGTACTGGGAATTAGAATATTTCAAAAACTTAGGAAAGAAAATTGTTGTAAGCTCATGGGGATCTGATGTAAGAAACAATTCAAAGTTTGTATACTATCAACTTAAATTTGAAGGAGAAAAAAATTTACCTTATCCACCTTTAAATACTTATAATCAGTATTTTAAAATATGGGAATTTTCAAAATATAGTGATGCAATTGTTCATGGAGATAGTGAACAGTTAAAGCATACCCCTTATGGAATTATGATACCTATTCCCTTTGATCCAGAAAGTTATCAAATCACAGAATATAATAATAACTTTAGCATAATTCACGCTCCTTCAAATAAATTTATTAAAGGTTCAAAATATGTACTAAAAGTATTTGATAAACTAAAACTAAAATATCCTAAAATAGAATTTAAACTTATTACAAATTTAAAACATGAAGAGGCCAAAAAAATATACTCTGGAAAGGGAATTGCCATTGATCAAATCAATTTTTCCATAGGATTGTTTTCTTTAGAAAGTTTGTATTTTGGAAGGGAAGTTATCTCTACTGTTCATGAATCAGAATTTATAAATGGTGATCCAAAATTATTCGCACCAATCCATTCTGTCTTTTCTGAAAAAGAATTGGAAGAAAAAATTGAATATCTAATCAATAATTATTCATCAACTATTAATGAAAAGAGAAAATACGTAATCGAAAACTTTTCAGCCGACAAGATTGCTAAGTTATATAAAGATTTATATCAAGTTCTATTGGATAACGAAAAAATACCTTTTATATTTAATCAAAAATGGTTATCTGAATTTGATTCTGTCATCAAAAATAAATCATTTGCAAGTAATTATTATTCTAAAATAACTGATATATTACTTGAAAAGAAAGATTACGAAAGACTAGATTTTGAAATATCAAATGGAATTAATCTTGGAGATAATATTGAACTTATTGCAAAAAAAATATTTTCATTAAGGCTCAGAAACAAGTTTGAAGAAGCTAACAAACTTGAAAAAGCCAATGAAAAAGTGGTAAATACCGAAAAATACAAAACAATTTATTCTAAATTATCTAAATCGTTGGTGAAATAATATGTGTGGAATAGTTGGTGCTTTCCTTAACGAAAATAATTCGGTTTCACCTCAAGACATTAAAAGAATGACAAACGCTATTGTTCACAGAGGTCCTGATGATTATGGAATATATACTCATAAAAACGTTGGGCTTGGACATAGAAGGTTGTCTATTCTTGACCTTTCATATCACGGTCATCAACCAATGATATCTAAAGATGGAAGATATGTTATTACTTATAATGGCGAGATATATAATTATTTGGAATTAAAAAGTGAATTACAATCAAAAGGATACATATTTTACTCTAATACGGATACTGAAGTAGTATTAAACGGATTTATAGAATATAACATCAAAATAATAGACAAATTAAACGGTATGTTTGCTTTTGCAATATATGATAGAAATGATAACATACTTTACTTAGCTAGAGATAGATATGGAATTAAACCATTATACTATAAATTAGATAATGCAAAATTATTATTTGCCTCTGAAATAAAAGCTTTATTTCAGTGGAATTTTATCAAAAAAGAAATTGATCTACTTGCCCTTGATGAATACATGTCTTTTCAAAATATTTTTACAGATAGAACTTTATATGAAGGCATAAAAATATTAAAGCCTGGGCATTATGCAATAGTTAAATCCAGAAAAAATGAAATAGTTTTTGAACAATATAAGTATTGGGATTTTAATTTACACGATGAACTACAAATTTCAGAAGATGAAGCTATAGAAGAATTAGAAAGATTGTTCATTCAAGCTGTAAAAAGACAATTAATAAGTGATGTACCTTTGGGATCATACTTAAGTGGTGGCATGGATTCTGGATCCATTGTAGCAATAGCTTCAAGAAGTTTAAAAAGATTAAAAACATTTACATGTGGCTATGATATGACTTCCGTTGCTGGCTTTGAAGCTGGTTTTGACGAAAGACAGTATGCTGAAATGATATCTAATACATATAAAACAGAACAATATGAAGTTGTCTTACACGAAGGAGATCTATATGAAGTTATTGATGATCTGGTATATCATTTAGATTACCCAAGACTGGGAATGTCTTATTCGAATTACTATATCGCAAATCTAGCTTCTAAATTTGTGAAAGTTGTTTTAAGTGGTGCTGGTGGAGATGAATTATTTGCAGGTTATCCTTGGAGATACTACCATGCTCTTGGAAAAAAAAGTAAAAATGAGTTTATAGATTCTTACTATAATTATTGGCAAAGACTTGTAAAAGACGATGAAAAAAACTTATTATACACTGATGAAATAAAGAAAAAGATTCCAAAGTATAATGCTTATGAAGCTTTTAAATATGTTTTTAAAGAATATGATTTTCCTATAAAAACAAACAAAGATCTCATAAATGCATCGCTATATTTTGAATTAAAAACATTCTTGCATGGACTTTTAATTATTGAAGATAAAATAAGTATGGCACATTCACTAGAAACTAGAGTTCCATTTCTGGATAATGATTTAGTTGATTTTGCAACAAAAATTCCATTAGAATACAAACTAAAAAATTATGAAGAATATCAGAAAATAGACGAAAATGAAATAAAGAAAAAAGACAAATATTTTGAGACAAATATCGGGAAAAATATTCTACGAAAAGTTATGAAAAAATTTATTCCTAACGAAATAATAGAAAGAAAAAAACAAGGTTTTAGCTCTCCTGATGCTTCTTGGTACAGAGCAAAAGGAAAAGATTACCTAATAAAATTTTTAAACAAACCTAACAATACAGAATTTTATAATTATATCAATAAAGATTTTGTAATAAAAACAATAGATAAACATTTTTCTGGCCAAAATAAAAGATTACTATTATGGTCATTTTTAAATTTAAGCAGATTAAAATTGTAAATTAAATCCAAATAGTTCTAAAATAACTTGTAAAATTGATTTTCCTTAAATACTAGTAAATTAATTTCAAATTCTAAAGTTCTCCCCAACAAAACTATTTACACATTGTTTACATAACATAAACTTGTAAAATTACAAATGTATGGTAAAATTTAGTCGATGCTGAAGACGGCAGGTTAAATAAAGGCGTATGCCGCCTGCCCGAGGCAGAATGGGAAATATTATTTTCCCATTTGTTGTTGCCTCGGAAAACCGAGGTTTATTTTTTTGTAGGAGGTGGAGAAATTGCTGACTAGAGCACAAAAGGAACAATTAGTTAAAGAATTATCAGAAGTTTTAAAAAATTCATCTTTAATTCTTTTCTCTGACTACAAAGGACTTAACGTTGCACAGATTACAGACCTCAGAAAAAAACTTAGAGAAAAACTTGCTGATGGTGCAAGATATAGAGTAATAAAAAATAGTGTCGCATATCTTGCACTAAAAGAGGCAGGTTACAACGTAGAAGAAATCGAAGATGTTTTTGCTGGTCCACTTGCAATTCTTTACGTTGAAGATGGAGATCCAATAGAAGCAATAAAAGTTATCTACGATTTCTCCAAAGAAATGAAAGGAATTCCTTCATTCAAAGGTCTTTACCTTGACGGCAAATTCTTTAGCGCTGATGAAGTTGAAAACCTATCCAAGCTTCCATCCAAAGAACAACTTCTTGCTATGGTTGTCAGTGGTGTACAAGGACCTATCAGAGGGCTTGTCAACGTACTATCTGGTACACTCAAGAGCTTACTTTATGCTCTTAATGCTATTAAAGATAAAAAATCAGAATAATTTTATTTTAGGAGGTGTATACGTATGACATTAGAAGAAATCGTTAGCGCAATTGAACAATTAACAGTAGCAGAACTTGCAGAACTCGTAAAAATGTTAGAAGACAAATTTGGAGTAAGTGCATCCGCACCAGTTATGGCAATGCCAATGGCAGGAGCAGCAGCAGGTGGTGCTGCAGCAGCAGAAGAAAAAACAGAATTTGATGTAGTTCTCAAGAGCTTCGGTGCAAAGAAAATTGAAGTTATCAAAGTCGTAAGAGAAATTACAGGACTTGGACTTAAAGAAGCAAAAGATCTCGTAGAAAAAGCAGGAACACCAGATGCTGTTGTAAAACAAGGCGCAGCAAAAGAAGAAGCAGAAGAAATCAAGAAAAAATTGGAAGCAGCTGGCGCAGAAGTAGAGCTTAAATAATAGTAACATAAGTTTCTAAAAAGAAAAGATTTTGTATCAACCCCGTACACAGTGTTGTGTATGGGGTTTTTTTGTGTTTTAATATATAATTGGTGTAATATTCCCCCCTAAATTTTTCTAACTGAGGTGATAGGATGAAAGAGATTAAAAGTGGAAAAAGGACCCGTTTTTCTTTTGGAAGGGTCCAGGCACCTATCCCAGTTCCCAACCTCGTGGAAATTCAAACAAAATCTTACCAGGATTTCCTCGAGAATGGGATACTAAAAGTACTTAAAAAGTTCTCCCCTATAACATCTTCCAAATCAGATTTGAGAAAGGAAAAGGGATTCTCCCTTGAGTTTGTTTCTGTACGTGTTGGTGAACCACAAAATACTGTTCAAGAATGTAAAGAAAGGCTTTTAACTTACACAGTTCCAGTATATACAACAGTTCGTATTACAGATAACAGCACAAATGAAATGATAGAAGAAGAAGCTTTCTTGGGGTACTTACCTTACATGACTCCAAGAACAACTTTCATAATTAACGGTGCTGAAAGAGTTGTCGTTAACCAGCTAGTAAGAAGCCCTGGTATATATTTTGTGGAAGAACCAAGAAAAACAAGTGGAACTCGTCCAATCTATGTTGCTCATTTCTTGCCAGTAAGGGGAGCATGGCTTGAAATATTGTTAAACCTTAACGATGAAGTATTTTATGCAAGAATTGACAGAAAAAGAAGAGTAAATCTTTTCTTACTGCTCAAGGCACTAGGATATAGTGATGATTTAAAACTATTATCACTCTTCCCACAATGGATTGATGTCGATGACGAATACACATTAATGCATTCTGAAGGCCTCATCGTACTTGAAGATGTTAAAACAAAAAGTGGTGAATTAATAGCAAAACGCGGTGATGTTATAACTCAAGGATTAATTGAAAAACTTGCAAATTCTGAAATTGAAAAGATTAAAGTAGCTCACAGATATGCTGTAAATACTTTAGAAAAACTTAAACACACTTATGGAGATGACGTAGAAGAAAACAGAGCATATATTGAAATCTTTAGAAAATTAAGACCTGGTGAACTCCCAAGGATAAATGCTGCAAAAATATTCTTAAATAATCTTTACTTTAACGAAGAAAGATTCGAACTTTCTGAAGTTGGTCGTTTCAAAATGAATAACAGACTCGAAGAAGCATATAGAAAATACTTGATTGATGTAGAAGGAAAGTCACCTGAAGAAGTAGAAGGAGTAAAATATACAGAAAATTCCAATGTTTTAACCCCAATGGATATTGTTCTTGCATCAAGAAATTTAATTGAAATAGATAAACATCCAGGAACAATGGATACAAAAGACCACCTTGGAAACAAAAGGGTTAGAACCGTTGGAGAACTTATTAGAATTGAATTTGAAAGGGCATTTTCAAAAGCCGTTTTCATGATCCAAGAAAAACTTGCCACATATACTTCTCTTGATAAAATATCAGTCCAGAGCCTCATTAATGTTAGATCAATTATCGCAACTATAAATTCATTCTTTGCAACAAACCCTCTTTCACAATTTATGGATCAGACAAACCCTCTTGCAGAACTTACACACAAGAGAAGGCTTACAGCAGTTGGTCCTGGTGGATTAAAAAGAGAACGTGCAAGATTTGAAGTTCGTGATGTTCACCACTCACACTATGGAAGAATGTGTCCAATTGAAACACCTGAAGGTGCAAATATAGGTCTTATCACATCACTTTCAGTATATTCAACAATTGATAAATATGGATTTTTGATAACACCTTATGTAAAGGTAGTAAAAGGAAAAGTAACAGACGAAATTGTTTACCTTACAGCAGATGAAGAAGAAAATTACAAAATAGCTCCATCAACAACTCCCGTCGATGAAGAAGGAAACATCATACCCGAAAATGTTACAGTAAGATATGAGGAAAAAGTCTTGTACGTTAGTAAATATGATGTTCAATTTTTAGATGTTGCACCAAACCAAATTGTCAGTGTCTCTACATCACTAATTCCATTCTTGGAACACGATGATGCTAACAGGGCTCTCATGGGTTCAAACATGCAAAGGCAAGGTGTTCCACTAATAGAAACAGAAGCTCCAAGGGTTGGAACAGGAATGGAATGGGAAGCTGCAAAATACTCCGGTACACTTGTCTTAGCAAAACACGATGGTATTGTTAAAAAAGTAGATGCTAATAAAATAATAATTCATAGAATAGATGAAACTGGAAAAGAAATGTATGATTCAATGGGAAATCCAGTTCTTGATACATACGAACTACTTAAATTTACAAGAACAAACCAAGATACATGTATAAATCAGAGACCTATTGTTAATGTAGGAGAAGTTGTTAAAAAAGACGATCCAATAGCAGATGGTCCTGCAACAGATATGGGAGAACTTGCTTTAGGTAAAAACGTCCTTGTTGCATTTGTACCTTGGGAAGGTTATAACTTTGAAGATGCTATTCTTATAAGTGAAGAACTTCTTGAAAAAGAAACTTATACTTCAGTTCACATAGAAGTTTATGAAACAACGGCACGAGATACAAGACTTGGTCCTGAAGAAATTACACCAGATATACCAAATGTAAGTAAAGAAAAACTAAGAAACCTGGATGAAGATGGAATTATAAGAATTGGAGCATATGTACAAGAAACAGATATATTGGTTGGTAAGGTTACACCAAAGAGTGAAAGTGATACAACCCCAGAAGAAAAAATCATTAGATCAGTCTTTGGTGAAAAAGGTAAAGAAGTAAAAGATTCATCACTAAGAGTTCCACACGGTATTGAAGGAAGAGTCATTGCAGTGCACGTATTTGATAAGGAAAAAGACGGGGACCTTGGACCAGGAGTCAATAAATTAATAAGGGTTTATGTTGCAATAAGAAAGCCACTTGAAGTTGGAGATAAACTTGCAGGAAGACACGGTAACAAAGGTGTTGTATCAAAGATACTCCCAAAAGAAGACATGCCATTTTTACCAGACGGAACTCCTGTTCAAGTTGTATTAAGTCCACTAGGTGTTCCATCTCGTATGAACGTAGGTCAAATTCTTGAAACAAGTTTGGGATGGCTTGCAATGCTTACAAATAAATGGTTTGCAACACCTGTATTTGATGGTGCAAAAGAAAAAGACATTCTCCCTGAACTTTATAAAGCAAGAAAGAAACTTGGACTTGAAGTTGGAGATGATGAAAACAATCCAACTGGAAAAGTTACTTTAAGAGATGGTAGAACGGGTCTTGAGTTTGATCACCCAATACTTGTCGGTTATATGTACGTAATGAAACTAATTCACATAGCAAGAGATAAAATACATGCTAGATCAACTGGACCTTACTCATTAATTCACCAACAACCATTGGGTGGTAAGGCACAATTTGGTGGTCAAAGGTTTGGAGAAATGGAAGTTTGGGCGCTTGAAGCATATGGTGCCGCACATACATTGAATGAAATGCTTACAGTAAAGAGTGACGATATAATGGGAAGAAATGAAGTTTACAAGGCAATAATGAAAGGTAAAAACATTCCTGAGCCTGGTCTTCCAGAAAGTTTCAAAGTGCTTGTAAGAGAATTAAGAGGAATCGCACTAGACGTCAGAGTATATGACAGTGAAGGAAACGAAATAGACATCGAAAAGTTATAATGCCCCATAAGGAGGGAAAATGATGGGTTCAACTTTTAAGAGAAAAATTGCAAAAGTTACTGTCAAAGTTGCCTCACCCGAGGTAATTAGAAGCTGGTCAAGCGGTGAGGTAAAAAAACCTGAAACCATCAACTACAGAACATTCAAACCTGAAAAAGATGGTCTTTTCTGTGAAAAAATATTCGGTCCTACAAAGGACTACGAATGTGCTTGTGGAAAATATAAAGGCAAAAAATATGAAGGAACAGTTTGTGAAAGATGTGGAGTAAGGGTAGAGTCTAAGGAAGCTAGAAGAAGAAGAATGGGGCATATAGACTTAGTTGCACCCGTTGTACATGTTTGGTATCTAAAAAGCAGCCCAAGTATTTTATCTTCTCTTCTTGGAATACCTGCAAAGGAACTTGAAAACGTTGTTTACTATGGTGGAAAAAGAATCATTGAAAAAATATTGATTGTTACTGATCCAAAAAATACAGACTTTATAAAAGGTTCACAATTATACCAAACAGAATATGAAATATACAGTCAAAAATTAGATTTTGAAGTAGTTCCAGGAGTTATAATTAAATCTCCTTCAACTCCTGTTACTTCTTCCATTTCAGGTGAAGTAAAAATTAGACATGAGAAAACTCATACAGATAGAGAAATAACTTGGGTAGATGTAAGAAAAATATCAAGAGCAGAGCATAGACTATACACCGGAATGATTTTAAATGTTAAAAATGGCGATAAAGTAAATCAAGGTGATGAAATAGTCTCAGAAATGCAGATTGATCCAATATATGCTCCATTCGATGGAACAGTTGAAATAGATGAAATATCAGAATCAATTACCGTTAGGCCACTTTCAACAAGCAAAGATATTCCTGTTACATTTTCTTTACCATATGGAGTTAAACCTACCGTTTCAAACGGTGCAAAGGTAAAGAAAGGTGACCAATTAACAAATGGAACAGTACTTCCAGCAGTTGTAGCATCTGTAAGTGGTACTATAAGCTTTGGTAAAGATCTCAATGTAAGGCCAAGAGAAGATGGAAAATATGAAGTGCTCAAAAATGGAACTTTATACGTAGAAAATGTTGTAGAAGAAAAACATTATCCACTATTTGAAGGTGCATTGGTATATGTAGAAGACGGTCAAGAAATTAATGAAGGTGATGTAATTGCCGATAGATTCTTATTTGAAGATGAATATCTAACAATTGACGAATTTAAAATATTTGAGGAACATTACCCTGCAATGTTCACTGCAGAATCAGAAGTTGAAAATGACAGACCAATCGTTGTTATCACAAAAATTGACGATGAAGTATCAGTTGAAACAGGCTTAAAAATTGGTGATATTATTACCGATGATCAATATTGGGCATATAGAGTTCTCTATGGAGAAAAGATTGAAGCAGATTCAGGTGCTGCCGCAATTAAAAAATTACTTCAAAACTTGGATCTTGAAAAACTAAAAGCAGAAATTGAAGCAGAACTCAAAAAAGTTTCAAAAAGCAGCGGTAGAGCTAAAAAATTACTAAGAAGATTAAAAATAGTTAAGGATCTTCTAAAAAGTGAAACAAAACCAGAATGGATGGTTCTTGAGGCAATACCTGTTGTTCCACCTGATATAAGACCAATGATACAGGTTGAAGGTGGAAGATTTGCAACGACCGACCTTAACGACCTTTATAGGCGCGTTATTAACAGAAACAACAGGCTTAAAAAACTATATGAAATGAATTCACCAGAGATAATAATAAAGAATGAAAAGAGAATGCTCCAAGAAGCAGTTGACAGCTTAATATACAACGGAAGAATGGGTAAAGCAGTCACGGATAGAAATGGAAGACCATTAAAATCATTAACCGACCTATTAAAAGGGAAAAAGGGAAGGTTTAGAAGAAACCTACTTGGTAAACGTGTGGATTACTCCGGTCGTGCAGTTATTGTTGTTGGTCCTCACCTTAAAATACACGAATGTGGTCTTCCAAAGAAAATGGCTATGGAATTATTCAAGCCATTTGTTCTTGCAGAGCTTTTGAATAAAGACGATGAAACAAGCAAAACTGCAAGAAAGATGAAAAAGGCAATAATTGAAAAAGAATTGCCACAAGCATATGAAGTACTTGAAGAAATAATTAAAGGACACCCAGTTCTTTTAAACAGAGCTCCAACATTGCACAGAATGTCGCTTCAAGCATTTGAACCAAGACTTATTGAAGGTAATGCAATACAACTTCACCCATTAGTCTGTCCTCCATTTAATGCGGACTTTGACGGTGACCAAATGGCAGTTCACGTACCACTTTCTGCTGCAGCGCAAGCTGAAGCAAAGTTCTTAATGCTTTCAAGATACAATATAATATCACCTGCACATGGAAAGCCAATATCCATGCCAGGTAAAGATATAGTTGCAGGTGTTTACTATTTAACAATGGTAGACAAAAACTTTGATAACGTAAAGGAAAAAGATATAAAATGGAAATTCTCTTCAATAGAAGAGGCAGGACTTGCATATGAATTTGGATATATAACACTTCATGATCCAATCCTTGTAAAAGTTGATGATAAAGTAATTAAAACCACATACGGAAGATTAATCTTTGCAAGTATAGTTCCAGACGAATTTAAAGATTACAACAAAACATATGGTAAAGGTGCAATTAAAGACCTAGTTTACAATACATTCAAAAAATACGGTGTCGACAGAACAGCCGACCTTCTTGACGACATAAAAGATCTTGGATTCCACTATGCTACGATCTCAGGATTAACTGTAAGTATTACAGACTTTTATATCTCTCCTGAAAGGGAGAAAATTATTGAACAAGCAAAAGCAAAAGTTAGTGAAATAGAAGAATTATTTGCAGAAGGGTTCCTATCTGACGAAGAAAGATACAGAGAAACTATTAAAATATGGGCTGATGCAACCGAAAAAGTTCAAGATGCAACATTTGAATACATAGGAAAAGATCCATTTAACCCAATCTATATAATGGTTGATTCCGGTGCTAGAGGTAATAAAGACCAACTAAAACAACTTGCAGGTATGCGTGGTCTAATGGCTGATCCTTCTGGAAGAACTATTGAAATCCCAATTATTTCAAACTTTAGAGAAGGATTATCAGTGCTTGAATTCTTTATCAGTACACATGGTGCAAGAAAAGGTTCGGCAGATACTGCACTTAGAACAAGCTCTGCAGGATATCTTACAAGAAGACTTGTAGACGTTGCACAATCTGTAGTTGTTACAACAACCGACTGTGGAACACACAACGGTGTTAGAGCAACTGTCCTAAAGAGCAGCGATGGTTTAACTGTTGAAAAACTTGAAGACTTCTTATTCGGTAGAGTTCTTGCAAAAGATGTATTTGATCCAAAAACAAATAATGTTCTTGTAAATCCAGAAACGGGCAAACAATACACAAGAGATACAATGATCGATGATGATGATGCCAAGTTCTTAGGAAATTATTCTGTAAGAATTCCAGTAGTAACTGAAGGCGAAATTGATCTAAGCAGTCCTGAACTTCCAGAAAACTATTGTGAACTCGCAGAAGATTTTGTATATGACGATGTACACTATGAAGTTGGAACAGAAGTAAACTGGGATATAATTAGAAAAGCAACATCTGCAGGACTTTCAAAGTTGAAAGTAAAGATATATCCAGTCGTTGGAAAAGTATCAGTTGAGACAGTATTAAGCAGTAAAGATTCCAAACAACTTGTTGTTGATGAAGAATTAATAGAAGTTACAACCGCAAAAATCCTTGAAGAAAATAATGTTGAATCAGTACAAGTAAGACCAGAAATCATAGTTAGATCAGTTCTTACTTGTGAAGCAGAGCACGGCGTATGTTCAAAATGTTACGGTATGGATCTTTCAAATCACCAGATTGTTGGTGTTGGTGAATCAGTTGGTGTTGTTGCTGCACAATCAATCGGTGAACCAGGTACGCAGCTAACAATGAGAACATTCCACACAGGTGGTATCGCAACAACAGCAGATATTACACAAGGTCTTCCAAGAGCTGAAGAATTATTTGAAGCAAGAAAGAAACTTAAAGAACCTGAAGGCGTCTTTTCAAGAGTAAAAGGATATGTAAAAGATATAGTTGAAGACGAAACTGGTCAAAAGAAAGTTTATATAGAAGATGAAGCTGGTGACATTCACGAATACGAAATTCCGATTAAAGTTAAAGTTGCGGTTAATAAGGGACAAAAGGTACTTCCAGGGCAATCCCTATCAACTGGAGCAATTAGACCAAGAAAGATTCTTGAAACACTTGATGTTGATGCTACTGCATTGTACCTGTTAAAGGAAATCAAGAAAGTTTACGTAGAACAAGGTGTTGATATTCACGATAAACACTTTGAAATTATAATAAAACAGATGCTTGATAAAGTTGAAGTAGTAGATCCAGGTGATACAGATTATCTACCTGGTGATTTGGTAAGACTTGAAACGGTAAAAAGGATTAATAAAGAAATTCTAGAATCTAACGTACAAGTTGATTCAAACAGAAAACGTGTTATAGGAAAAGAATTACATCATCATCTGATCGCAGAAGATGAAAATGGACAAATAGTAGAAATTGCAAAAGAAGGTGAAGAGGTAACAGAAGAAATTTTAGAAAAAGCTATAAAACTTGGAATTAAAGACCTAATAGTGAAAAACGGTGAGGGAGAAATTGTTACATATCAAATTCTTCCAAAAGAACCAATTAAATACAGAAGAAGATTGCTCAGAATTACCAAGGCATCACTTGAACGTGTTGGTTGGTTAAGTGCAGCAAGTTTCCAACAAACACCACAAGTTCTTACCGAAGCAGCTATTGAAGGAGCAGAAGATCTATTACTTGGTTTAAAAGAAAACGTCATTGTCGGACAATTGATACCAGCAGGAACAGGTCTTGATATGTTTGCAAACATTCAAATAGAAGAAACTCCAAGACTTGCGCAAGAAAAAGAAAAAATGGCTTAATAACCAATAATAGAGATAACCCCCCTCAAAAATTGAGGGGGGTTATTTGTTTGAAATGCGAACTATATGTTATAATTTACTTTACAGGGGGTGAATGGTATGATATTGATAAAAAACGGAACAATTTATCCAATTACAAGAAGTCCATTTAAAGGAGATATTTTAATTGAAAATGGACAAATTAAAAAAATTGGAGAAAACATCGAAGAAAAAGGAACAGAGGTTATTGATGCAACTGGTAAATACATCTTCCCAGGGTTTATTGATGCACACTCACATATAGGTGTTTTTGAAGAAGGAGTAGGTGAATTTTATTACCAAGACGGAAACGAATATTCAAATCCACTTACACCTCATGTAAGAGCATTAGATGCATTTTATCCTGGTGATAAGGCAATAAAGAGGGCTTTGTCCGGCGGTGTAACAACTGTAATGGTTGTACCAGGCAGTGCAAATCCAATTGGTGGACAGGGATTTATTCTCAAATTCAAATCCGATATTGTTGATGAAATGGTTATAAGGCAACCAGCAGGGCTTAAAATGGCCTTTGGGGAAAACCCAAAGAGAGTTTATGGTTCTCAAAACAAAACACCAATGACAAGGCTTGGAGTTGCAGCAGTTATTAGAGAATATTTTACCAAGGTAAAAGATTATATGAGAAGAAGACAAGAAGATCCAAAAACTCCAATTGATTTTACTCTCGAGATTGGCGTAAAAGTTTTAAAGAAGGAAATTCCAGCTAGATGTCATGCTCATAGAACTGACGATATTGTTACAGCCATAAGGATTGCCGAAGAATTTAATTTTGACTTAGTTATTGAGCACGCAACAGAAGGCTATAAAATAGCTGATTTTCTAAAGAAAAAGAAAATCCCCGTTGTTTTGGGTCCATTATTTGGTTTTAGAACAAAGCTTGAATTAACAGATATGACATACGAGGCAATTAAAATTATTAATGAAAAAGGAATTCTGGCAGCTTTAATGTGTGATCACCCAGTAATACACCTTGAACATGCTAATATTCAAGCTGCAACAGCATTAAGATATGGTGCAAAAGAAGAAGATCTATTAAAAATGCTTACAATAAATCCTGCTAAGATATTAAAAATTGACGATAGAGTAGGCTCAATCGAAGAAGGAAAAGATGCAGATATAGTTATCTGGAACACACATCCATTTGACTTTAAAGCTAAAGCAGAAAAGGTATTTATTGAAGGAAAATTAGTATACAGCGACTAAACAGTTAAAAATAACTTTAAAATCAGCAGCCTTTTTAGGCTGCTGATTTTTTATGTCACTGATTTAAAAAAGAAATACGGTTTTGTTGTATAATAATATTAATATATAAATATAGGAGGAACAAAAATGATATTGTTTGTTGGCGAATTACTTGCAGACATGATTGCTGAAGAATCATTTGACACAGCCGAGTACTTTGAAATGAAAGTTGGAGGATCTCCAGGTAATATAGCCTCTTATCTATCCCAATTAGGAGTTACAACACGAATATTATCTAGAGTTGGAAACGATATTATCGGAAAAAGGATTATAAATAAACTAAGACAAAAAGGTGTAGATACCAGCTACATTCAAATAGATAAAGAATACGGAACAACTCTTGTTTTCGTTCAAAAAACAAAAGATACCCCAGATTTTTTTGTTTTAAGAGGTGCAGATAGATTTATTAATCTACCTGATAATGATATATTTAATGGAATTAAAATACTCCATTTAAGTTGTTGGACTATTTCATACGATGACTTATTTAAAAAAATAGTTTCAATTTTAGACGAGGCTATTAAAAATAGAATCTTAATCGGTTTTGATCCAAATTGCAGGGATAAAATCTTCAAATGTGGAAAAGTAGATAAAGAAAAAGTAAAATTTATTTTGAAACATACTAACTTTTGCAAGCCCTCGCTCGATGATGGCGTAGCTATATTTGGCGAAAAAGATTATTCTCTTGAAGATACCATAAAATATTACATAGATAAATTTCATGACTTAGGCGTTAAAAATATAGCATTAACTGCAGGAAAACATGGGGCATATATTTTTGATGGAAAAGATGTAATACATATTCCAAGTAATGCAAAAAAAGTTGTTGATGCAACTGGTGCAGGTGATGGTTTCTGGGCTGGCTTGTACTACGGAATATTAAATGGAAAGAATTTTGTAGAGTCTTGTAAAATGGGGAGTAAAGTTTCAGTTCATATTCTTAAGTTTGTTGGTGCTGATGTAGAGTTAAATAATAAAATATGGGAGTGATGTCGATGAAAAAAATTGCTTTTTTCAATCCTCAAGGAAATTTCGATAAAAATGATAGTCATTTAACTGAACATCCAGACTTTGGAGGGCAACTAGTATACGTTAAAGAACTTGCAAAAGCAATAGTTTCAAAAGGAATACAAGTTGATATTATAACAAGACAAATAATAGATGAAAAATGGCCTGAATTTTCGGAGCCCTTTGATTATTATCCAGATTCTCCTAATTTAAGAATAGTTAGAATACCATTTGGTGGAAAAAAGTTCTTAAATAAAGAAAATCTTTGGAACCATCTTCCCAAATATGTAGAGGGAATTTACGGCCTCTACAAAAAAGAAGGAAGTTTTCCAGATTTTGTTACAACCCATTATGGTGATGGAGGAATAAGTGGTGTTTTGTTTTTAGAAAAAACAGACATTCCATTTTCCTTTACTGGGCATTCGCTAGGTGCATGGAAACTTGAAAAAATGCTAAATGAAGGATTTTCTCAAGAAGAACTTGAAAGAAAATTTAAATTCTCTGTAAGAATACTTGCAGAAAATCTTGCGATAAAATACTCATCTTTTGTTGTTTGTAGTACTTCTCATGAAAGATATGTGCAATATTCACATAAAATGTACAACGCTGATCCATACAGTAATAAATTTAAAATAATTCCTCCTGGAATTAACTCCAAAATATTTAATCCCAAACCTCAAAAAGATGATAAAATAATAGAAAATTATTTAAACAATGTACTTTCAAGTGCTCCAAAAGAAAGACAAAAACTACCATTTATAATTTTATCTAGCAGGATCGATAGAAAGAAAAATCATATAGCAGTTGTCCGCGCATTTTTAAAAAATAAAAATTTAAAAGAAAATGCAAATTTAATTATTGTAGTAAGAGCAATAGATGATGTCATTAAATTTGCAAATGAAAAAGATAGCGAAGAATCAGAAATCTTAAGAGAAATAATTAATGAAGGTAAAAAAGAAATCGGAAATAGTATATTTTTCTTGAATATTTCCAATCAAAAAAGTCTTGCTTCTTTATATAGAGTCGCTGCAAAACGCAATTCGGTTTTTACCTTACCATCGCACTATGAACCATTCGGGCTAGCTATTATAGAAGCAGCCGCTTGTGGATTAATCGTTGCAGCAACAAAATATGGCGGTCCCGTTGAAATTTTATCTGATAATAAGGAACTACTATTTGACCCTGAAAACATTGATGATATTGCAAACAAATTGTATATTGCCTTAACTAAATACAACACTTCACAATTGATTGAATTATCTAGAAAATATACATGGGAAAGTACTGCAAATAAATATCTTGAAAATATTGATAAAGTTTTGAAAAATTCACTAGAAATTAACAAAAAACAACTCCAAGACGATATCAGGAAATTTATTTCTTATTTTAATATAAAATAAAACGCTTTTTCTATTTTTTAAAAAGTGGTATAATTAATATGAGGTGAATAATATGAAAAAATTAATATTCTTATTCTTCATTATAATATATAATATGGTCTATTTTTCTTTAACGTTATATACTTATCCACAAGATAACGTAAAGTTTTTTGATGAAAAAGGACAATTGACTGGTATATCTCACAAATTTGTCGAAATTTTGAACGAAAGATTAAAAAAATACAACATCAAAATTAAATACAAATCAACCTACCCTAAAAATCTCTCCGAAATCCTCTCTGCCCTTGAAAAAGATGAAATTCAAACATTCATAGGTCTTGCAAAAAACGAAGAAAGACTAAAAAAATTTAAATTCACAAATTATCCACTTTGGAGTGTACGCCTTGCTTTGCTTTCAAAGAAAAAAAATATCAATTTGTCAAACTTTAAGAGAAAAAAAATCGGTGTCATTACTAATTCAAAAACAGCTAAACTATCAAAAATGTATTTTAAGGATGCAACATTCATAGAATTTAATAACATATCAAAAGCAATTGAAAATCTTTTAAACAATAAAATCGATTTCGTATCATACAATTCATTCATACTTGAATATTATCAAAAACTATATCAAGACAATTTAAAATTTATAAATATTAAAACTGAGAAATATAGACAATATATTGCTTTCTCAAAAAATGTTGATGGCAAAGTTATCGAGATCTTTGACAACGTTTTAAAAGAACTATTTAATACTAATGACTTTGAAAAATTATTTGATAACTATTATGGAATAATTCCCGGAAATATAGTTGAACTTGCATCTATACAATGGCCTCCATACGAATACTACGAAAACGGAAAATGGTACGGAATAGATTATGAAATACTAAACATTGCTTTAAAAGAACTTGGATTAAAACTTGTTACTTATCTATATCCATGGAGTAGGTGTATTCAACTAGCAAAATCTAAGGCTACAGATATTTTGTTATCTTTAAGAAAGACTAAAGTTCGAGAACAGTATCTCTTTTTTTCAAGTATACCTATTAGTTACGGAAAAGATGTATATTTTTTTCTAAAAGGCAACCCATATAGGAATATTGCTGGATACATAAAAGGTTATGCATATCCTAAAGAGTTTTTCAAATCACCTTACAAAAAAGTACCTGTAGATTCGGACGAGCGAGGTATGATTCTTCTTTCACAAAAAAGGATTGATTTATTTATAACAAACCTTTATGTGGGGCTATTTTATGCGAATAAGTACAAAATTGATGTTGAGTACTCAAAGACAATTAAAGAACAAGAATATTATGTTGGTTTTTCAAAAACGTATTTTGGTAAGTTTTTATCTGAGCAAATTACAAAATTATTAGAAAGATTTAGAAAAGATGAAACATATAAAAAAGTTTATGAAAAGTACAATATACCATGGGAGGAATTAAATGTTAAATAAAAAAATTATTTATTTTTTAATAATCCTATTTTCGTTTATATCTTTCTTCATATATCTATCTTACTGGCAAAAAGACATCTCACAAAAAGTTGAAGTTTATTCAAGTGGTATTAAATACCCTCTATGGCTGTTAGATAATGATGGCTTAGATATGTTGTCAAATATAATTCTAAAAGATAAGGAATTTTGCCACATAGAGATATTTGATCAAAACGGTAATTTACTTTTAGAAAAGGGGAAAAAGAAAATATTTTCGATAAGATATTCTAAAACTGCCTTCTTTGAAGGTATAATTATTGGCTCTATATATTTTGATGTTTCTCTTACTAGAGTTATATCTACATTCTTATATATCTTCCTTATAACTCAATCTTTCATGATTATAGCATTTTTGTATTTTAAAAACGTTGAAAAGACAAAAAAATTATTTGAATTAAACGAAGAATTATCTGAATCAAATGAAGAACTTGAGCAAACTATTAGAGAACTTGAACAAACTCAAGAATCCCTAATTATTTCAGAAAAAATGGCAGCTCTTGGAAAGTTAATGTTAAGTATCGCACATGATATAAATACACCTATAGGAATAATTTTTACAGCATCAACTGAAATTGAAAACATTTTAGAAAATAATAAAACTGACAAAGAAACTTTAAAACGACTTTCAAAGATAATAATCAAAAACTCTCAAAAAATAGCAGAGATCATAAGATCACTTAAAAAAACTGCCATTCATGAAGTATCAGATAACTTTTCAAAATTTAATATTAAAGAGCTGGTAGAAGATATTGTTGACACCTTATCTTTCAATTTGAAAAAAAATAATATAAAAACAATAATTGATGTCGATAATAAAAATGTGTTTTCAAATCCTGGAGCCATAGCACAAATTCTGATGAACTTAATTAACAATATAGTTGACCATGCATTCAAAGGTGAAAAGAGTGAAAAGATAATCTCAATAACTGCCGAAGTAAATAAAAAACACCTTAAGATAATAGTTAGTGACAATGGTGTTGGAATTGATGAAAAAATCCAAAGAAAAATTTTTGATCCTTTCTTTACAACCGACAAAGAAAAAGGAACTGGACTTGGTTTAAGTATAGTTCATCAATTGGTTGTTAAATTACTAAAAGGGCATATTGAAGTAAAAAGTGCTAAAGGAAAAGGAACCAAATTTATAATTATAATTCCTTTGAAGGAGGAAAACAATGAATAATTGGAAAATTCTAATAGTTGATGATGAACCAGACGTTCATACATTAACATCTATAATACTTAAAGATATTGAATTTGAAGGAAAAAAAGTAGAAACAATTAGCGCATATTCCCTAGATCAAGCAAAAGAAATATTAAAAAACAAAAAAGATATTGCACTTGCAATTGTAGATATTGTAATGGAAAATAAAGATGATGGGTTTAAACTCATACAATTCATAAGGGAAGAGGTAAAAAATCAGCTTATGAGAATAGTTGTTAGAACTGGCCAACCTGGAGTTGCTCCACCAAGAGATATAATACTAAAATATGATATCAATGACTATAGAGAAAAAAGCGAATTTTCAAGTAATGCCCTTTTTACACTCGTAATTTCAAAATTGAGAGAGTATTCAGATCTTCTAGAACTATATAATCAAAGAGAAATATTAGAAGAATTTGCAAACATAAATTTTCACAATTTAGATGATTTAAATCTATTTTTTGAAAAAATAAAAAACATCTTGTCTACGAATATAAATATTGAATATTTTGAATTAGAATCTTCAGAAAATGAAGACAAATGTGACATTATCGACAAAACTCTATGGAAATCAAACAGCGAAGTTGAAATATGTATAAAGGCAGAAAAAGAAAAAAGATTAAAATATACAATTAAATTTGACAATCAACTAAGTAATGCATACAAAAACATATTAAACTTAACTTTATCAAAGCAAATCTTAAACATTGAAAACAATATCCTCTCTAAAGAACTTATTGATAACCTGTACCAAATTATATATATACTTTCTGAAACAACAGAGACAAGATCATTTGAAACTGGAGAACATGTAAAACGTGTAGGATTAATAACTAAAATTATAGCAAGTGAATTGGGATTTAAAAACCAAAAACTTGAGTTTATATCAACAGCGGCAATGTTACATGATATTGGAAAAATTGGAATACCTGATGCTATATTAAATAAACCTACAAAACTCGAAGATGATGAATGGGAAATTATGAAACAGCATACAATTATAGGGTACAAAATTTTAAGCACAGTTGACAACCCACTATTCAAAATGGCAGCCAACATTGCCCTTTGTCACCATGAAAACTGGGATGGAAGTGGTTATCCAAAAGGATTAAAAGGCGAAGAAATACCACTCGAAGCCCGGATTGTTGCACTTGTAGATGTATATGATGCTCTATCTACAGATAGAGTATATAGAAAAGCTTGGCCAGAAGAAAAGGTTTTAAAATATATAAAAGAATTCAACAAAAAGAAATTTGATCCAAAAATTGTAGAAATTTTCTTTAATAAATACAACAAAATAAAAAATTTCTATAAAAGCTAACTCAAAAATGATTACTTGCTATTCTTCGTCAAAATTTTTCCTACCAGTTATTTATCTATAGTAATTTAACATATATTAAATATTTATGTTACTAATAAGAAATAAGAATTATTTGTAAATTTGATACATTTTTGTTATAATCATTTTGTAGGTAAATAATATTAAAAGTTTACCTGATCATTTTATGGGGGTGGTATTATGAAAATTTTTAAGAGTTTTTGGATAGTATTGATCATATTTTTTGTATTTATTTTTGGTTGTGTAAATACAAATCCTATCGATCTTGGACCTTCTGAAATAAGTGATACAGGAAACGATCCTGAATCGCCGGCATACGCAATTGATATTGTAACAGACGATGATTTTGTAGATTTAATAAACCAAATTGCTAGCACATCTAATGGGGAAAACACAACTTCATCAAAAAATTCAAAAGATCTTTTAAAAACACCTATTCCATTAACTGAAAATGTTTCATATAAAAATGAATATGATCAACTAATTAAAATTTTCGATGCAATATCAAGTAAAGAAAAATTGATCAACAAGATGAAACAATTTAGAAAAGCTGTGAACAATCTGCTAAAGTATGAAAACAGGTATGAATACTATGCTGAAGTTACGGGAAACGCTAAAAATAAGTTAGAAACTACTTTAAGACAACTAAAAGACTTAGATTCAAGTGCTTCAAGTACAAATTTATACATCGATTTTAGAGATGTCATGGTATTAAATTTACTCATTGAACCATTTATATTTGTTCATGATAATCATGATAAACTTGTAAAAATTATAAGAGATTCATCAGAAAACAACATTGAGCCAATTATTCGAGAGGAATTTACAAATTTAGTTAGCACCTTTGAAGCTTCCTATTCTAATATAGATTTCTCCTATTTTTCAAACCCAACATTTTTAAACGATCTCAAAAATACTCTGGACAAAATCTCGGACATTTCTGAAGATAAAAATTATCTTGACCTAAATGACATTTTTGTTCCTGAGGCTTTTGTACTCAATTGGGTTGATGATGCTATTAATCTCTCGGATCTACTTATAAAAACAATTGTTGAAATTAATGAATATGAAATTAGAAAAACAGATGAAAATGGTTTTAGAAAAGATGGAAAAACTACAATTTGGACCTTTGGAGAAAATAAAGCAGATAATATATCAATTACACTTGAATGGTACAACACTCCTTTAATTGAAGAAGATATTCCAAAAGGTGCAAGTATAACTTTGAATGATAAAGAAGTTAACACTTCTACAACAGCAATAGATGTTCTTAAAATTTTAGATTCGGCTTTACCAGATAACACCTTAACTTTAAATATTAACTTTGCAACTCCAATAAACTTAGAAAGTACCGCAACCATCAACTACTCATTGAAACTTGATTTTGAAAAATTAAATACTTCAGCACTCGACTTAAAAAATTGTAATTTAAAGATTAATGATGGAATACTAGATATACTTAATGTTGCTTCAATAACAGAACTTACAATGGCTATAAATACTCAAAATGTCGACATACTTAATAGCTATTTAACCTTTATTAGCAAGAATCTTGAATTTGTCTCATTTAGTTATGATTCTGATTCTAATACAACCACTATTAATTTTGAATATAATCTAGAAAATGGTGCTGTTATAGAAACTTTAGACATTAAATTTGAAGGTATTACTATATACGAGTTAATAAATATGTCACTTTCTTTTCAAAATAACAATAGCTACCTAAATCCTCAAAGTTTATTACTTCTAAAAAAAATAAATCACTAAAAAGCAAAAAACAAGGAGCCTTAAAGGCTCCTTGTTTTAACGCAGTACATTTTTTAATCAATCAATATTCTATATAATTCTTTGTAATTTGAAACTTTCTTTATATTATCCTCAAACTTATTTTTTGGATCAAAAAGAATAAAATCAAGTTTCGCCCTTTTTGCACCTTCATAATCGGTTTCTATATTATCTCCTATATAAATAGATCTTGAAAGCGGAACATTTGATAATTTTTCTGCATAGAAAAATATATCAGGCTCTGGTTTTGGTTTTCCAACCTTTTCTGAGGTAAGTACAAATTCAAAAAATCTATCTAGTCTTGCAATTTTTGCTCTTTTTTGCTGAACAGATTCCACACCATTTGTAATAGCAGCCATTCTAAAGCCTTTCTCTTTCAATTTTCCTAAAAACTCTTCAGCACCTTCTATAAAAAAAGCAACACTGGAAAGTCCTTTTAAATAAACCTGTGCAACTTCATTAAAATTCAAATTAAATACTCCAATTTTTTCAAAAAATTCTCTAAATCTTTCTACAACAATCATTTCTTTTCTATACTTTCCCTCTGAAAAAAGCTTCCACCATTTTTCATTTATAGGCCTATAAACTTCTATGTAACTTTCATCATAACCAATATTAAGATGTTCAAACACACTTTTTAGAGCATATTCTTCAGATTTGTCAAAATCTAATATTGTATTATCAAGATCAAAATATATCATTTCATATTTCATATTTTTTCTCCTTTATTTCATATGTAGAAAATTCAAAAGGAAATTTAACCGGTTTTCCTTCAAGTGCAGATTTATATATTGCAAGGACTATCTCTACCGCTTTTTTACCATCCTCTCCACTTATGTATGGTTTTCTATCATTCACTATTGATTCATAAAAATCTCTATATAGAGGTACATGTCCACTTCCATATACTGTATCTGGATCTGGCAAAGACATAAATGGATGTCCTTCTTCTCCTTCAAATCTCCATTCTTCTATCCTGTTTACCGCCAGCCCTCCTATTACTACTGTCCCTTTTTCTCCAAATATTGCTAGCTTTTCATGCAAGTTCTTTGGATATATCGTTGTTGTCCCTTCTATCATTCCTACTTTTCCATCTTTAAACTTTATTATCGCTCCTCCAAAGTCTTCTGCTTCTATATATGGGTGACTAAAGTTCTTTATTACCCCATATACTTCTTCTATCTCTCCTCCAAGCATCCACTGCAGCAAGTCTATGTTATGTGTACATTGGTTCATCAATGCTCCTCCATCTTTCTCCCATGTCCCTCTCCAACTTGCTTGTTTGTAATAACTTTCGTTCCTATTCCATCTTATTGTCGCAACTCCATAATGAACTTCTCCAAAATCTTTTCCTTCTATCTTTTTCCTTAACTCTTGTATCGGTGGATTAAACCTGTTTTGAAAACATACTTCAAGCTTTAAATTTTTCTCTTTTGAAAGTTTTATCATTTCATCTGCATGTTTTGTAGATAGCGCCATTGGTTTTTCAACAAGCACATGTTTTCCATTACTTAATGCTTCCATTGCTATCTCATAATGGCTTCCGCTATCTGTTGCAATAGCTACTGCATCTATGTCTTCTCTCTTTAGAAGTTTTTTAAAATCTGTTTCAACTTCCGGTCTTTTTCCTATTCTTTCTTCAAAAATATCAGCGCAATTTGATGCTTTTTCTTTTACTATGTCACATACTGCAACCACATCAAATAATTCTTTGTTTTGTATCAATGCCTCTGTATGTTTTTTTGTTGCTATCCTTCCACATCCTATCAATGCTAGTTTTAACATATATCTTCCTCCTATCCTAAAACGACATCAAGTGCAGACATTATAAAGAAACCTATTATTAAAAAGTACGTTGACAATCTTTCATTTCCTCGAAGATGTGTCTCTGGAATTACCTCATCACTTATTACAAATATCATAGCACCACCAGCAAATGCCATCATATATGGAAGAAGCGCTCTTGAAATAGATACTATTCCAGAACCTAAAATACCTCCAATTATCTCAACTACACCAGTTAAAAATGCCACCCAAAACGATGTTTTTACAGAATACCCGGCATTTAACAGTGCTGCAGCAACAGCAGCTCCTTCTGGTATATTTTGCGCTCCAATTGCAAATGCTATATTTAATGCTTGATCTGAAAACGCACTCACACCAACCGCCATACCTTCAGGTAAATTGTGAATTGTAATTGCAATAACAAAAAGCCATATTTTACTTAGTCTTTTAAGTTCAGCACCTTCGTGCCCCTTTAAAAAGTGCTCATGTGGTGAGTATTTATCCATAAGATCAACAAGTATCGCTCCCAAGAAAAATCCTATAGCAAACCTTAAAAGTCCGCCCAGTTCGATAGAAGGCGCAACCAAACTAAAAGCACTTGCAGCAAGCATAATACCTGCAGCCATACCTAAAAGGGCATCAATAAACTTTTCACTTGCTCCTTTTCTAAATAGCAAAAACGGGATTGCCCCTAAAGATGTAGCCATCCCAGCAGCAGAACTTAGTAATATTCCTTTTAAAAATAAGTTCATCTTATCACATCCTTGTATAGTTCTTTATTTCTATTTAAAAAATACGCATGCGATATTCCTTCCTCTTTGTACCTAAAAAAATCTAGTTTTGAAACATCTAGATCTGCATAAATAAGTTCTTCTTTTCTTTTTGATTGAGTTATAACATTACCATCTGGACCAACTATCCTTGAGCTTCCAATAAAGTCCATTAATCCTTTCCCACTTGTTGACGATGTAACAAGAAACGCTCCATTTTCAAGAGCCCTTGCTCTAGTTGCAATTTCATAAATATTCTTTCTTTCCTTTGAAAATGCAAATGGTGCAAGTAAAACTTGTGCACCATTAAGCGCTAAAATCCTTGATATTTCAGGAAATCCTATCTCATAGCATATCAAAATACCAAATCTAACTCCTTGGAATTTAAACACTAAAAACCTCTCACCAGGTGAAAAGACATCTTTTTCCCCTCTAAATAAATGTGTTTTATCATAAAATAAGATTTCTTTTTTCTTCTTTATAACAAACACAGAATTTCTAACTTCAGAAAGTACCTTTCTTGGAACGCCACCTACAATAGCCAAGTTGTATTTTCTTGAAAGCTTTAAAAGCTCAGATTGTATCTCATTGAAAAAGCTTATCGAATCTTCAAGTATACTTTTATCGTAAGTATAGCCGGAAATTGAAAGTTCGGGAAATAAAATTAAACTAGCACCTATCTCTCCAGCCTTTTCAATAAACTCTATATGTTTTTTTAAATTGTATTCAAATTTACCAGGTTTTGGACTAAATTGGGCTGCTGCTATTAACATCTGCAACCCTCCTTGCAAGTTGCTCTTGTTTTAACCAATAACCATCAAGATACCCTTGTGAAGTTAATAATCCCAGGAATTTGTAATGTTT
Source organism: Thermosipho japonicus (assembly GCF_014201655.1). Taxonomy (NCBI): domain Bacteria; kingdom Thermotogati; phylum Thermotogota; class Thermotogae; order Thermotogales; family Fervidobacteriaceae; genus Thermosipho; species Thermosipho japonicus. The sequence continues at coordinate 517,968 of NZ_JACHEX010000001.1, forward strand.
CTTTGTAAGAACACCTGGTCCAATATTTGCAAGTGGAGTACCTGGAAGTGGCATAAAGGTATGCGCATGCACCTTGGCTTTGTATTTATTTACAATTTTTTTGATAAATTCAAAAGTTTTTTCAATATCCTCTTCAGTTTCAAACGGAAAACCAAAGATAAAATCTACTCGAGGAATAAAGTCATATTCTTTTAATAATGATAGTGCTCTTTCAATTTCCTCTAAATTATGCCCTCTTCTTATCATTTCCAATACTCTTTCACTTCCACTCTGCGCCCCAATTACTATGTATTTATTATTAACATACTTTTTTATAACCTTAAGTATTTCCTCATTGACGCTCTCGGGTCTAACATCCGAAGGAAACGTTCCAAAATATATTTCTTCAACTCCAACCTTTTTTAAGTTATAAAGTAGGGTATCAACTGCTTCAGGATTTGGAGTTACACCATTTTTACTACCGTATCCAAATGAATTTGGAGAAATAAATCTTGCAATTTTCCTATTATTTTTCACACCTATTTTTGAGTATTCAACTATTTGCTCGATAGGTCTATGCCTTACTAATTTTCCAGCAAGTCTTGGAGTCTGACAATATCCACACGAAAATGGACATCCCCTTGTTATCTCTATAGGCATATACAAACTTTTTTCAGGACAAAACGGAGGATAATCAGAAAGATCTACCCTTTTTGTTATCCCATCATATATTCTATTTTCTGGAAAATCACTATCTATAAAATTACGTATATTTTCTTCCCCGTCACCAACAAATACATAATCAAACCCAAAATTCAATAATTGCTGTGGCATCGCAGTTGCATGAGGGCCACCAGCAACCACCATATATCCTGATTTCTTTAATTCTTTTAACTCAACTACCACCGATTCAAGATCAAAACTCATAAAAGAATAGAGGACTACTGTCCCCTCTTTTTTATACGAAAAAATTTCTTCAAAGTTCCTTATATCAACAAGTTCTAAATCCTTTCTGTAAGAATAAATAGACGCAACAAGCGCTGTTATACTATATCTATTATTTTGGCTGTATCTAAATAATAATCTCTTTATCTCCACAGAGCCTCATCAACCTCTTCCAATGTTTTCGATGTAACGAAAATATGCCCACTGTCCATGATTAAAATAGTCTTAGACTCCTCACCAAATGTCATATTCACAATACTTCCCCCAACCTTATGCATTCCCCTCATTTTTCTGGCAACAGCAGAAGAAATCGGTAAAACTGCAATTATACGGTTTCTTGGAATATAAAGATTATTTGAGATTTTCACAACTTGTTCCACGCTTTCACCCCTAAACATTAAATCTTATTGTAATTATATCACCATCTTCAATTATATGCTCTTTTCCAACTAATTTCATCAATCCTTTTTCCTTTACCTCTTTTTCACTACCGAGCTCTATTAAGTCTTTGTATTTAATAACCTCGGCTTTAATAAATCCTCTTGCAAGGTCAGAATGTATTGCTCCCGCTGCTTCTACAGCAGTACTTTTTTTCTTTAAAGTCCATGCCCTAACTTCATCAGGTCCAACTGTAAAGAATGAAATAAGGCCAAGTTGGTCATATACAACCTTTGAAAGTCTTTCTATTCCTGTTTGCTCAATTCCAAGGTCCTTTAAAAACTCTGCTCTTTCTTCTTCATCAAGTTCCTGTATTTCCTTTTCCATTAATCCACATAGTTCAATATATGCAAAATTGTACTCTTTAACAAGCTCTAATACTTCTTCTTTTGTTTCATAACTATTTGAAGAAAATTGCTCCTCATCTAGATTAAGTGCTATTATAATTGGTCTTAAAGTTACAAGAGAATAGCTGGAGATCAATTTTCTTTGATCATCGGTTAATTCATATTTTGAAAGAAACTCTTCGTTTTCAAGAACCTTTGCCAGTTCTTTTAAAAGCTTTAACTCATTTTCTTCGCGATTATCAAGTTTTCTTTTTGCATTTTCAAGTCTTTCAATTCTATTTGTAATAATTTCAAGATCTCTAAATATAAACTCATCCAAAGCCAATTTCAATTGTTTAAATGCTGTTTCACCATTTTCTGGATATGGAACACTATCATTTTTAAAAGCCCTCAAAACTAATAAAAGTGCATCGGCATTTTGGACCATATTAAATACCTGTGTTCTACTCTTTTTATCTGAAGGATCAAGAGATGGCGTATCATAAAATTCAAGGGTTGCATAAGTTGTTTTTTTTGGGTTGTACATCTTTGACAAAATATCAACTCTTTTATCATAAACCTTTGCAACACCTTTTTGATGTATAGGAGAATATGGATCAACCTCTATTCCAGTCAAAAGTGAAAATATGGTCGTCTTTCCAACTTGTGGAAGACCAATTATTCCTATCTTCAAAACATTCCCTCCCTAAAAACTTTTTTTAACTTAAATACACTTCCTCTTACCTCATTCTTTTTTAGAAAACCTGACGTTCTCTGCGAAATGGCAATTGCAACTAATCTACCATCACAAATAAGCATAACATCTTGATCTTTTTTAAAATCATCCCTTATCTCTTTTACAAAATCCATAGTTGGTTGTACACCATTAAATATCTTTTCAACGTAATCTTTATAAACCTCAACCTGTGGTAAATCCAAAACTTTCTCTACTCTTAAAATCCTATTTACAATTTGCTCAGAAGATAATTCAAATGGATTAATTGAATCTTCAATAGAAAATTTTCCTACACTTTTTCTTACAAGTTCAACAGCTGTTGCCCCACAACCAAGCTTGTAACCTATATCCATACACAAACTTCTAATATATGTTCCCGGTGAAACTACCACCTCAAAGGAAAATTCTGGAGGATTTATCTTTATATTTTCTATTTCATATATTTCAACTTCAACAGGTGGAAGTGAAATAATCTTTCCTTCTCTTGCAAGTTTATATAACCTTTCACCATTATATTTCTTGGCTGAATATGCCGGTGGAACCTGCTTGTATCTTCCCTTAAAAGATAAAATTGCATCTTTTATTTCATCATAGCTTTTTTGACATACTCTTTCTTCCTTTACTTGTCCAGTAATATCAAAAGTTTCTGTAATCAATCCTAAGATAGCTTTTACATAGTATCTCTTTTTTTCATTCTTTAAATACTCCAAAAGTCTTGTTGCACCAGAAATACCAATAACTAGAACACCTTCTGCAAAAGGATCAAGTGTTCCTGCATGGCCTATTTTCTTTATTTTAAGCTTTTTTCTTAGTTCATCAATAACGTCATGAGATGTGACACCTTTTGGTTTAAATGCATTCAAAAATCCTACCATCAGTAATTCTCCAAAAACCTCACATCATTTTTTATAAAATCTCTAATATCTCTTATTCCGTACTTAACCATCGCAATTCTTTCAAGGCCAAGGCCAAATGCAAAACCAGACCATTCATTTGGATCATATCCTACGTTTTTGAAGACATTTGGATCAACCATACCTGCTCCTAAAATTTCAAGCCACTTTCCATTAAATAGGATATCAACTTCATAGCTTGGCTCTGTAAATGGAAAAAAGCTCGGTTTTAATCTAACCTTTGCATTGTCACCAAAAACTTTTCTTGCCATCTCCTCCAATGTATATTTTAAATGCTTTACCGTAACATTTTTATCTACATACAAGCCTTCCATTTGGGTAAACATTGGAAGGTGTGTAGAATCATAATCTCTCCTAAAAACTCTACCTGGTGAAATAATAGCAAGTGGTGGTTTTCTTTCAAGCATTGTTCTTACCTGAACTGGTGAAGTATGTGTTCTTAGCAAAATTTTATCTGTAAAATAAAATGAATCTTGAACATCTCTTGCAGGATGCCATTCTGGTGTATTTAATGCATCAAAATTGTGCCATGTATCCTCCACTTCTGGACCTTCTACTACCTCAAAACCCATTGAAATGAATATATCTTCCAACTCTTTTTGTATTTTTGTAAGAATATGCAAATGCCCTCTATCTTTTCTTGCACCTGAAAGTGTAACATCAACTCTTAGTTTTTCATATTTTTTTTGTTTTTCTATTCTATATAACTCATTCATTCTATTATTTAAATAATCTTCCACTTCCGATTTTGCTTTATTAACAACTGCACCAAATTTTGGTCTTTCTTGTTGTGGAAGATCCTTTAACTTTTTCATCTGAGAGGTTATTAACCCTTTTTTTCCAAGATATTTAACCCTTATCTGATTTAATTGCTGAAGATCTTCTGCGTTATCTATTTCTTTTTTGGCAGCATCAACAAGTTGTTTGATCTCGTCCATCAAAACACCTCCAAATTTAACCTGTATGAAACGAAATTCAATATTAATTATAACATATATATGCTATCATTTAAACAAATAGGAGGTGAAGTAAATGGATTCAATCGAGCTCAGACACATTTTACACCAAAACCCAGAAATATCTTTTAGAGAATTTGAAACTCAAAAAATATTACTTTCAGCCCTAAAGGATCTCAAAGACGAAAGACTAAAAATTTATAAAATAGCTGGTACAGGCGTAATTGCATTGTACGAACCAAAGAAAGGTGAACCTTTCATACTCTATAGATCAGACATTGATGGACTTCCAATTGAAGAAGAGACAGAATGGGAATTTGCTTCTAAAAATTCTAATATGCATGCATGCGGCCATGACGTGCATATGTCAGTCGCATATGAACTAATTAAAAAAATACTTTCTTCAAATATAGAAAAAAATTTTGTCTTCATATTCCAACCAGGTGAGGAAACAGGAGCCGGTGCAAGGTACGTGTTAGATGAAATTGAAGAACTTGACATAAAACTTGCTCTGGCATTACACGTCACCGATGAATATGATTTTAAAACTGTTGCAACAACTAAAGGAGTTTTATTTGCAAGTGCTACCGAAATTGACTTAGCATTCTCCGGTAAAGCCTCTCACGTTGCTTTCTACAAATCTGGTATTGACTCAATATATCTTGCAAGTAAATTTTTGACCGAATTTTACAATCTAACTTTTGACAACGCAATTGCAAGATTTGGAAAAATAGAAGGAGGAAATGCAAGAAACATTGTCTCTCCTCAAACCACATTAATGGGAAGTATCAGATCAGAATCTTTAAATATCACTGAAGAAATAATAAATAAAATACAAGAAGTAGCAAAAAGTGTTGTTCAAAAAAATGGTGGAGAATTTTCAATATCAAAAGGTTCTGTATACCCACCTGTAATTGTGAATGATAAATTGTATGAACTATTTAGAGAATTTGCACAAAAAAATAATATACAATTTATTGATTGTGGAATGAAATATACAGGTGAAGACTTTGGTTATTTCTCTCAAGAATATCCTTCATTGATGTTCTGGGCGGGAGTTTCAAAAGGCGAAAAATACGGACTTCACAATCCAAAGTTTTTACCTAACGACGAAGTTATACCATATTATGCAGATCTTGTTTTCAATTTTTTAAAGGAGTTGGAAGTATGAATGAGATATTCCAAAAAGTTGCTAGTGAATTTGGAACACCTGTTTACATATATTTTGAAAAAATTTTAGAAGAGAGAATAAATAAAGTAAAAAATGTCTTTGAAGAAATTAATTTTTTCCCTACATTTGCAGCAAAGGCAAACAACAATCCTGCGATTTTAAAAATTCTAAAAAATCATGGATTTGGAGTAGATATATTAGGTGAAGGAGAACTTCTTGCATGTAAAATTGCTTCAATAGAGGGAGACAAAATTGTCTGGAATGGAAACGGTAAAACAAAAGAGCAAAAAGATTTAATGAAGGAATATAAAGTAAAATATGTAAATGTTGACAGCAAAGAAGAATTTGAAAATTTATGGAAAAACGGAGATGATTTTGAACTGTTTTTAAGGGTAAATCCCGATATAGATGCAAAAACACATCCATACATATCAACTGGATTAAAAAAGCACAAATTTGGTGTTGATTTTAAAACAGCTGAAGAAATTTTAAAATCTCAAAAAATTAGCGGGGTTCATATACATATTGGCTCCCAAATAACAGATGTAAAACCTTTCAAAGAGGCTATAGAAAAAACTTTAAAACTTTGCCAAAAATACAACATAGAAAAGATAAATATCGGTGGAGGATGGGGAATTAAATATAAAGATGAAAATGAGATAAATACTCAAGAATACAAAGAAGAAATAATTCCACTTTTGAAAAATTTTAAATTAGTCATAAATGAACTTGGAAGGTTTATAATCGCTCCTGCAGGATTTCTTTTAACAAAGGTAATATTGGTCAAAAAAACAGATGAAAAATTCTTTGTTGTAACTGAAAGTGGAATGAATCATCTCCTTAGGCCAGCACTTTACAATGCATATCACAAAATAGAGATATTAAATAACAGTAAAGGCGAAATTCTCGTTGATGTAGTTGGCCCTCTATGTGAATCTGGAGATTTTCTTGCAAAGGAAAGAAAAATTAAAAAACCTGAAATTGGGGATCTATTAGTTATCAAAAACGCAGGTGCATACGGTTTTTCAATGGCAAACAACTATAACGGAACAATAAGACCTGCAGAAGTTTTAATTACAAAAGATGGTAAAACAAAGCTTATCAGAAAACGAGAAACGTTTGATGATTTGTTTAAAAATGTAATTTTGTAATAAAATAATAATGTACAAAAAACTAGGGAGCGCTGTTTATGCGTGAACTACCATGAGTTATAGAAGTCATGGCTTCCCGTTTCAACCCGTGATGACTCGTAGACCCCATTTGGGTTCCGCTGCCAGTGCACGGTCCACGGGCGTAAATTCGGACGGTTCCCGCCCTACTGATAGTATTAAGCCATACTTAGCTAGATTCTTAGCAGCATTTACATCTCTATCATGGTGTGCTCCACATTCAAGGCACGTCCATTCTCTAATACTTAAGTTTTTTACTTCTTTATTTATGTATCCGCATTCACTACACATCTGACTTGATGGATAGTATCTGTCTGCTTTTATTATTTCAATCCCACAGCGTTTTGCTTTGTATTCGAGAAGTTCTTTGAATTTACCCCACGATTGCATGTGGATGTGCTTTGCGAGTTTGTGATTTTGAACCATACCTTTGATATTAAGAGCTTCTACCACAATCTTACCAACTTGGTTTTTGCTGGTAAGACTGTGTGTAATCTTATGAATCCAGTCACTTTTTATATTTGCTATTTTTTCGTACAATTTTGCAAGACGCAAACGTGCCTTATCCCTATTCTTTGAACCTTTTTGTTTTCTTGATAATCGCTTATGAAGTCTCTTGAGTCGTTTCTCGTATTCAAAAAGATCTGGCATGCTGTATTTTCTACCATCACTCAATGTAATTGTGTCCTTAATCCCAAGGTCTATACCTAGAATATTGGTAGAAGTATTTTGTACTTTAACGTCTTTGACTTCAAAGACTATTGCAACATAGTATTTGTTCGTCGCCGTTTTGATGAACGTTGCCTGTTTGATTTTTCCATCTTTCGTAATCTTTCTGTGCAATCGAAATTTTATGCCTTCTTTAAACTTTGGTACAAATATAAGGCCGTATTTTGGATTATCTTCTTTAATATACAACTGAATATGTTGTGGAACACGAAAAGTTTGTCGAGAGAATTTCTTTTTCTTGAACCTTGGATAGCCGGCTTGTTTTTTGAAGAAATTTTTGAATGCGCGTTCTAAGTCTTTTAGTGATTGTTGAAGCATTTGAGAATTTACTTCCTTTAGCCATGAATATTTGTCCATCCTTTTGAGTTTTGTCAAAACAGATGCCCATTCGTTATAGTATGTAGAACGTCCCATCACTTTGTAAATGGTAGAGGCGTAATTCAAAAAGAAATTGTACACAAATCTGGTGTGACCAAAATGTTTAGAAAGTTTTTCTTCTTGTTCTCTCGTAGGGTAAATACGAAATTTGTAGGTTATTAACATTTTTATCACGTCCTTGAGATTTGATATATTCTTTCAGTACTTCTAAAGGCGCTCCACCTACTGTCAAAAGGCAATAGCTCTTAGACCAAAAAGCGGATTTCCAAAGTTTATCTTTGATTTGCGGAAACTCTTTCTTAACAAGTCTAGACGAAGCACTTTTATATGCATTTATGAACTTAGATAGCTGCGAATTTGGTTGCGCAGAGAACAAAACATGAATATGATCTTTATCATGATTAAATTCCTTGAGTTTAATACGATACTTATCACCAATATATTCAAAAATCTCTTTAAGACGATTCGATATACGATCGTTAATTACCGGGCGTCTATATTTTGTCACGAGCACAAGATGATAGTTTAATTTAAATACTGAATGATTATTAGATTCAAGAATCAATTATTTCGCCTCCGTATCGTGTATTAACACTAAATATTATATCATATTATCAGCAAAAATCGCAAATTCATCTCCACCTTATAGAAGGTGGAGTCTTCTTTGCACTTTATTCGATAAATCTAAATTCCAAATGCTGTAAATCTTTTAAGTCCATTTTTCCAAACAAATTCAGATATACCAAAAACAACAATTAACCAGAATAGTTGTAGAAAAAGTACGTTAAAAAAGTCTAAAAAAGTCGCCCTATCAAAGAGAAAATTTACAGGCGTATACAACATTAATCTAAAAGGAAGTAGTCCAAAAATTGTTTGAAACTGTTGTGGAAAAAGATTTAATGGCAAAAGTGCTCCAGAAAGTATATTTTCAAGCGTCAAATAGAATGTTATAATCCCAATATTTTCATGCGTGTAAAAAGAAATCAATCCTATAACATACCAAATTAAAAATCTTAATATACTACCCAAAAACGCAAGTATTAAAAACAAAATCAGTGTTAGAAAATCTGGAAAAACTCTAGTTACCAACCCCAAAAGTATGTATGCAATTGGAGCTACAAAAAGAAAGTACACCGTAACTGTTGACGCATATTCCATTAGATTAACAACTCCAAACGGGATATTTCTTGAAAGGTAATTAACTATCTCTCCAGAAAAAATCTTTTCCCTTATTTCACGTGATTTTCTTATAAAAGGATACATTTGAATTAAAAAAAGTGAAACTGTGTAATAACCAAGAACATACGATTTTTCTACCCCAGAAAATGCCTTGTTGTCTAAAATAGATATCCATAGAAAGTAGATCATAAATAATCTTGCAGGATAACCAAAAAGCTTTGTAAATAGCTCCATCCTATTACTAAAAGATCTTTTCAAATTCAAAATATATGCTTCTTTCATTATATTTAGAATTCTCATCTTTTATCCTCCATAGCTTTCATATCTTTTCATTCCTAGTTTCCATAAAATTTTGAAAATAGTTATCCACATCATAATAGAAAAAACAGCCCCTAATAAAAGCGCCCAAAAAGTTCCAATATAATTCATTTTCAAGGTAACAAAAGCGGGAACAGTTGAAGCATATCCAAAAGGCAAAAGGGTAATCATAAAAATACGAATAAAGAATGGAAATATTGTATGAGGGTAATTTACTAGCATAGCAAGAGAATCAGAAAGTTCATCAATAGCTGATATTTTCCCAAACCAGAAAGAAGCTGTACTTGTAGACATTTGAACCAAAGAGTAAATAAAAACAGCAATAAAATTAAAAAGAAGACCTATAAAAAACGATAAAATGTCTAATTTAATTTTGTAAAAATTAATAATGATAATTATCCATATAATTGAAGGAATAGCATTAAAAATATTTTCCAGGCGTATATAAAGTATATTTATTAGTACATACGGTTCTAAAGGTTTTGTAAGGTATATATCTAGTTTTCCTGTATATATAAACTTCCATAATTTTCCTGCAACAGGAAAAAAAATCATAGTAAAGATATGAAAAAACTCTGAAAATGCTGTAAAAAGGTACATTTGTTCTAATGTCCAACCATTAAAAACCTCTATATTTGTATAAATAAGCTTCCAAAATAGTATGTTTACTATAAGAAAAAGGGCATTTCCTAGTACATTAAATAAAGTTGAAATTCTAAAATATAAAAGCCTTCTCAAACTCAGCTCCATACCAATTTTAAGTAACTCAAAATTTCTTTTAAGACTTTTCAACAGAATTCCCCCACAAGCCAATTTATAATTTCTTCATAACTCATTTCCTCAATTCTGAAAGACACAACATTTGAATACATCAAAATCTTTCTTTTTATCTCTTCTATTTCCTCTTTATTCTCATATGGAACTTTTATTTTAACACTATTTCTTTCAATCTCTATGGGATATCCAAATAATCTGATATTTTCAACTATAGTTTTAGTTGGTTTTCCTTCAAAATCAATAACAAGGTTCTTGTATCCAAATTTATTTTTTAAATGTTTTGTTTCAATATCTAATTTTAATTTTCCATTATCTAGCAGCAAAATTCTGGTGCAAAAATCTTTTATCACATAAAATTCATGTGTTATTATAAATACCGTCTTTTCAGATCCAAATGGGTAATTTAACAGGAACTCCTTAAAAGCGCTCTTTGCATTTACGTCAAGTCCTATGGTAGGCTCATCAAAGAAAAAGATGGAAGGATCATGAATTGATGCCATAAGTATTTCTGCCTTCATTCTCTCACCAAGAGAGAGTGTTCTAACTATCCTGTTTAATAACTTTTCTATTCCAAAATATTCATCAAAAACTTTTAAACGCTTGTCAAGTTGCTTTTCATTTAATTGATATACAGCTTTATATAATTTTAGGCTATCATAAACGGTAAGTTCTGGAATAAGAAGAGATTTTTGACCAAAAAGAACACCAATGTTTTTTACATACCTTTTTCTATCTGAAAAAGGATCATACCCCATACATTTACAACCCCCCGAAGAAGGCGGTATGATCCCAGTTAATATCTTAAAAAGCGTTGATTTTCCACTACCATTTAAACCCAAAACTGCAACCTTTTCACCTTTAGAAATTGAAAAACTAACGTTTTCCAAAGCTGTGATAGTTTTAAATCGAGGATTGAATAACCTTACAAAAAAATTTCCCTCTTTATTGTCTGCAATTTTATATGTTCTTGTCAAAGATTCAACCTTTACCAAAGATTCCCCCCACTCATCAAAAACTATCCAACGTACTCTACATCTTCATCTGGTTCTTCTCCTTCAAGGGCAAATTTTAACGATTCTATAGCAACCTCTATTTGCTTTTCATCAGGTTCAGCTGTAGTAAGTTTTTGAAGAAGTAGACCTGGAAAGGACAAAAATCTTAAAAATGGAAATTTATCAAATAATTTTAAAAGTTCATATGAAACAGATGCCACAACAGGTATTAAAACTATTCTAATTACTATCCTCTCAACCCAAGAAAGTGGACGATAAATCCCGAAAATACTAAAAAGAATTATAGCAACTATTAAAAAGATCATTACAAAATTTGTTCCACATCTTGGATGAATGGTTGAATATTTTTTAACATTTTCAACAGTTAATTCATCACCGTTTTCATACGCATGAATGGTTTTATGCTCTGAACCGTGATATTGAAATACTCTTTTTACATCTTTCATAAATGAAATTATCCAAACATACAACAAAAACAGTCCGAGTCTTATAAACCCATCCACCAAAGAAAATAAAAATTCATCATCTTTTACCCCCAAAAGACCTGTTAAAAACACCGGTAGCATTACAAACAATCCAATACCAACTACTATTGCTATAAAAATTGAAAAAAATGTTTCAGATTTTTTCATTTCTTCTCCTGTTGCAATCTCTGCAGACCTATCAAGACCTTTTAGACCAAAATACATAGAATAAAAAAGACTAAAAAGTCCCCTTACAAATGGTATTTTCAAAACTTTTTTATTTTTTATCTTTCCAAGTTCTTCTTTTACAATTTCTCCTTTTTCATTTCTTACAGCAATTACAATCTTTTTACCCATCATCAAAACACCTTCAATGATTGCTTGACCTCCGACTTTCATACAATAACCTCCTGTAAACAAAAAAATCGGGGTTATTTCTCCCCGAGAATCTCAAGTATTTTTCTTGCATTTTCATCTTCCAAAATAATTTTAAAAAACTTATACGCGTTATTATCTTCTTCTGAATTTTTACCTAAAAAGTATTGGCGAACCTTTTTAGCAAAGTCTTCTCGTTCCTCGCCACTCATGTTTGCAACATCTTTAACAATATTCAAGAGTCTTTCATCATCCCTACAGCTTTGAGCAATATACTCTAAATCATTCATCCAATAATTATTCCGCCTTCTTTGTTAAATATACTTTAAAAGAAATTCCTGTTCTTGTTTCACCATCGATCTCTACTTCAATAAATCCTGGAACGGCATATAAATCTTTACCTTCTTCTGATAAAAACCTTCTTGCTACTGCCAGAGCTTTTGAAGCTTGATTAACAGCTCCAGCACCTATAGCTTGGATCTCAAGTTTTTCATTCTTGTTTAGAGATCCAACAATAGCACCTGCTACCTTGTTAGGATTAGATTTTGAGCTAACCTTAAGTGTTTCCATAGCTATACCACTCCTCCTTGAACAGATATTAATAGAACTGTTACTAATACGATTATATTTTAACATAAAATTACAAAAATTCAAAATTTTATAAAAATTTATATTCTGATCATATTACAACTTTATTTTTTACCATAAAATATTGATTTTTTTTTCGTTTTTCTTTAGAAATCAAACAACGATGACTGGTCTGTTTCAGGTAAGTTATTTAATATCTTCAATTTTTTCATAGTAGTTATATGTGCTTTACTTAATTTTGTTCTCTTTTTCAAATCCTCTATTGAAGTAAATTCTTTTTCTTCTCTTGCTTGAACAATTGAATATGCAACACTATCTCCAACACCTGGAATTCTGTTTAAAGGAATCCTTAGTTTATTATCTTCAATTAAAAACCTTCTGTAATCACTCTTTAATATATCTGGAGGCAAAAATGAAAAACCTCTTAAATACATTTCTAAAGCTGCTTCAAGTACTTTTTCTTCGTTCTTTTCCTTTACATCTTTTTTCATTTTTACACTAAGTTCAGTTAATCTCTTTTTTATAGCATTTGGACCTTTCAAAATTATTTCAATGGAAAATTCATCTCCCTTAATAGAGAAGAACGCTGCATAATATGCAAGCGGAAAATGTACTTTAAAGTAAGCAATTCTAAATGCCATACTAACATACGCAACAGCATGAGCCTTAGGGAAAAGATATTTTATCTTTTTACAAGATTCTATAAACCATTCTGGTACATTATGCTCTCTCATCAAATCCTCTTCTTCTTTTGTAATACCTTTTCCTTTTCTAACCTTCTCCATTATCTTAAAGGCCGTTGATTCTTCAACCCCTGCTTTTATAAGGTAAATCATTATGTCATCACGACAAGAAATAACTTCTGAAAGTGTTGCTTTTCCGGACCTAATTATATCTTGCGCATTATTAAGCCAAACATCGGTACCGTGTGAAAGCCCTGAAATTCTAACAAGCTCTGCAAATGATTTTGGCCTTGTTTCTTTAAGCATTTCCTGGACAAAATCGGTACCAAATTCAGGAATTCCAATAGTACCAACATCCATTCCTAAATCAGATGCTCTTACTTTTAAAGGCTTTAAAGACGAAAAAATTTCCAACGTTTCCTTATCATCCATAGGAACTGTGGTGGGATCTACTCCCGTATACTCATATAAAAGTTTAATCATTGTAGGATCATCGTGCCCTAGTGCATCAAGTTTTACCAAATCATCATGTATTGATTCATATGCAAAATGAGTTGTACACATTTCAGAATCTTTCTTGTTTGCTGGATACTGGATTGGAGTAAAATCATATACGGTCATATCCTTCGGAACGATCATTAGACCTCCAGGATGCTGACCTGTTGTTCTTTTTACCCCTGCAACCTTTTCTGCCAGCCTTACTTGTTCCGCTGTATTTAAAGTTTCATCTTTTAACTCCACATAACTTCTAACATAACCAATTGCACTTCTTTCGGCAATTGTACTGATTGTTCCAGCCCTAAGAACGTTATCTTTTCCAAATAACTCAACAATATAGTTGTGCGCCCTTTCTTGATACTCACCAGAAAAATTCAAATCTATATCCGGAACCTTATCACCTTTAAATCCCATAAAAACTTCAAAAGGAATATCTTGACCTGTTTTATTTAATTTTGTTCCACATTTTGGGCACAATTTATCAGGCAAATCATAACCTGAACCAACTTTCTTTGAAAATTCAAGGTATTTGCAGTTTGGACAAATATAGTGCGGCGGAAGTGGATTAACTTCCGTTATACCCATAAGGTATGCAACAAATGAAGAACCAACAGAACCCCTAGAACCAACAACATAACCATCTTCATTTGCCTTTTTTACTATAAGATGTGCGATTTCATACAAAACTGCATAACCGTTATCAATTATACTTTTAAGTTCCTTTTCAAGCCTTTTTTCAATAACATCTGGAAGTGGATCACCATAAAGCTCTTTGGCTCTCTTTAGAGATAAATTTCTAACATTCTCTTCTGCGCCATCAATTATTGGTGGATGGAGCTTTTTCTTTACCGGCGCAATATCTTCAATCATATCTGCAATTTTATTTGGATTTTCTATAACTATTTCTCTAGCAATTTTTTCGTCTTCAAATATTTCCATTGCCTCTTTTAGTAATTCATCAGTAGTTCTAAGATAAAGCTGTGCATCTTTATCGCGTAGATCTTCATCATGTGGATTACTTTTTTCCTTCGGCGAAAGTAAAACATGCCTTGCCTTTATATCTTCTGGTTCTAAATAATGAGCGTTATCAACCATTACAACGGGCATTTTTAACCTTTTTGCAAGGAAATAAAGCCTTTTAAATATCTCCTTTGCCTGTTCTTTATTTACTGAAACAATAGTACTAAGCGGGAAAATCTCAACATAATCATACTCTTTTAAAAGCTCAATTATTTCCTCATCGGTTGCAGAACCCTTTAATGCTTCAAAAATTTCTCCCTGCTCACAGCCTGTACCAAATATCAACCCTTCTTTATATTCTTTTAAAACATTCTTTGGAACAAAAGGCACATATTTGAAATATTTTACATGTGCATCTGAAACTAATTTATACAAATTTTTCAATCCTATTTTGTCTTTAACTAAGATAGTTATGTGATTAAATACTCTCTTTGTCCTTATACTGGAAATAGAAGTACCTGCTTTTAGTTTATTTATATCATTTAAACTATTTATTCCCATCTTACCTAATATTTCAATTAATTTACCAAAAAGTTCTGCAGTCACACTTGCATCCTCAAAAGCTCTGTGATGCTTAAATGGTCCAAGTTTGAAATATTCAACAAGTTTTCCGAGGCCGAAAGACTTAACCTTCCCTTTCAAAACTACCCTTGAAAGTTTCAATGTATCAAGATAAGGCATTATAAAATCTTTATCGTACATTTTCCTGTAAACTTCCCTAATAAATCCATAGTCAAAGTCTGCATTATGTGCAACAAGAACAGTACCTTCTATAAATTCCAAAAATTTTGGAAAAACTTCTTCTATACCTGGTGCATCTTTTAACATATCATTTGTTATTCCAGTAAGTTTTTGGGTAAATTCATTTATATCTTTGCTTGGTTTTACAAAACTTTTAAAGGTATCAATAATTTTTCCATCTTTGTACTTTACTGCACCAAATTCAATTATCTCATCGAATCGTGCGTTTGTACCTGTTGTTTCAAGGTCGAAGACTGTATAAACACAATCCTTAATCACATAATCTTTGTCTAAATTCTTTACAATATCTCCTGGTTCATTAAGAAAGTACATTTCAGTTCCAAATATGGGTTTTATCTCGTTGGATTTAGCTTCTTCATATAAATATGGTATAGACTGTACATTTCCATGATCCGTTATAGCAACTGCCTTCCAACCCCATTCTTTTGCTCTTTTTACAAATTCCTTTATATCTATAATTGCATCTAAATCACTCATTTTTGAATGAACATGCAAGGGCACTCTCTTTTCTTGTGATAAATCTTTTCTCTCAATTGGCTCTGGATCTTCGTAAATTTCTTTAACAGAAAAATAAAACTCCCCATTTCTATCAACGCTCATCGATCCCTTAAAATAATACCAATTATTTACGGAAACCAAGGTCTCTATTTTATTTACATTCTCAAATACTTTTGCAAGTATGGAATCTTTGTTATCTGTAACATATATACTTAATACCGGATATCCATATTCGGACTTTTCAATTTTAAAAACCTTTCCTCTTAAGAAAACTCCCTTTGCATTCATTGAAATAGTTGATGGAAAATAATATTTTATTTTTCCATCTTCAAATGTTTTCAAAGAACTTTCTACTTTTGGAGGAGTAAAACTTATTTCCTCTTCAATTATTTCTACTCTAACATTCTTTTTAGTTAAACTTTCAATTCTTTTTAATTTACTTTCTATTTTTTTAGCTGCAAATTCACCAAAGGCTTTAATAACTATTTCATTTTCAAGAAATTCAACATCTTTTACATAAGGAGCATTACCATTAAGCATGTTCAATATTTTCTCTTTATTTATCTCAGGCAAACTATATTCTAAAAACACATCGACTCCAAAAAACATCTTCAACTTCTCACTTAAAATTTCTAAATCTCCAATCGCTTCATTTAAGTAAAAAGTAAGCGATTGAGATTTTGTATCGTATACAATTTTTACAATCTCACCGGAAAGTTCCAGATTAAAATATTCTGAAAGTTTTGTAATAGGGATATTCAAATTTGGAAAAACATATTTCATTTTTTATCCTCCCTATGCTCTTATTTCAACTGCAAGGCACCAAGCAACTGCCAATGCATCGGCGGCATCATCGGGTTTTGGAATATCATTTAAATTTAAAAGCATTTTAACCATCTTTTGAACTTGTTTCTTATCTGCTCTTCCATATCCGGTAACGTTATTCTTTACCTGATAAGGCGTAAACTCGTACAAAGGAATGTTCCTTTGCGAAGAGGCCAGAAGAATTACTCCACGAGCTTCTCCTACATGGATGGCTGTCTTTACATTTTTGTAGAAAAACAAGCTTTCAATTGCACAAGCATCTGGGGAATATTCTTCCAATAGCTCCACAAATCTATCATATATATACCCCAATCTCTTATACATTGGAACATCTTTTTCAGTGGTTATAACCCCATGCGTGACATGTGAAATTCTGTTTTTATTCTTTTCTAGGATCCCATATCCAAGTATACCATATCCCGGATCAACACCTATTATTCTCAAAGATAAATACCTCCACTTTTTATTTGTTTTTCACTCCAAAATTATATATTAATATAGTTAATAGCGGAAAAACACTTGCACTCAAAAACATGAATATTGTGTTATTACCGAATATCGCTGCATAACCACTTGAAAGGAAACTTCCTATTGCCCAAGAAAATCCCATTGAAATTCCAGATGCAAGAGCCTTATTATTTGGTAAAAGTTTTTGAGCCGAAACAATGTTAGAAGACATTGTAAAAAAGCTAAAGCCATCAAACAAGATAAAAGAAATTACTTTTAACCACAAATTAGGTACAAATACGAACAACAGTCCAAATATTCCCATTCCTACAAAACCAATAGTATTGGTAAATTTATCATTAGTTTTTTCAAGTACAATTGTACCAAAGAAATTAGTAAAAACTCCAAACATCATTCCAAATGTTAATATTGAACCACCTACTACTAAAGACTTTCCAACCTCATTCATATAAATTGGAATATATGTATGAAATATATCCATAGAAAAACTTCTTGATGAAACTATTAGAAAAATAGGCCAAAGTTTGAATATATCACCTTTAAAACTTAATTTTTTTGCTTCAACTGGTTTTTCATAGTTAAATATCTTGAGGGAAAGAAGTAAAAGAACTGGAATAAAAAATAACGTTAAAAAGTATAGTTTTTCAATTCCTATTTTTTCTTGATAAAAAGTTATAAAGACTGGTGCTATACCGGCACCTAATGTTCCTGCAACTGAAAATAAGGCAACATGCTTCCCTTTAGAACGTCTTCCAGCAAAGCTTGCACCCAGAGGATGAAACATAGAATTTAAAAGCCTAATGGCAACCACAAGAGAGAAAAATAAAATAGATGATTTTACAATTCCCAAAAAAGATACCAAAAACACTTCTAATACAACAATTATAGTTATATAAATACCATCTCTTTTTATTTTATCAAAATACATACCAAAAAACACTTGAAATATAGAAGTAATACCACCAAGTAAAGCTATAAAGCTTGCAAATGTTTTGTTATCAATTCCTAATTTGTCAATAAAATGAGGGGCAAGAGGTTTTACAAAAGCATTAAAAAAATCTGCAAAAAAGTGAAATATTGCTCCCCACAACTCCATTTCGTTCTCCTCCCTTTTATTATTTAGCTTTACGAATTATCAAGATTATTATACCAATTTTCTCTTTCATTGTCTAAAACAAAAGATTAAAAACTTTAAATATTATTTGTATCCTATAACTTTTACATTGTAAAATCAAAAAATTAGCATCAACACTAAAAATAAAATTAACTATATTGTTATTATATAGTTAATCAAAAGTAAATTGTAACCATAAGTTAGTTTGTATTATGAACGTTTTTGGAGGAATTAAAAAAACGCATATTATGCAATATAATATCATTTAAAAACAGTTTTAATCACAACATATTTATTTTACTATTTTTTCAAATCTAAAAATAAATTTAATCTTATTCTTGTAATATTAATTAAAAATAATATACATTATTTTTTAACTGATATTTTTGAATATATTAAATTAACACAATAAAAAATATTAACTTTCTTGTAACTAAATTCTTTATACCTCAAAAATAATATGTTTATTTTTTGACTATTGTAACTTTTATGTTAAACCACAAAA
Organism: Thermosipho japonicus; assembly: GCF_014201655.1. Taxonomy (NCBI): domain Bacteria; kingdom Thermotogati; phylum Thermotogota; class Thermotogae; order Thermotogales; family Fervidobacteriaceae; genus Thermosipho; species Thermosipho japonicus. The sequence goes on from NZ_JACHEX010000001.1 coordinate 536,796, forward strand.
ATTATCTAACTTTCCAGGAGATCTTTTTATACCCGTTTTTTCGTAAAAGCTCTTAAATAAAAGGTTTTACATTTCGTTTACTTCAGCTCAAAGATTCCGTTACTTGTCGGGTTTGCTTGTATATATTATAATTATTACGGGTTTAGAATCTACCTATGAGGAATGAAAACAATGCAAATCTTTTAAGCTTGCTCCCTATTTTTGCCGCGTTTAGAATCTACCTATGAGGAATGAAAACCATACTTTCTCCTCCTTTTTAGTTTTTGCAGGCTAAACCTGCTAGTTTAGAATCTACCTATGAGGAATGAAAACAACATACTTTCGATTGGTTCTGCGAATTCAACATAATAGTTTAGAATCTACCTATGAGGAATGAAAACTTTCCCAGCTGTACCATATCAGGTGTTTGTAGCTTGTTTAGAATCTACCTATGAGGAATGAAAACCCACAGGGGCGTCTTTTCTAAAATGGTTATCATCTGTCCCGGAGTGTTTAGAATCTACCTATGAGGAATGAAAACTAATCTGGTACAAAAAATGGATCGTATTCGCTCAAAACGTTTAGAATCTACCTATGAGGAATGAAAACGACGTTGTAAATCTTATTGAAGTCAATTTCAGAATATTCGTTTAGAATCTACCTATGAGGAATGAAAACTATAACAAACGTGGCAATTACGCCACGTCCATTCGGTTTAGAATCTACCTATGAGGAATGAAAACTGTATGCTTCGTACATTATTAAAGCAACGTTGTTATTAAATGTTTAGAATCTACCTATGAGGAATGAAAACATATCTTGCTTTTAACGCTCTATTCTTGTAAATTACATCCAGTTTAGAATCTACCTATGAGGAATGAAAACACTTCTTTGAGCAGCAGCTTTTCTTGCCTCTCTCCTTTCTCGTTTAGAATCTACCTATGAGGAATGAAAACGTACTTCTCTACCGAATTTCTTTGTGATTGCCTCAATAAGTTTAGAATCTACCTATGAGGAATAAATTTCTTAAATTTTGAAAAATGTGAGTTGATAAGATACATTATTTGAATCTTTGACTAAAAAGAAAAATCTATCCACATCTCTCTTCACTCTAAATTCATAATTCATTTTTTAATCTTTTTCACCTAATAACTAACCTTTTTTACACACCTCTAATTCCTTACATACAGCTCACTTGTGTTAACGTCGAGAAAAATAATATTAACAGAATGTTTTCATAAATATTCATCAAAAATGGTAAAATATCTTAGGTTATAGTCGCCTGGAACGTGTCTTAAACGCCGAAAAAAGGCTACATGTTCCAGCGGTTGTTTATTTCAAAAAAACTGAGGAGGTGAACTTTGTGTACGCTATTGTTGAAAGCGGTGGAAAACAGTTTCGTGTTGAACCAGGAAAAGTCTTTTTCACTGAAAGAGTTGTCGGTAAAGGTGAAGGAGAAGAAGTCAAACTTGACAAAGTCCTTATGGTAAAAACAGATGATGGAAAAGTTTTAGTTGGAAAACCATATCTTGACAATGTAGAAATTAAAGGAACTATTGTTGAACACGGCAGAGCAAGAAAAGTTGTAGTTGGAAAATTTAGACCAAGAAAGAACTATAGAAGAATAAAAGGTCACAGACAATGGTACACCGCAATTAAAGTAGAAGAAATCCAAGTAAAATGATTACGTGTAAATTTTTTAAAGAAAACGGGTTTTTTGAAAAGTTTTTAATAACAGGACATTCAATGTATGCTCAAAAAGGTAAAGATATTGTTTGTGCAGCAGTAAGTGTTATTGCTCAGCACACGGCAAGATATCTGTTAAAAAATGGAGCATCTGTCAAAATAAAAGATGGATATTTAGATGTAAAAAATATTTCGCACGATAATACTTCCCAAATATTTGTAAACGAATTAATTGATACCTTAAAAGATTTAGAGGAACAATACCCAAAATACCTTAAACTGGAGGTGAGCAATGATGAAAATTAACATACAGCTTTTCGCAAAAAGCAGTACTGCCAAAAATGGACGCGACAGCAATCCTAAATATCTTGGAGTTAAAAGAGGCGACGGTCAAAAGGTCTTAGCTGGCACTATTATTGTCAGACAAAGAGGAACAAAATTCTGGCCAGGTAAAAATGTTGGTATGGGAAGAGACTTCACTCTATTTGCACTCAAAGATGGTGTAGTTAAATTTGAAGTTAGAAACAACAGAAAATACGTAAGCGTATATGAAGAAAAATAAGGGGGGCATTTATGCTTAACGCCAAAAAAGTGGCAATTATAGGGGTGTTTGCTGCACTTGCATTTGTAGTAATGTATATTGAAATACCAATATTTCCAGCAGTTAACTTTTTAAAATATGATCCTAGCGATATTTTAGTATTATTAACTGCTTTTATATATTCTCCAACTGTTGGAGTAATAGTGCTAGCAATAAAAGATATTTTGTTTTTCATATTTAAATCACAAGATATAGTCGGAATTGCTATGAATTTTGCAGCCGGAGCTTTGTTTATCGTTCCTGCTGCAATAATATATGGAAAAAAGAACAGATTCAGAGAAATATTAGGCTACATAATTGGTACTGTCGCTGCAACTGGTGGAATGGCACTTTTGAATATGATAGTAGTTCCATATTATTGGAAAATTCCTTTGGAAGAAGTATTTAAACTTCTGCCATGGATTATTGGCTTTAATGCAATTAAATTTTCTATAGATTCAGTAATAAATGGAATAATTCATAGACGCGTTAAAAACATTTTAGAACCAGATGAAGCGAGAATATAAGGAGGGAGGAATAACAATGGCAAGAACGTTGCCTATACAAAAAACAACTTTATTAAAGAAAGAAGAAGTAAAAAAAGATTGGTACTTAATAAATGCAGAAGGTCAAACACTTGGTAGACTTGCAACAAGAATTGCTCTTGTTCTTATGGGAAAAAATAAACCAAACTGGACTCCACATGTCGACTGTGGAAATTTTGTCGTTGTAATCAATGCTGACAAAATTAAATTAACTGGTAAGAAATGGGATCAAAAAATCTACTACAGACACTCTGGTTATCCTGGAGGAATTAAAGAATTTACAGCAAGACAACTTCAACAAAGAAACCCAGAAAAACTCATTCAACTTGCTGTTAAAAGAATGCTTCCAAAAACGATTCTTGGAAGAAAAGCATTAAAAAGACTTAAAATATATGCAGGTTCAGAACATCCACATAGCGCACAAAAACCAATTGAATTGAATTTTTAATCAAGGAGGGATGTAGAAAATGGCTGAATACTACATGGGTACTGGAAGAAGGAAAACATCAGTTGCAAGGGTATATTTAAAAGAAGGTAATGGAAAAGTTACAGTTAATGATAAAGAATATGAAGATTTAAATGGTTACCTTGAAAATTCAGTTTGGACTCTTCATGCTCTTGAGCCATTAAAAGTAACCGGCCTTGAAGGTTCTTTTGATCTCTTTATAAGAGTTCAAGGCGGAGGAAAATCTGGACAAGCAGGCGCTATAAGACTTGGTATTGCACGTGCATTACTTCAATACAATCCTGACCTCAGACCTACATTGAAGGAAAAAGGCCTTCTCACAAGAGACCCAAGAATGGTCGAAAGGAAAAAATACGGTCTCAGAAAAGCAAGACGTGCACCTCAATTCTCCAAACGTTAATATTCCTTATTTGCTATATAACTTCACCGTGGCAGTAGAAATACTGCCACGTTTTCCTCGTTTAAAAGAGGTGATTACTTATTCTTAAAGACACTATTGAAGAAATCAAATCAAAAATTGATATAGTTGAACTTATTTCCCGTTATGTAAGTCTACAAAAAGTGGGAAATAGTTATCGTGGCTTGTGTCCTTTCCACACAGAAACAACACCTTCCTTCTATGTAAATCCATCCTTTAAGACATACCACTGCTTTGGCTGTGGAGCGTCTGGGGATGTGATTAAGTTTGTTCAGGAAATTGAAGGTATACAATTCATGGAAGCATTAAAAAAACTGGCTGACGAAGCAGGAGTAAAAATTGAATACAGCTCATCGAATAGCTTTCAACAGCTATACTTTAATTTTTATAAAGAACTTCATAAAGAATATATGGGAAAGTTATTTGATGAAAGAATTGCCCTTGATTATTTATTTTCAAGAGGTTTTAGTGAAGAAGAAATAAAGGAATATGAATTTGGTTTTTCACCTATAAATTCTAAAATCCCTCAAAAAATTGCTAAAAAATTAGATATTAAATCCTTGAAAAAATTTGGTTTTTCAAATCATGATCAATTTGAAGGAAGATTAATAATACCAATTAAAAATGAATATTCAAATGTTATAGCATTTGGTGGAAGACTCTTAGGTGAAGGTCAACCAAAATACCTTAATTCATATGAAACAGATCTTTTTAAAAAATCGAAAACCCTCTTTTTACTAGATATTGCAAAAGACAAAATTAAAACTGCAGATTTTGCCATTATTTGTGAAGGCTATTTTGATGCTATTGCATTTCATAGAGCTGATTTTAAAAACGCCGTTGCAACACTTGGAACAGCCTTTACAAAATTTCACGCTTTTTCTATTAAAAAACTTACCCAAAATGTTATCTTAGCTTTTGATACTGATAGTGCTGGAGTAAAAGCAGCTCTTCAAAGTATAAAAATACTAATTTCAATGCAATTTAATGTTATGGTTGCTGGAAAAACAAAAGAAAAAGATCCTGACGAAATTTACAAAACTCAAGGTAGTTCTGGACTATATTCTTTCTTAAAAGAAGCAATACCAGCTGAAGAATTTATCCCTTATGTTTTAAGCAAAAACTATGATTTAAACAACTCAAATGCAATACCTCTCTATACAAGAGAACTCAAAAACTGGGAAAAAATATTCGAAAATTTTCCAGAAAAACTTGAAACATTTAGAAAAACTGCTGAAAGGATATCAAAAACGAGCATAGCCGTTTCTGTACCTAAGCCAAAACAAAAAACTAATCTTCCAACCTTAGATGAAATGGTTATATATTTACTTTTAAACAATCCGAAAGTTGATATAGAACTAAACCTGAAAATATTTAATGAACTTACCCAAGAATTCATTAAATCTTTAAAAAATCTTAAGAACTTTTCATTTGAAAAATTGTCCAAAGATTTGCAAAAATATATTGAAAATATATTGAAAAAAATGGAAAAATTTGAAATAAATGAAGAGTATATAAACACAGTAAAGAAAAAAATTGAAGAAAAAACTTTAGAAAAAAGGATAGAAGAAATAGATAAATATTTAAACTCAGCAACAGATGAAGAAAAAAGGGTGCTTTTACAAACAAGAATGGAACTTGTTAGAAAGCTCAAAAAACTTGGGAGGTGAACTCCTGATGGCAAAGAAAAAAACTGTAGATTCTTTAGATTCAAAAATTGAAAAACTCATAGCTATTGGAAAAGAAAAAGGCTTTGTTACATATGAAGATATTGACAAGATGTTCCCGCCAGAAAAGGCAGATGAGTTTGATGGAAATGTATTAGAAAAAGTCTACGAAGAGCTTGAAAAAAACAATGTTGCAATTACTGAAGAAAGTACAAACGATGGAATTGAAGATGTAACTTTGGAAGATTTCTTAGAAGAATCTCCAAAGTTTTATGACAATATGGCAACTAAAGACTTAATAAAGATGTACTTAAAAGACATTGGAAAGATTCCACTTTTAAGTCAGTCAATGGAGAGAGAACTTGCAAGACGCGCACAACTTGGAGATGAAAGGGCAAAGCAAAAATTGGTAGAATCTAATCTAAGACTAGTTGTAAGTATAGCTAAAAGATATGTCGGAAAAGGTCTTTCATTCTTAGACCTTATACAAGAAGGTAATGTTGGTCTTTTAAAGGCCGTTGAAAAATTTGATTGGAAAAAAGGTTATAAATTCTCAACTTATGCAACATGGTGGATCCGTCAGGCAATTACTCGTGCAATAGCAGATCAGGCAAGAACTATAAGGGTTCCAGTACATATGGTAGAAACAATAAATAAAGTTCAGAAGATAATGAGAGAGTATTATCAAGAACATGGAACAGAAATACCAATTGAAGAACTTGCAAAATTAATCGGAAAACCTGTAGAAAAAGTTGAGGAAATTCTACAAGCAGCAAAAGAAACAACTTCTCTTGAGGCACCAGTTGGTGAAGACGATGATTCAACTGTAGGAGACTTTATCGCAGATGAAACGATCGCTTCACCAAAGAAAGAAGCAATGAGAATGTTAATACGTGAAGAAGTAGATAAAGTTCTTGAAACATTAAATGATAGAGAAAAGTTGGTTCTTAAAATGAGGTATGGTCTTATAGATGGAAAAGCAAAAACCCTTGAAGAAGTAGGACAATATTTTAATGTAACAAGAGAAAGAATTAGACAAATAGAAGTTAAGGCTTTAAGAAAACTAAGACATCCTTCAAGAAGTAGATATTTAAAGCTTTTATTCAAAATGCTTGATGAATCATGAAATTTTACCGCACATATTGTGCGGTAATTTATTAGGGTGATACGTTATGATAAAAATAGCCTTTAGAAACTTCTTTTCAAATTTTAAACTCTCTTTGCTTGTAATACTTGGAAGTATGATCGCAACAATGTTGGTTGTTGGAGCTCTTTCATTGAACGATTCTGTAAATAGCTGGTTTAATTCTAAATTAAGAAATAATTTTGGAAATATAGACATTGTTGCAAAAGATAAAAGTGATACATTCTTTTTTCCAAAAACACTAAATGTGGAACAAGTAGAAAAATATCTTAATAAATATAAAAATGAAGGTGTTGTAAAAGATTTCGTCTTTACCTATCTGGTGTCTTCAAGAATAAAACATAATGGCAATTTTTATGATATTTTTGCCATCGGTTATGATGAAAAAATAAAGGAATTTTCAAAAAAAGATATAGATGGAATCATTTTATCTAGTGATCTTGCAAAAACTCTAAACATAACACAAGGCGACACAATAACAATCATAACTCCAAGCGGAAGTAAAGAATTAAAAATTGATCACATTGGACTTGAAGAATTTAACTTCCGTGGAGAAACTGGTATGACAAATGGTAGTATTTTTATTCCAAAAGACTTGATGCTGAATCTAAGAATGTACACATATAACGCTCCAAATACTGTCTTTATATCATTAAATCTTGATTTAAAAAAGCATCTAGAATTTTCTGAAAAGCTCTCTAAAGACCTTGATCTAAGAACCACTCCAACCAAATATAACTTGAAATACTCACCATTAAATAAAGTTATAGGCTATCTATTTCTTGGATTCAGTGGATTTTCTATACTAAGCAGCTTTTTATTCATATCAAACTTTTTCGGTGTACTTGCTGAAGATCGAAGAAAAACACTTGGAACTTTACGAGCATTGGGACTTTCAAAGAAAAAAAGTGGTATTATCCTTTTTTTGGAAGGATTGATGTATATAATCTCTTCTTCAATTGTTGGAGCACTACTTGGAATTATTTTTGGTAGGTACCTGCTCTCTTTTGTAAATAACCTTCCAAATATTGCATCATCAGACACAACTATTGCTGAAAAAATTCCATACGTGATAACATATAAATCAATTTTCCTTGGGATTTTAATTTCAATTATTTTACCAATAATATTATTAATTACTAGAAGCATTTCATTTTCTAAAATTCCACCAGTCGTTCTTCTCTCAGAAGAACAAATACTACCTAAAAAAAGATGGGTATTTATATTAGCATTTTTAATCGTTGTAGCTTTCTTTTTTATTAATCCACTTTATTCACTGTCTGTGCTAATAATCTTAATATCTGTTTTCTTTAAAAAAAGTTATGTGCAACTTCTTGCGGGAGTCCTTTCCATTCTCACCATTTACAACAAAATAGGGACGGGAGAAAGATGGGATTATCTTGCAAGATCAGGAATATTTTTAGCGGCAAGTGTAGTAATAATATTTTCCATTCTTCCTTTAATAAAAAACGTTATTAGAAAATTCTATAGCCTTTCAAACATACTTGCAATTTCATACATTGAAAAACAAAAAATGAGAAACTACATAGTATTCTTTGTCTATGCAATAATAACTCTTGTAATACTTTTAACAGCTGTTATTCCAAGTAGCGTTTTTAATTATGTTGACAAAAAACTTGATAGCGGAATTGTAGGTTATAACTTTTTAATTATAGAAAACCCATTAAAAAGTTTTTTCAAAACAGATTACTACGAAACAGATGAAAATTTTAAATCAATGTTTGAAAACCTTGTAAAAATACAACTTGTAAACGCAAAACTTGATAATAGAAATCTTACGATTATACTTGCAAAAAGCGGCATTGAAAAATCTTTAAAAATTGAAAATGTAAAAGTTAATGACTTATCTTTAAAGGAAGGAATAGCAAATAAAGAAATCTTTTCTAAGGATTCAACCTATACTTTTTTGATAAAAGGAATACTGCCAGGTATAAGTGCCAGATTTTACGAAAATTTTAAAGTAGTCGATACTTTTGATCCCAAAAATGTTATAGTCCCATTCGATGGAATATTTGTTTACGATAAAAAGGTATCTGGTGCCCTACAAGGATATGCCGGGGTTGTAAAAGATGAATACGTAAATCAAGCTAAAAATACAATATATGAAAAATTCGATGCCCCATTATATGTTACTGAAGAGCTTAATAAAGTATTCTTGAGTATAAAATACTTTATAAATGTCGCTGTACAACTATTTTATTTTGGTTTTATAAGCGGCTTTTCTGGACTTACAATTCTTAGCCTAAAGAACGTATATGAAAGAAAAAGAATAATAGGTTCTCTAAAAGCTTTGGGAGTAAATAGAAAAACTATTTTTTCATTCTTTATTACCGAAGCATTTTTAATAGTTACTATTGCTATATTAACAGCAATAATTACAACATTCTTCATTACCATGGATTTAACTACTATGATCTCAAGCGAATTACCTGACTTTTCAATAACTATCCCATGGATTCAAATAATTGAAATAATTGCAGGTATTTACTTAATTACAAGTATATTTACAATTTATCCTGCAAACCTTGCACAAAAAATAAGTCCTGCCGAAGCTATAAGGGTTTTTGATTAATGAAACACATTTTTTACATTAAAAAAATTGACACAGTAAAAACAAAAGTGTAAAATATAGTTTGTGTCAGAGTAGATAATTAATAATTATTAAATAGAAGAAAGGGGAGGAGCAAAATGGCAAAATGTCAAATTTGCGGAAAAGGACCCGTTTCCGGAAAGAACGTATCGCATTCAAACAGAAGAACAAATAGATGGTTCAGACCAAACTTACAAAAAGTAAGAGTCTTAAGAGAAGATGGAACAGTAAAAAGAATGTGGGTTTGTACCGACTGTCTAAGCGCAGGAAAGGTAAAAAGATACGTCAGCAAATCAATCGAAGCATAATGAAGCGGGGGGACCCGCTTTGTTTTTTTTGTATAGACTAGCTTTAATCATAATATTTATTATTTCAACACTAATTGTTGCCTACCTTTTGACTCTCCCCATCAATATTATCCCTTTATTATTAATCACTTTATCATACTCAGCTATATTAGTGCTTTTTTTAGAAGCAATAACTTACAAGTTTGAAATAGATGATAAATTCATTATATTTAAAAGCATATTTTATAAAAAAAGATTTGAGATAAGTAAAATAGAATCTTTTCAGATTTCCTTTTTTTGTGTTAAAATAAGGTCTGAAGGAAAAAAATACACATTTTTGCCATTGGGGGGATGGGTACGGAAAGTAGAAGAACGTTTGCGGAAATAAATATAAATAACTATATTGATAATCTTAAATACTTTCAAAAAAAATGTAACCCGGCAAAGGTAATGCCCGTTATAAAAGCTAACGCCTACGGGCACGGTGCAGTAATGTTAGCAAAAGCTGCAGAAAAAATGGGGATTGATTATCTTGCAGTTGCATTTTTGGAAGAAGCATTAATTTTAAGAAAAAATGGGATAAATACCAATATTCTAGTTTTTAACTATCTGGATAAAGACTTTGTTCCCATTGCAGCTGATAATAATATTACAATTACAATAATTTCAAATGAGCAGGTTGAAGAATATAAGGATTTAATCAAAAAGCCAAAGGTTCATATAAATATAGATACCGGTATGAATAGAGTTGGAATTGAGCCAAAAGATGCTATGAAAGTTTACGAAAAATTAATTTCATATGGATTTAAAGTTGAAGGTGCATACACACATTTTGCCGTAGCAGACTCTTTAAAGAAAGAAGATATTGAATTTACAAAAAAACAATATGAAAAATTTTTAGAGGTTGATTTACCTGTTAAAATAAAGCATACAAATAACAGTGCTGCCTCATTATCGGGAATCATATCTTGTGGAAATTATGTAAGAATAGGTATTGCAAGTTATGGCTTAATGCCAAGCAATCAAGTAAAAGATGAAAATTTAAAACCAGTTTTGACGTGGAAAAGTGTCGTATCTCACGTAAAAACACTGAAAAAAGGTGAAACCGTAAGCTATGGAAGAACATTTACTGCACCTTATGATATGAAAGTAGCAACCATACCTGTAGGATATGCAGATGGATACTGGAGACATCTTTCAAATAATGGGGAAGTACTGATAAATGGAAAAAGAAGAAAAATTTTGGGAAGGGTTTGTATGGATCAATTTGTTGTAGAAGCAGATGATGAGGTTAAAATAGGCGATGAAGTAATTCTAATAGGAAGACAGGGAAATGAATTTATCAGCGCAGAAGAAATTGCTGATAAGGTTGGAACCATAAACTATGAGGTTACCTGCAGAATTTCAGAAAGGGTGCCTAGAATTTACAAAGGGGTGGAATTTTGAAGTTACCTAAAGAACTGATCGAAAAATTTAGAGAACCTTATATCTCAGAACTTGAAAATTACATAAATTCAAAAGTTGAAACAATAGTAAAGGTAAAAAGTAAAAGACTTTTAGAAACTAAAAATGGGCAAAAATATTTACTTTTAACATTTGAAGACAAAACGGGTATACTTAGGGCCATTGACTGGTTTAATGCAGAAAAAAATGATGCTAAAATAAACGTTGGAAATGTTGTAAGGACACAAGGAAAGGTAGTAATATACGATGGAAGAATACAATTAAACATTTTAGAAGATTCAAATATCATTGTTCTCAATGAAGATGAATACAACATTGAAAGATTTGTATCGGAATCTAAGATGTCCTCAGAAAGTGCCAAAACTAAAATCAGTTATTTCATTGATACAATAAAAAATGATACTCTAAAAAAATTACTAATAGAAATATTTAAAAATGATGAAAATTTATCAGAAGCATTTATGAGTGCACCTGCAGGACTTAGAGTTCACCACAATTATGTAGGTGGTCTTGCAGAGCATAGTATAACAGTTGCTAGTATATGTGAAAATGTATCAAAAATATACACATGGCTTGATAGAGATCTTCTAATAACAGGTGCTTTATTACATGACATTGGAAAAATATACGACTATGAAATATCTTCACATGGTATTGAGCTAACACAAAAAGGAGAATTAATTGGTCATATCGTAAGTGGATTTGATATAGTAAAGGAAAAATTGAATAAAATAAATGCTAGCAGTGAGCTTTCAGAAAAGCTACTACATATGATACTCTCTCACCACGGTGAGCTTGAATGGGGTTCTCCAGTTCTACCAAAGACTCCAGAAGCTTATGTACTGCATATGATTGAAAACATGGATTCAAAATTAAACAGGATGCATAACATCAAAGAAAGAGAACTTGAAATAAACCCAGAAAAAATCTGGAGTGATTTTGATCCAAGTCTTGGAAGAAGAATCTTATTAAAACACGATGAGAGGGGTTAATATGTCCAAAAAAAAGAAAGTGATCATAGTAGAATCACCAGCAAAAGCTAAAACTATTGAAAAAATTCTTGGAGATGAATATAAGGTTATATCTTCAAAAGGACACGTTAGAGATCTACCTCAAAAGAAATTTGGTGTGGACTTAAATAATTTTGAACCAGAATTTGAAATTATTCCTGGTAAAGAAAACGTAATTGAAAGTATAAAGAAAGAAATAAAAGGAAAAGAAGTGCTTCTTGCATCAGATATGGATAGAGAAGGAGAAGCTATTGCTTGGCACCTTTCACAAATCTTCAACCTTAAAGGGAAAAATAGAATAGTATTTACCGAAATTACTCCAAATACCATTAAAAAATCTGTGGAGACCCCCAGAGAAATAGATATAAAAAAAGTTAACGCGCAGCTTGCAAGAAGAATTTTAGATAGGATCGTAGGCTACAAAATAAGTCCATTACTATGGAAAATAATTAAAGGAGCTATGAGCGCTGGAAGAGTTCAATCTGCTGCGCTGAAAATAATTTGTGATAGGGAAAGAGAAAGATTCTTATTTAAACCAAAGGAATTCTATAAAGTATCTATTAATATAAAAAAAGTTAAAGCAAATCTTTGGAGCATTAACGGGAAAAAAATCAAACAGGAAAATATAACAAAAGAAATTGCAGAAGATATTAAAAGTAATGTAAAACAGGTAACACTTTCAGATATAGTCGAAAAAGAAAGAAAAAAATCTCCTCCAAATCCTTACATTACAAGTACGCTGCAACAAGACGCAGCTACAAAGTTAGGTTTTCCTGTTTCAAAAACAATGAAAATTGCACAAGCATTGTACGAAGGTATTGATACAAAAGAGGGTCATCTTGCTTTTATTACATACATGAGAACTGATTCAACCCGTGTATCAGAAGAAGCAAAACAAATGGCTAAAGAATTTATAGAAAAAAACTTTGGAAAAGAATATATTGGCGGCTCAAAAAAGAAAAAGAAAAACTCAAAAAATGTTCAAGATGCACATGAATGTATAAGGCCCGTTAATCCAGAAATAACTCCAGATATTGCAAAATCTTTACTATCAAGTGATTACTATAAGTTATACAAACTAATTTGGGAAAGATTTATGGCATCACAAATGAAAGAATCAAAATATAAAGAAAGAACATTTATTTTTCAAAGCGAAAAATATGAATTTAGAACAACATATTCTCATCTAATCTTTGATGGTTTTGAAAAAATATATAACACTTCTAGCAAGGAAGAAGAAAAAATAGAGCTTGAAAAAGGAAAAACATATAAAGTATCAAAAGTAAATATTGAAAAAGATACTACAAAACCTCCTGCAAGATTTACAGAAGCAAGTTTAGTAAAAACTTTAGAAGCAGAAGGAATTGGAAGACCAAGTACTTATGCTACTATAATTTCTACACTTCTTGCAAGAAAATACGTAAAAAAAGAAAAAAAAGAACTCATTCCTACATTACTCGGATTTACCGTAGAAGACTTTTTGACAAAAAGATTCCCAGAAATTGTTGACAAAAAGTTTACCGCATTAATGGAAGAAGAATTAGATAAAGTAGAATCAGGAGAAAAAGAATGGAAAGAAGTATTAGATAAATTCTACTCTGAGTTTTCAAAATACCTTTCAACCGCACAAAAAGAGTTTTACACTATTGACTATGAAACAGATTTACCTTGTCAAGATTGTAAAGAAGAAAATTACAAATTAAAAATTGGAAAGTATGGATTATATTTAAATTGTGAAAAATGCAAAACAAATAAAAGTATAGATAATACAATAAATGCGGTTCTAATAGAAAATAAAATGTTCATTGCACAGGCACTCGAAAATCATGCAAATGAAACCATTTCAGAAAATTCATGCCCAAAATGTGGTGGCCATCTAGTCAGAAAAAAAGGTAGATATGGATACTACTTCAAATGTGATAATTGTGATTTTACAGTTTCAGGATATAAAATAGCCCAGGCAAAATGTCCAAAATGTGGTTCATTGGTAGTTATGAGAAGAAGTAAAAACGGTAAAACATATTGGACATGTACCAACCCAGATTGCGATTTTATGTCTTGGACAGAACCTAAAAATGAAGAATAAAAAATTTTTTCTTTAAGAAATTCTCTCGTGTAGAGAGAATTTCTTTTTACTTAATTAACAAATGAGAGGTGTGTAAAGTGCTAAGAGTTTTCTTAGAATTTGTAAAAATAGGATTTATAGCATTTGGTGGTGGTTGGTCAATTATTGGTATAATTAAAGATGCTGTTCTCTCTAATAATTGGTTAACTCCCGAACAATTCAAAGAAATACTTTCAATATCTCAAATGACACCAGGACCTGTAATGCTCAATACGGCAACGTACGTTGGGCTAAAAATGTACGGAATAACAGGTGCCATTTTAAATTCTATTGCAGTGCTTGTTGCACCTATTACATTTACAACACTATTTTTTATAGTCCGTGATAGACTTCCAAAAGAATTTATAACAGCACTTAAATTTGGTGTTATTTTTTTGATCTCACTTACCTTCATATCGCTCCTTACAAACATAAGCAGTTTCTATCAAATTTTAATATCTATAGTTGCATTTCTTTTATTTACAAAAACCAAAATTGATCCAATATACGTGATTTTTATCTCTGGAATTATAGGTTTCTTCTTGTTCTAGTTTTCACAATAAAATGTTTTTTAAAACATAAAATTCCATTCTTCTCACAATGTTCCAAATACTTTTCAACTAATAGTTAGAAAACTATTAGTAAAAATTCAAAAGCATTCTTCGAAAAATTCTATATATTTAAACAACATATCTGTATTTGTGATATAATATATTATGTACATATATATTTTTCACATGTGAATTATATAACTTTATTGGAGGTGACCTTATGAAATACGATATTATTGTAATAGGAGGAAGCGCAGCAGGATTGGTAGCAGCTTTAACATCTAGGAAACTTTACAAAGATAAGAAAATTCTTGTTGTAAAGAAGCTTGAAAAAGAACTTGTCCCTTGTGGAATTCCTTATATATTCCATACTCTCGGAAAAGTAGAAAACGATTACATGGGGATAGAAGATAAATTCAAGGCAAATGGTATTGATTTATTAATTGATGAAGTGGTAGACGGAAACGTTAATGAAAAGAAAATAGTAACAAAAAATGGAAAAGAATTTGAATATGATAAATTAGTTATTGCGACAGGGTCAACACCATTTGTTATTCCAATCCCTGGAAATGATTTAGAAAACGTATTCTCCATACCAAAAAATTACAAATACTTGGGAGAAGTTCAAGAAAAAGTTAAGAGCGCTCAAAATATAGTTATTATAGGTGGAGGATTTATCGGTGTTGAGGTTGCTGATGAAATTAAAAAATCTGGTAAAAATGTAACCTTAATAGAAGCAAAAGATTACCTATTACCCGCCTCATTTGATGCAGATTTTGGTGAAATAGCAAAACAAGAAATTGAAAGTGACAATGTCAAAGTGCTATTAAGTACAAAAGTTACAAAAATTGAAGGAAATGGAAAAGTAGAAAAAGTCATTTTGGAAAATGGAGAAGAGCTACCAGCCGATGTAGTTATCATAGCAACCGGATATAAACCAAATACGGAGCTAGCAAAAAAACTCGGAATTAAAGTTACAGAATTAGGATACATAGAAACTGATGATTATATGAGAACATCAGTAAAAGATGTGTTTGCAGCAGGTGACTGTGTACAACACAAAGATTATTTCACTGGAAAACCTTCAAGATTAATGCTCGCATCCGCAGCCGTTTTTGATGCAAGAATTGCAGCATCAAATCTTTACAAATTAAGACTTCTAAGGACAAATAAAGGCTCACTAAATGCTTATTCAACCGTAATCGGTGGAAAAACATTTGCTTCTGCTGGCATAACGGAAGCTGTTGCAAAAGAGGAAGGTTTTGACGTTGTAGTTGGTAGAGCAGAAGTTGTCGATAGACATCCAGGTAAATTTGCAGACGCTTCAAAAATTACAATGAAATTAATCTTCTCAAAGGAATGTGGATTGCTATTAGGTGCACAAATTGTAGGTGGAAAGAGTGTAGGAGAAATAATAAACATCATAAGTCTTGCAATTCAAAAAGATGTTAATATAAAAGACTTACTTACCATGCAAATTGGTACACATCCACTACTAACCGCTGCTCCAACTGTTTATCCGCTTGCAGTTGCAGCCGAAGATGCCTTATCAAAAATGTAAAAAAATAAATAACCCAGTAGCTTTTAGCTACTGGGATTATTTTAATCTTATTATATCTTTTCTGAAAGCTCTAATGCCTCTTGAGCAGCATCAATTATCTGACCAACCTTCATAGCATCTCCAACTAAATAAACATTATCAAATTCACTAACCAATTTTTCATATATTTGACTTTCCGGCCTTGTACCTGCTGTTACAATAATTTCATCAAATACCCCCAAAGAAAATTCTTTACCATCTTTTTCAACAATTACCTCTTTGTCTTTTATTTCTTTAACTAATGTGTTTGTATACACATCAATTTTAGGTGCATAATTTTTTTGGAACAACTTACTTGCAACAATTTCCATACCTCTTCCAATTGAATCTAAGGCTTCAACTACAGTCACTTTTTTTCCTTGTATGACCAACGCTTCTGCAACTTCTAAACCTATTAATCCTCCGCCTATTATTAATACTTTTTCCCCTGTTACTTTTTTACCTTCAAAAAAGTCAAAACCAGTAATATAATTTTCAAGTCCCTTTATTGGTGGAACAAATGGTTTTGCACCAGTTGCTACAATAATCACATCAAACTTTTCTTTTTTAAATGTCTCTACAGAAACTTCCGTATTCAATTTTATATTCAATTCCTTCTCTGCCTTTCTAATTAAATCATCCAAAGTATCTTTCATAGAAAGCTTTCCTGGTGCTCTATACGCTAATACCCATTGTCCGCCTAAATAATTGTTTCTTTCAAAAATGGTCACATCATATCCTTTTTTCTTTAAATACAATCCTGTAAATAATCCTGCAGGACCTCCTCCAATAATTGCAACTTTCTTCTTTGATGTTGCTTTTCCATTAAATTCAACGTGAACCTCTGGGTTTGCAATACAACCTACTGGTTTTCCTGCTTTTACATTTCCAAGACATCCTTGAAGACAACTTCCACACCTAATATAGTCATTTGAATTAGAAATTATTTTCTTTGGAAATTCAGGATCTACAATCAATTGTCTTCCTAAAACAACACCGTCAACAACCTTTTCTTCAACCAAATATTTATATCTTTCATTCTTATACATTCTTCCTGCTGCAATAATAGGTAGTGACGTTAATTTTCTTATCTCTCTTAATTTCTCGTCCATAACATCCAATGGAAGCGACATGTGATTGTAATACCATGGAGCAGAATCACATGCATTTCCCCATCCAACATGGACAGCCGAAACACCAAATTCTTCTGCCAATGCTAGTATCTTTGATAAATCTTCGTTTGTAATACCACCCTCAACAAATTCGCTTCCCGAAATTCTAATAAATATTGGTATTTCAATGACCTTTGTTATTTCAATAAGTAAATCTCTTACAAATTTAAGTTTGTCTTTTCCATATTCATCCGTTCTTTTATTTAATCTTTCTGAATAAAATTGGTGAACGAGATAACCGTGACCAAATTGAATTTCAATTCCATCTGCTCCAGCTTTTTGTGCTCTCAATGCATTTTCTTTAAATGCATTGATTATTTCATCTATTTGTTGAACAGTTAATTCCTCTGGAATTTGCCCTGTAGATGGGCATTTTATTGATGAAGGTGCAAGAACTTCACCTGACGCCTTTGGATTAGCCGCTCTTCCTGCATGATTTAAGTGAACAATAAGTTTTGTTTCATATTTATGTAATGTATCTACTAATTTTTTTAATCCTTCAATATGTTCATCTGTATTTAACATAGTTTGCTTTGGATGCTCTTTCCCTGAAGAAAGTACAGCAATCGGCTCTAAAATTATTGTTCCTACTCCACCTTTAGCTCTTTTTTCATAATATCTAATTTGTTCATCAGTAATAAAACCTGTTTTTGGTGTAGCCAATGCAGTTTTAATAGGAGCCATAAAAATATGATTTTTTGCTTCAAAGTTTCCAAATTTCATTGGCAACCACTCTCCCTTATCTTTTTTCAAAATTCTCTATTTCTTCCAAAACCTCTTCCCATTCCTCTTCCCATGCCACGACCAAATCCACCACGTCCTCCTCCCATTCCACGCAAGGAAGGATTTTCATAGTTTGGCCTTATAGCATTTTTTGGACATTTTTCCATACACACCCCACATCTTGTACAAATATCATTGTTTATATAAGGATAACCATCATCTTTTACCGTTATAGCCCCTTCAACTGGACATACATTTACACATACCTTACATTTAATACAATCACTTTCCTTTACCCAGGGCATGTAATCACCTCCAAAGAAAAAACAACTATTTTTCTTCACCTAATAGTTCCTTTACTTCTTCCAATGCTTCATCTACAGTCCTGCTTTCAACTAAAATAGGTTTATATCCCAATTTTTTTAGTTGAATCATAGAACCTTTTCCCATTGAATTTCCAACCCAAACTTTACAATGTCCCAAAAATTCCAAAATTTCATTAACTTTAGCGTGCATATGCGTTTCAGCATAAGGATTTTTTATCTCATCAATTTTTTTAAAATTTTCTCCATCAAATTCATATACAACATATATATTTGAATGTCCAAAATGTTCATCATTTATCTTTTTCCCATCTATAGTACCGAATGCTACTTTCATACTAATCTCACTCCTTAATGGGTTGCATTTTCTACTTTCTCCAATTTTCCATTTTTATAATTTTCAATTATATTTGCCAATGTATCTTTTTTCGTCAAATATACTTCAATCCCTGCAGCTTTTAATACTTCAAAAGCGTTTTGCCCAACACTTTCCAGAATTAACACATTTACACCTTTTTCAGCAAGCATTTGAGAAACTTTTGGTCCCATTCCATGTGCCTCATTCGCCGTATTTTCTATTACCTCTACGATCTCACCTTTATCTAAGTCATAAATTACAAAAAACTCTGCCCTTGCAAATCTATCATTGCTCAATGAATCAAGTGTTTTACCTTGTGATGGTATAGCTATCTTCATCTTAACACCTCCTGTTTTATTTAAGTTTTTCCATTACTTTTTCAAATATTTCCTTTATAGCCTTCCCAGCTATGCTATTTTCATACAATACAATTGGTTTCATTTCAAGATTAGACTTTTCAACCAATTCATCAAATGGTATTTTCCCTAAAATTTCAATATTATCACTCAAACAGTAATTTTCTATTTGCTTACTTACATCAGGATTTAAATCGTATTTATTTATAACTACCCCAAACTCTCTTCTAAAATGCCTAACAGTCTCAACAATTCTCTTTAAATCATGCAACCCTGAAGAAGTTGGTTCAGTAACTATAATAACATAATTTGTAGCAGTTATAGATGATGTGGCTGGACAACCAATCCCAGGCGCACCATCTATTAAAACAATATCTTTACCTTTTTCTTCCGCCTTTTTCAAAGCAAGTTTTCTTACTTCTGCAACTAAACCACCTGAGGTCTCCTCTCCAGGATTTAAATTCGCATGGACAATTTCCTTTTGCTCATCTATAACAGAATAATAATACTCTCCAGAAAGTGCTGTTTCCAAACTAATAGCATTTTGAGGACATGCAATAACACAGGCATTACAACCTTCACATGCATATGGGTCTACCTCATATATGTTATTTTCAAAGTTAATCGCTTCAAATCTACAAACTTTCTTACAAATTCCACACTTGTCGCATTTATCTTGATCTATTATAGCCTTTTTCCCACCATAATAGTCATATTTTTCTTCTAATTTACCATTAAACATAAGATTAAGATTTGCTGCATCAACATCACAATCTGCCAGAACAACAGGACTCAATAGTGCACCAAAAGATGAACTTAATGTTGTTTTACCAGTTCCACCCTTTCCACTAACTATTGCTAACTGTTTCATTTGACCATCCCCTTTATTGTATCAAAGACATTAGCAAACTTTTCTTCCCATTCTGGCAAATATTCTGAAAAAATCTTTCCTTCAGAATATAATTTTGCAATCTTTCTATCAAATGGAATTTTCAACAATATTGGAATGTTCTCTTTCTTTGCATATTCATCAATCAAATTTGTATTTCCAGTATCCCTATTAATTACAATCCCAGCCGGAATCTCCATTTCTTTAACTAAATCAACAGCTAGTGAAAGATCGTGTAACCCAAATGTAGTAGGTTCAGTAACAAGAATTGCAAAATCTATATTCCTTAAACTTTCAACAACTGGACACGAAGTTCCTGGCTGAGAATCTATTAAAACTACATCAACATTTTCATCTATGTGTTTCTTTAATTGCCTTATTATTCTAACCCCAGACGGCTCACCTATATTCAAAAGCCCCATTCCAAATTTCAAATTATCATTTATCTTCCCCAATACAATTTTTCCAATACTCTTTGGAACTTCTGTAATAGCATTAACAGGACAAACCATAGAACATGCACCACAACCATGGCACAAATTTTTAAAAACTACAGTTGCATTTGGAAAGGAGGTAATAGCACCAAACTGACACGCCTTTGCACACTCACCACATCTTATACATGCATCATTATCAACTACTGGTAATAATATATCAACACTCTCTTCTTTTTCCACGTTTACATTAAAAAAAAGATGATCATTTGGTTCTTCAACATCGGTATCAAGCAATTGAACTTTATACTTTTTAGAAAGTGTATAGGCCAAATTAGTAGAAACAGTTGTTTTACCAGTTCCGCCTTTTCCACTTAATATTGTTATCTTCATATCCAACCTCCTATCTTAAGTTAAAAGAGGGTTGGATTTCCAACCCTCTTTCAACGTAATTTATCACCAAAACCTTCCAAAACCTCGACCTACGCCTCGACCAAATCCGCCTCGACCATACCCAGCAAATCTTCCATATCCTCTACCAAAACCTCTTCCATATCCTCTACCATATCCGTAAAACCAACCAGCTACTGGTCTAAACCAACCGTATCTTGGAGTATAAGGTGCATTTATGTTAGAGCATGGTCCCAATCTTCTTCCAACTGGTCCTGTTCCCATTGGTCCTGTGCCATCGAAACCTGGCATTATCTATCACCTCCTTGATAATTATCAATTTCTCTTAATCTTTCCTCTACAAAACGTAATTCTTCTTCAAGGTATCTTTTATAGTCCATTAACATGGCTCTTTCTTCTTCAATTGAGGGCTCATGATAACCATAACCGGCTCCATATCCAAAGCCTCTACCAAAACCACGTCCGTATCCTCTACCAAATCCTCTTCCGTATCCCATTCCTCTACCATATCCACGTCCGTATCCACCACCATAGAATGGCATATACCTCACCTCCTGTCCTGGTCTTACCACTTTCCATTTTTATTATATGATATTTTTGTATATATGTCAAGTACATATATATATACGTAAAAAATAAAATTTTTTCAATAACCAATCTTAAAATTATTTAAAACCTTTTAAAAACAGATAAAGTAGAAATCTCAACTCTTTATTCACCTTGACCTTCACACCTTTTCTTTAAAAGCTCATATTCCTTCTTTAATTTATCATACTCTTCTTTTGGGACAAAACCTGTCGATTTAATCAATTCAATTATATCCTTTTTCATGTTGTCTTCAAATTCGTTAAAATGTCTGATCACTGCATTTCCAAGTTCTTTTGCAATATCTGCAGGTAGTACTCCTTGATTTACAAGATCAAGAAGTATTTCAATAAAATCATCGGTGTTTCCTTTAAATATCTTAATAAATCCTTGTATTAACTTTTCTACCATTTCTTTTTTTAAACTACCAAAAACTTTGCCTTTTATTCTTGCCTTCAAAAAAATTTCCTGGGTAATATCATTACCCAGGTTATCAACAACCTTTACCGCCTCACCATTTTTAACAAAATTCGCAATATCGCTTAAAGTAATAAATTTTTTTATACTTGTATCATATAACTTTCTGTTTTTATACTTTTTAATTATCCTCACTGTATTCCCCCAAAAATCTGGGGGAGATCCCCCAGAAAGATTAATAACTAACTTTTACACCGACCATTACTATGTTTGTATCGCTGCCATCTACTTTGCTATACAATCCTCTTGCAAAAAGTGCTGTATAATCATCAAAACTGTATGATCCTTCGTACATAACATCAATTTTTTCAGATTTCATGTTATATTTTACCATACCTTTTACACTAAATTCATCCTTTTTATAATCTCCATATGCTGATATAGCGCTATCAAAATAATTAAAATCATATAACCTTATGTATCCATCAAATCCTACAAGTCCTTGACTTCCAATTTGATATTCTACGCCAAAAACATTTTCTAAAATACTTGGCACTTTTTCCTCTATTTCCACTTCTCCTAATCCTTCAACTGGCAAATTAAACGTACTTTTGTTTTCAGATTCAAAACCAGTGTAGTTATGGACTATAAAACTGGTTGATGGTATTTGATAAACAAATGATAACGATGCAGTGTAAATAAATGGCCATTTAAGATGAACTCCATCCTCCAAAATTTTATCTACAATTAAATAATTTGCCTTTTTATAAGTAAGCAAAATACCATAATCAACACCGAGTACATTTCCACTCCAATTTATGGCATAGGCAAAGTGATCTACAAATTTTTGATCTTCAAAAACAGTCGGTAATCCTCCACTTTGCATTGAAGCTAAAATTGCCATCTTTGTTTCATCAGGCAAATTTGTTTTTACAGTATAAACATACGAAGCTGGTGTAGAAGATGGTAAACTTTCAAATGTCGAAAAGGTGTAGATCCCTAAAGTTCCGTAATTTGTTGTGTAAGCATACTTGGCCCCTGTAATAGAAAATTTTTCGCCTGCTAGGTAACTTCCTATTTTATCGTATACTTTAAAAACTTCAGAATCCACTAGTTTTTCAACAAATTTTCCAACCTTTAAATCTCCAAAATCTGTATATGTCTCAACATATGCTTCATTTACATTTACAACTGCTAAAGGAACAAAAAATGACGCGGTAAAAAACTGCCCATCAAAGTATACATATGAATTATCAAATGTTTGATCAAATCTCAAAGAGGATTTTGTATAAAATGCTCCATCAAACCTTGTATCGGTACTAAAATTTACAGGAATAAATGTTAAACTGTTAGTTTCAAGTGAAAAATCGTTTCCGTCATAGTATAAATATCCACCTTCAAACAAAAGGGAATATGAAAATCCAAAACTTGCTAATATCACTAATAAAGCTAATATAACCTTTTTCATAACAAGTCACCCCCTAAAATTTTAATATTGGTTTTGAAATAGTCATAGGTGAAAAGAAGCTTTCTGGTATACCTATGTCAAACTCTACATCATTTAAAATAATTTCAGTTTTAGTATTTTCCTTAATATTGTTTGCCAATATCTTTGTTGGAACATTATATCCTTGAATATTTTCAATCTTTTCAAAAGTTATAGTTTTATATTTTTCGCCTTGCCAGTTAAAAAATTCAATATAGACAGGTGTTTTAAGCTCTTTGTCTATCTTCATATTCAACTCTTTAAAATCCAATTCTGCATCATTATGCGTGATATGAAGGTAATAATATTTTTCATCCTCTTTTACAAGTTCTGCTTTATAATTTTTATCACTTACTTTGTAAACAAGTTCTATATCTTTGTATGTAAAATCTGATCCAGCAAATCTATCATTTTTTGCAGCTCCGCTTATTCTTTTTGTAGTCCTAAATGCAGGCATGTAAAGATAAATACTGTCTGCACCTTTTACAAGTAATGTAAGTCTTTTATCAGAAACTGGTTTTTCAAAACGTATAATGGCGTACACATCATCTTCACTCTTTTTGTAAAGGTATATAACAAACTGCTTTTCCTTTACCTCACCTTTTTCATCCGTCATTTTCAATGTAAATACTGCTTTTTCATCTTTTACATTTTGATAGTTATCCTTAACCATATCCAATACTTGCTGTCCTGTCAGTGAAAAAGCAAAAATTGAAAAAACTAGTATCGATACAACTGCCCAAACTTTCCTCATGACTTTCTACCTCCTTTATTCATTAATAAGAACGCTGATGATAAAAATAATATTGTAATAATTGCACTCAAAAGTAAAGTTATACCAGTTAATACTCCAAATTGTCTTAGCATTCTAATGCTTGAGAAAAAGAACGTAAAGAAACCAAAAGAAACTGCAAGAGCATTAAATAGTATCCCTCTCCCACTTGTATATATTGTCCTTACAATAGCAGTTTTAGAATCTTTTATCCTCTTACTTTCAATCCTGAATCTTGAAATAAAGTGAATTGCATAATCAACTCCTGCACCAATCGCAATTGCAGCAATGGATATAGTTGCGGTATTTAACGGTATATTAAATATTCCCATAAGAGCAAAATTAAAGAACACCGTAAAGATAGAAGGTATAATACCAATTACCCCAACTTTGAAAGATCTCATTTGAATCAAAAGAAGTAAAAATACAACTAAAAGTGTAAGTAACATCGATTGATATTGATTTTTGAATAATAAATCACTAACATAAAGTGCTATCTCCTGTGCCCCAGTATGGACAGCAATATAGGTAGATTGATCCGATGGATTATACACACTGTCTTCTGCAACAATCTTTAAATATTGTTCCGTGTTTTTGTCATAAGGAATACTTAGTTGATCTGCAAAATACATTGCTTTCCATTTTTTAACACTTAAATAAAGCTCATTGTATAATGCGTAACCAAAGTCAGGATTATCTTCCATAATTTTTTCAAATTCTTCTTCAGAAAAATCTTTTAAGTTAATTACTCTTCTTAGAACTTCTTCTTTGTTATCAACTGAAAAACCATACATTTCTTCTATATGATTAATTGAATTTAATATATCTTCTCTATGCAGCTTTGAAAGGGTAGAAAAACTTACATTTTTAACAGCTTCGTACAACTTCTTTAGATTGTTTTCTTCGACATTTAAAATGTTAGAATAGTATTTAAAATCAACATCATTTGATACTTTAAATCCCTTTGGAGTGCTATTTAAAACTTTATCTATTTCTTTTAAAAGCCTTCTAGTTTCACTTTCACTCTCAGTCTTCACTGTTACTTGAATAATTCCCCTATTCAAATCTTTATTTACAACTGAATAAATAGTGTCATTACCAAGCAAGAAAAACCAAAGATTTGAAAGTTCATCTTTAGAAAATGGAATTGAATAAAAACCAGTAAATGCTTCACTCAAATCCAAAATTGTATCCACGATTGAAAAAGTATTAACTACTCCAGGAATTTTATTTAATTTTCTTTCAATTTCATTCATCGCAATTAAAGTTGAAGGATCCTTAAAATCTCCTTTTATATCAACAAACAAATAATCACTACCACCAAAGTTTTCATCCAAAAATTCCTTATCAACTATTATTCTCTCGTTTGGATTTAAGGAATTTACAATATCCATATCAGTTTTGATCCTAAGTAAGAAAGGAATACTTACAATTGCAAGGATAATTAGGATAGATATTGTAAGCTTTGGTTTTAAAATCAATTTGGAATGATTTTTATTTTCAACGTGGAAAACAGGTTTTGGATTTATGTAATACAATAATGCGGGAACAAAAAAGAGTGCTATAAAGTTACATAACATTACTCCTATACTTGAAAATATCCCCATTATCCAAACAGGTTTTATATCAGCCGTCAAAAGTGAAAGAAATCCAACAGCAGTTGTAAGTCCACTTAAAATAACCGCAAGACCAACATCTGAAATCGTCGAAACTACTCTTTGAGCTCTTTCTCCTTTTTCTTCATAATATTTATTTACAACATGTATAGAATAGGCTGTACCTATAGAAATTAGTGCAACTGGAATAATTGAATTTGCAACCGTTATGTTAAAACCAAACAATGCAATTAAACCCATTGTCCAAATCACACTTACAATTACACCTAAAATGGGTAAAATTGCTCCTGAAATTTTTCTAAAAGTTACTGAAAGAATAAGTATTACTATAAATATTGAAATTGGAACAAGCCTTAAAATATTTTTTAATGTAATTTCTTTTACCGCTTCGTTAACAGCAGCAACCCCAAAAAAATGTACATCTTTTGGATATTTATTTTCAACAACTTCTTTTAATCTTGAAAAAGCCTCAGACTCTTTTCCGCTCTCAAGAGAAACAAGCATTAAACCAGCTTTTGCATCATCTGAAATAAATTTATCCTTTAAAGTTTTATACTTTAAAAGATAGATGGGTTCAATATCTCTTGTTTTTAATATTTCAGAAACCGTTGAAACTTCTATTCCATAGTCTGTTTCAACAACTAAAGGAATATTCGTAAGAGAAGTTACATGCTCTACACCTTCAAGTTTTGAAATTTCCTGGGTTAGACTATCAATAACCTTTAAATCATTAGACGAATCAATAGAAAATCCAACCATCAACATCGAATTAATACCAAACTCTCTTGCTAGTGAATCGTACTTTTGAACCAAAGGATCATCCTTTGGCGGGTATTTCGTAATGTCATCTTGAATCTGTAAATCCTTAATTTCATAGCTAAAAAATACTGTTAATAGCATAGTAATCAAAACAATCCAAAGAGCGTTTTTTTGTACAAATCTTCCAAGTTTTTCCAAAATAACACCTCCTTATTATGCATCGCATAATATACTTTAAAACATATTATATTACAAATAAAGTATCAAAATTGTTAATTTTTATGCAACGCATAATAAATAAAAAAAGATTTTCTAACAAAAAGAAAAGATCTATTTGTTTATACCTGTATATACAGGTATAAACAAATCTAATTGAAGCTCAATGACTTTGACTTTATGTTAAACAAACTTGTAAAATCAAGTTAACAATCACAATAAAGGGGAGGTGTTTTCATGAAAAAATTTTTAAGTATCATTATTCCATTTTTAACCGTAAGTATCTTATTTTCACAGGTAGAAGTAGTTTTTTGGCATGGTCTTTCAAGAGATCCCGATAAAAGTAGTATTGACAAAATCATAGCAGAATTTGAAAAAGAAAACCCGGACATTAAAGTCAAAGTTGTACTTGTTCCTGCTGCGGAAACCGATTCAACCAAGCTTTTAACGGCTGTAGCAGCTGGTACAGGACCAGATCTAGTTTATCTAGATAGATTTACTGTCTCGCAAAGAGCCGCTAACAATGTTCTTGAACCTATGGAAGATTACTTAAAAATGGCAGGAATAAATATCGAAAAAATGAAAAAGCAATTCTACGATTTTGCCATTGAAGAATGTATTTTCAACGGAAAAATGTGGGCCCTACCATTTGATACCGACGTTAGAATTCTTCTTTACAACAAAAAGCTATTAGAAAAAGCCGGTTATTCAAGACCACCAAAAACTGTATATGAAATGATAGACGTAGCTGAAAAACTTACCGTTGAGGGAAAACGTGGAAGGTATGAAACTGTAGGTTTTATACCATGGTATGCACAGGGTTGGCCATATACTTGGATATACGCCTTTGAAGGAAAGGTATTTGATAAAAAAACTGGAAAATTTGTATTCGCAACTGATCCAGGCGTTATTGAGGCATACAAATGGCAAAAAGAATGGGCAGATAGATTCGGTTATGAAGCACTGAATGCTTTTGGTTCCTTGCAAATAGGAGATTTAAACCCATTTACGGCAGGAAAACTTGCGATGATTGTCGATGGAAACTGGACCATCTCTGGATTAAGAATGTTTGCTCCAAAAGATTTTAAATATGAAATCACTGGTATTCCAACAAAAAGTGGCCAACCAGTTACCTGGGCCGGTGGTTGGAGTCTTGCAATTCCAAAAGGTGCTAAAAATAAAGAAGCTGCTGCAAAGCTTGCATACTTTATTGCTACAAAAGGTCAAGTAATTTATTCAGTTGATACGTTACACCTTCCAACATATAAACCTGCAGTTGATGATTTTCTAAAGAAAGATCCTTCACAAAAAGTTTTTGTAGATTTACTGGATCACGCAAAAACAAGACCACCACTTCCAGTCGGCGCACTTTTATGGGACAAATTAGTTGAAGCAAGAGATTTTGTTTTAACAGGACAAAAATCAGTTGAGCAAGCTCTATTAGACGCTCAAAAAGAAGTACAAGAAGAATACGACAGAATAATGCAAAGAGTGGGTGGTAAATAATGAAAAAAATAATCATAATATTATTCTCAATTCTTTCTATAGCTATTTTTGCACAAATTCCTGAAAGTTCATACTGGTATCCAAATGATATTTTAGATTGGTCTCCTCAAACAGATTCACAAGCAATTTACAACGTTTCGCATGTTCCACTTGCAAGAAGAGTTATAGGAACACCTATTACCGATAGTGCAAGCAAAGACATAAAAATAATGGCTTTATCAATAATGAACCCATCAACCAGTGGAATGCCTTCTCAAGGGAGCAATAATTCTTTTAAAGCATACCCTTTCACTTTCTGGCAATATGTAGATTATTTAGTTGCTTGGGCAGGTTCAGCCGGTGAAGGAATTATTGTACCACCAAGTGCAGATATAATAGATGCCGCCCATAAAAATGGTGTATACGTACTTGGAACAATATTTTTCCCTCCTAATGTATATGGAGGAAGAAGAAATTGGGTAGATCAATTACTAAGAAAGGAAAATGGAAAATTTGTCATAGCAGACAAATTAATTGAAATAACGAAATACTATGGTTTTGATGGCTGGTTTATAAACCAAGAAACAAACGGCTGCAAAGATTCACATGTAAAAGATATGATAGACTTTCTAAATTACATAAAAGAAAAGGCTCCATGGATGAAATTAATCTGGTACGATTCAATGTCAAATACTGGTGCTATAGAGTGGCAAGGTGAATTAAACGAGAAAAACGTCGTCTTTCTAAAAAACAGTGAAAAGTATATTTCCGATGCAATATTTATAGACTTTAGATGGCAATCACTTAAAAGACCAGAGACTATTGAAAACACATTAAATACTATGAAAAAATACAACATATCTAAGGACAGAGTCTTTGTAGGATTTGATCTTCAAGCAAATGGATACTATACGTACTCAAACTGGCCAAAAATTATAGATAATAATGGAAAATTAAAGGTATCCTTAGGTTTTTATTGTCCAAGTTGGACTTATTATTCCTCAAAAGAAATTAAAGAATTCTGGGATAAAGAAGAAACCTTTTGGATAGCAGATCATCCTGTGCTAAACTACAACTCAAAATCTGAATTTTTCAAAATCGAATGGAACAAAGATTATGAACAATACAAGTGGCAATCTCCTGCAAAATACGTTGTAGAAAAATCCCCTGTTACATCTCTTCCGTTTATAACATTCTTTAATGTAGGACATGGATACAAATTCTTTATAGATGGAAATGTTGCAAAAGATTCCGAATGGAATAATCGAAGTATGATGGATGTATTCCCAACATATAGATGGAAAATAGATGGAAATGATGTGAATATATCTGTTGATTATTCAGATGCATACTACGGTGGCTCATCACTAAAATTTGAAGGAAACCTCAAAAAAGGGCAAGAAACAAATGTAACTTTATACCTTACAGATTTAAAAATCAACGATAAAACAACTTTAGAAAGTGTAATAAAAGGTATTGGAAATATAAAGGTATCCTTAGTTTTAAGTTACAGCGATAACACTTCAAAAGAATTCCCTCTAAAATTCTTCAATGACTGGGTTAAAACAATCTATAACTTGGAAAATAACAATACTATTTCATCAATTTCTCTTAAAATAGCAGCAACTGAAGATACAAGTTATAACTTTAATCTAGGTATGATAGGACTTATACCTATCAAAAATTATGATTCTTACATAGGAGATGTAAAAATTGACAATATAGAGTTTAAAGAAGGACTCTATGCACAAATAAATCTGCACTGTGAAAATTCAAAAGCCAAATACTATGAAATATACAGAATACTTAAAAACGGTGAAAGAAAACTTGTATGGGTATCCTACAATCCTTACACCTACATCACACAAATCAAAAGAGACGGTAAAGAGAAATTTACCACACTGGAAGTTGTTGGAGTTTCAGAAGGGTTTACAAAAAGTACCCCTAAAAAAGTTACATTTCAATGGCCTCCATATCCAAAGCCAAAGGCTAACTTTGAAGTTAGCAATACTATTATACTCCCAGAAAGTACTGTAACATTCAAAAATCTTTCTTCTGAAGTTACAGAAAAGGTCCTCTGGATTCTTCCCGGAGCAACTCCAAACGTATCTAGAGAATGGAATCCTACAGTAACTTATAAAGAAGAAGGAATATATCCAGCTATATTAGTGGCAATGAACAGCGAGGGTGAAGATGTAAAAATATTCAATCCACTAATTGTGGTTACAGAAAAAGCAAAAGAAATTAAGAATCTTGCATTAAATAAAAAGACTTACGCAAGCTCTAATGTCCCGTCCGAAAAACCTTCTATGGCTGTTGATGGAACTGTTGAAAACAATAGTAAGTGGTGTGCAGTTGGAGATCTCCCACATTGGATAGTAATTGACTTTGAAAAAGAAGTAATAATTAGCAGTGTCACCATAAAACATGCTGAAGCAGGACATGAATCCGCTGACTGGAATACTAAAGATTTTAGGCTCCAAGTAAGTAACGATGGAATAAACTGGAAAGATGTTGCAATAATAAGAAATAATACAAAAGGAGTAACCACACATTCATTTGCACCAGTAAAAGCAAGATTCTTTAGATTATTCATTGAAACTCCTACACAAGTCGGAGATAAAGCTGCAAGAATTTATGAAATTGAAGTATATGGACTTGAATCATTCTAATCTATTTATCGCCCCATGTGCTCTAGCACGTGGGGCATTCACAGGAGGGATTTAGATTGAAAAAGAAAGAGCTAAGAGAAATTGGCAAAGGTCTTATATTCATTTCCCCTTGGTTAATTGGTTTTATAGTTTTTACATTAATTCCATTTATAGCTTCTTTTTACTATTCTTTTACCGAATTTAGTATTACAACGGATGTAAAATGGGTTGGAACAGAAAATTACAAAAGAATATTTAACGACCCATTATTTTGGAAAAGTCTTAAAAACACACTTGTTTTTGCAATAGGACTTGTTCCACTTGGCCTTGTTGTTGCACTTTCAACAGCATTTCTTATGAATAAACCTTTGAAAGAAGTTTCCTTTTATAGAGCAGCAATTTATATGCCATCAATTGTCCCTGCATTTGCATTTTCTGCAGTTGTAACATGGTTTTTCCATCCATATCTTGGACTTGTAAACAGCATTTTAGAACTTTTTGGAATTAACGGACCGTTGTGGTTAAGTAGCGAAAAATGGGTAAAACCTACAATAATAATTGCAGCACAATGGGGTGTAGGTAGTGCAATGCTTATATTCTCAGCAGCATTAAAAGATATACCAAAAGAGCTTTACGAATCTGCAAAAATAGATGGTGCAAAGAGTTTTACTATGTTCAGAAAAATAACTTTGCCATTAATAACGCCAACTATTCTTTATTATCTTATTACTTCAACTATAGGGGCTCTTCAAATATTTGATCTTCCAATGTTGTTGACAAATGGAGGACCTGCTAACGCTAGTATGTCACTTTCCATGTATATTTATAAACATGCATTTACATATACGAATATGGGGTATGCTTCTGCACTTTCCTGGATACTATTTTTCTTAACATTTGTTTTGACAATAATATACTTTGTCACTTCAAAAAAATGGGTTTATTATTTTGGAAATTAAGGGGTGAATGTAATGAAAAATACATATATAGTAAGAAGAATAATCCTTATCTTAATAACATTCATTTATTTGCTCCCATTTTTCTGGATGGTGGGAACGTCTTTAAAACCAGATAGTGAATTATTAACTTTTCCACCAAAAATATTTCCTGAAAATCCAGATTGGTCAAATTATGCAAAAGCTTTAGAAAAATTCCCTTTTTTTACATACCTTAAAAATAGTATAATAATAACCATAGGAAACTTAATTGGAGTTATTTTATCTGCTCCATTTGTTGCATATGGTTTTTCAAAAATAAAGTGGCGTGGAAGAGAATTTTTATTTGCTACGATGATGGCAAGTATAATGCTTCCTGGAGCTGTTACAATGATCCCTGTGTTTTTAATATACAAAAAACTTGGCTGGTTAAACACATTCCTCCCACTTATAGTTCCAGCATTTTTGGGTGGAGGTGCTATGAATGTTTTTTTAATCAGACAATTTTTCAACACTATTCCAAATGAAATTCTTGAAGCTGCTAGAATCGATGGAGCAAGTGATTTTAAAATATTCTTCAAAATTATGCTACCTCTTTCAAAACCAGTTCTTGCACTTATATCACTTTTTACATTCACAGGAAGCTGGAATAATTATATGGGACCATTAATTTATATAACCAGTGAAAGTAAATATCCACTTGCACTTGGAATGCCAATGTTTATGAGCCGATATGGAACTTATTGGAATCAGGCAATGGCAGCTGCAACACTTACACTTATTCCTACTATTATTTTCTTCTTTGTAGCCCAAAAATACTTAATCGAAGGAATTAAGCTTTCCGGATTAAAGTAAGGAGGAGATCAAAGATGATTCCTTGGGAAGATAGACCAAAAGATTGTAATAATGTTATTTGGAGATATTCAAAAAATCCAATAATTAAAAGAAATCAAGCTAGAAATTCAAACAGCATATTCAACAGTGCAGTTGTAAATTTCAAAGAAGGTTTTGCAGGAGTTTTTAGAGTTGATGATACAGAAAGGAACATGAATTTAAGACGTGGTTTTAGTAAAGATGGAATAAATTGGAAAATTGATGATAGTCCTATAAATTTTATTCGAGAAAATGAAGAAATAGAAAGTGAATACAAATATGATCCAAGGGTAATATATATAGAAGATAGATACTGGATTACTTGGTGTAATGGTTATCATGGACCAACTATAGGTGTTGGATTTACTTTTGATTTTGAAAAATTTTACCAGATAGAAAATGCATTTTTACCATACAATAGAAATGGTGTGCTTTTTCCAAGAAAAATAAATGGAAAATACGCAATGCTTAGTAGACCGTCAGATAAGGGTCATACATCTTTTGGTGACATTTTTTACAGTGAAAGCCCTGATATGATTCACTGGGGAAATCATAGATTTGTAATGAGCCCTGGATACAGCCCATGGCAATCACTTAAAATTGGAGCAGGACCTAGCCCCATAGAAACAAATGAAGGCTGGCTTTTATTTTACCATGGAGTACTTTTATCATGCAATGGTTATGTCTACAGTTTTGGAGCAGCTTTATTAGACCTTGACAAGCCATGGAAAGTAATAAAGAAATCAAAAAAATATCTTTTATCACCACAAATGATATATGAACAGATCGGTGATGTTCAAAATGTAGTTTTTCCAGTTTCTGCATTGGTTAAAGACAATAAAGTTGCAATATACTATGGAGCAGCTGATACAGTTACTGCACTCTGCTTTGGATATATAAATGAAATAATTGATTGGCTTAAATATGAAAATTAATAGGAGGAAGAAATATGATCCCACTTTATCTAAAAATTGCAAATTATCTTGAAACTAAAATCTTAAAAGGTGAATATTTACCAGGAGATAAGATCCCTTCAGAAAATATACTTTCAGAACAATTTAATACAACCAGAACAACTGTACGAAAAGCATTAGCAGAACTTGAAAAAAAAGGGATCATTACCAGAGTATTTGGCCTTGGCACATTTGTCACAGAAATAAATATAGTTTCAAAGAAAAAAATAGGGATTATAGTTCAAAACACAAAGATAGTATATGGAATAATAAAATTCTGCTCTAAAATTGGAAGCAAATGTTTTGTTGTTGAAAGAGTAGAGAATCTTGAAGCTGAAAAACAGGCAATAAAACAACTTTTATCTATGGGTGTTGATGGAATAATTATGGAACCAACTGCAACCAGCAGAGCGAATGACATTTTAAAATCACTACTACAAGATAATTTTCCAGTTGTATTTGTTGATAGATCTATCGATATAGGTTTTCCAGTTCCTACCGTAATTAACAACAACTACAGTGGAGGGAAAATGCTTGGTGAGCACATGAAAAAAGTTCATAAAATAAAAAGTGCAATTTATGTAACCAGTGAAGATATGACAATTTCAAGCGTATATGAAAGATACAATGGTATAAAAGACGGGCTCAAATTTTCTCCAGAAATCATCAAAGTTTCAAAAATAGATGGAGATTATTCCCAAATAATTAAATTTGCTAAAAAGGCAGATGCTATATTCTTCTGCAATGATATGATGGCTGTTAGAGGAATAACAACACTTTTACAAAATAATATCAAAATTCCAGACGATATTAAAGTTTTAGGATATGACAATGACTATGTTTCAAAAATTGTGAATCCCAAACTTACAACAGTAAATCAAGATTTATCCCTTATTGGAGAAACTGCTGCTTCTTTAATGGTAAGTCTCATAAAGAACGAGAAGGTAGCACTTGAAAATAAAATTGAATCAAAACTAATAATCCGAAATTCTTGTGGATGCAAAGAAAAGGAGTGAAAAAATGTACAGAGAAAAAAGTAAAGAAATTAACCACTTAAAAAGAGCTCTTTCTGAAATATATCCATATTGTATTCTAAAACGTGAAGAATATACAGGCTGGAAACATAATGGAAAAGAAATTTCTATACCATATGAATGGTCTCTCCAAAAAATTACATTTGAAAATGAATTTAAAATTGACAATAAAAACACATACTTGAGAGCATGGTTTGGTGGTGAAACACTTATATTTATTGACGAACAACCAGTAGGGGAAATAAATCCATTTCATAGAGATTTTGATTTATCACCATATTGTGATGGAAATGTTCATTCAATAAAGGTAGAAACTGTTCCAAGAGGATTATTTGGAACAAAAGAACCTCCGGTTTTCAATGAATCCTTCTTAATTTACTACGATATTGAATTAAAAAAAGCTCTAAATTTTGTGTATAACGTAATTCAGGTTGCAGAAGAAACCTCGGACCAATATTTAGCACAAGCATTAATTAATATTACTGATGAGTTTCTCTCATCTATTTACGTTCCAAGAAATACTAAAGAATATCTTAACAATGTTCTAGACAATCCGGCAATTATACAAGAAATTAAGAGTGTTTGGAATCCACCAAAACTTGAATATACCCATTCTAGAAATAACAGTGATGTTAAAAAAATTGTTCTAGAAAAATTTAATAACTTTAAGAAAAAGATTAAAAATATTCCATTTCCAAAGTATGGAAAAGTTTTTGTAGTTGGACATGCCCACATAGATTATGCATGGCTCTGGCCCATAAACGAAACAAAAAGAAAAATTGCAAGAACTTTTTCAAATGCAGTAACTCTTTCTAAAAAATACAAAGAGTTTATCTACACACAATCTTCTGCAAAAATGTACAAAGATATAAAGGAAAATTATCCTGAATTATTTGAAGAAATAAAAAAATTGGTTTCCGAAAATAAATGGGAACCTGTTGGAGGAATGTGGGTTGAATCTGATTGTAATGTTCCTTCCGCTGAATCATTAATTAGACAATTTTACTATGGCCAAAAATTTTTCGAAAAAGAATTTGGAAAAAAATCTAAAACTTGCTGGCTCCCTGATGTCTTTGGCTTTTCATGGATTTTACCTCAAATATTAAAAGAAGCTGACATAGACTACTTTGTCACAACCAAACTATACTGGAATGAATCAAACGAATTTCCATACGATCTATGTAAATGGCGCGGTATAGATGGCAGTGAAGTAATTTATTATAGCTACAAAAACATGGAAGAAGGCTATAACGGAAAAATTTCAGCCAAATCTATAATCAACACATTTGAAAATTTTAGGCATAAAGACTTAACATCTTCAATTCTTTTGTCTTTTGGATATGGTGATGGTGGTGGCGGTCCAACAGAAGAAATGTGCGAAAACTATTACGCTTTAAAGGAAATCCCAGGAATACCACAAGTTGAATACAGTACAGTAGATAACTTTACTAAAAATCTTCCAAAAGAAGATATCCCTGTCTGGGATGGAGAATTATACCTTGAACTTCATAGAGGAACACTAACCTCACAATCTAGAACAAAAATATTACACAAAAAATGCGAAGATAAACTAAGAGAAATTGAAATATTAAACACACTCTATGGGAAAAATTATCAAAAAGAAATTGATAAGCTCTGGGATATTGTGTTATACAATGAATTTCATGATATTTTGCCTGGTTCCTCAATTCACGAAGTATATAAAGACGCAGAAAGAGATCTAAATAAAGTGTTAGACAAAGCCAAAGATATTAAAAGACAAATTCTAACCAAAACTAGTAAAAACAAACTTGTAATATTTAATCCTTCTTCATTCAAACAAAAAATATACTTTGAATCTGATAAATTATTAAACCTTGAATTAGATGGAAAATCACTAAAACTTCAAAAAACATACGATGGAAAGTATCTTTATTATATAGATAAATACATTAATCCCCTTGAAGCTATACAATTAAATATCAAAGATAAAATGCCAGAATTTGAAGACAAACCATTTGAAAATAAATTAATAGATCTTACCATATTTGAAGATGGAAGCATAAATATATTCGACAAAAAAACTAATAAATATCTCTTCAAA
This sequence comes from Thermosipho japonicus, assembly GCF_014201655.1. Lineage (NCBI taxonomy): Bacteria > Thermotogati > Thermotogota > Thermotogae > Thermotogales > Fervidobacteriaceae > Thermosipho > Thermosipho japonicus. The sequence continues at coordinate 573,418 of NZ_JACHEX010000001.1, forward strand.
AATCGTGGAAATATTTTAATGCTTTCCAAAGACATTCCATATTACTGGGAAAACTGGGATATCGATGCAAATTATGCAAAAAGTGGTAGAAAACTCGACGCAAATAAAATTGAAGTAGTAGAGGAAGGACCAATAAGGAAAGTCGTTAAAGTTGAATATAAAGTGGAAAATTCAAAAATTGTTCAATATTACATTCTTCAAACAGATTCAAATTTGATTGAAGTAAAAACAGAAATTGACTGGCATCTTAGAAGAAGCTTGCTAAAAGCTTTATTCCCAACTAATGTATTAAGTAGATACGCAAAATTTGATCTTGACGCCGGATACATTGATAGGCCAACTCACAAAAATACAAATTTTGAAAAAGCCCGCTTTGAAGTTCTAGGACATAGGTGGGTAAATATTTCTCAACCTGACTTTGGAGTGTCTATAATTAACAATGGAAAATACGGTCACAGTGTTGACAACAACGTAATCGGGCTTTCACTAATAAAAGCTGGAACATATCCTGATTTTTTTGCAGATGAAGGCTTCCACGAATTTTCATATGCAATTTTTGAAAGCTCAAATGTTAAAGATACTATACAAATCGCTGATAACTTTAATAAAAGAATATTCGCGCTAGAAAAATTCGATACTAAGAACTTTTCAATAAGAATTTCTCCTGATAACTTCAAAATACTAGCACTAAAAAAACTAACACCAAATACTATAGTGCTTAGACTTGCTGAAGTTGTTGGAACAAGTGGAACACTAGAAATAGAAATTGAAAACTTAAAAAAAGCATATATTTCAAATATACTAGAGGAAATTAAAGAAGAACTAAGCGTGAAAAATAATAAAATAATTTTAGAATACGAGCCATTTAAAATATACACATTTATATGCAGGCTTTAGAAAAATCCCCCTCCTTGTTTAAAGGAGGGGGATTATATTTTTATTATATTATTTTTTCATCGCGATGTAGCCTACCTTTCCAAAATTCTCTCACAGCCTTCTTGCCTTTAAAAATATTATATATTTAATCAAAAAGATATAAATATGTTACTCTATATTTTCTTATATGTAGTATTAAATTAAAATCTAATTGTTAGAATGAAAATGCCCCTTTTTCCTACAAAATCCCACCACAAAGAAAGGAGGAATCCTCATGCAAGTAAACTACATCACAAAAATCGAAAAAGTTCCACAACTTTCCGAGGAAGAAAAAAACAAGTTAAAAAAAGTGACGGAAAAGTATAAGTTTAGAGCTAATGATTATTATTTAAACTTGATTAATTGGGATGATCCAAATGATCCAATAAGAAATTTAATAATCCCACAAATCGGTGAGTTAGAAGAATGGGGAAGACTCGATGCCTCAAATGAAAAATCCTATACAATTTCCAAAGGTTTACAACACAAATACAGAGATACCGCCCTTTTATTAGTCAACGATGTTTGCGGTGGATTTTGTAGATTTTGTTTTAGAAAGCGCCTCTTTATCAATGTAGGAGAAGAAGTAGTTAGGGACGTTTCTGAAGATCTAAAATATATAAAAAAGCATAAAGAAATAACAAACGTGTTATTAACCGGTGGCGATCCACTATTACTTGCTACAAAAAAACTTGAAAAAATAATAAGTCAGATCAGAGAAATTGATCATGTTCAGATAATAAGGATTGGAAGTAAAATGATCGCATTTAATCCATATAGAATCACCGAAGATCCTGAATTAATAGAATTGATCAAAAAATATTCAACTGATGAAAAGAAAATATACATTATGACACAATTTAACCATCCAAGAGAAATAACTAAAGAAGCTATTAAAGCGGTAAATATGCTTCAAAAAGCGGGGGCAATTCTTGCAAATCAAACACCTTTGATAAAAGGAGTTAACGCAGATTGGAAAACGCTTATGGAACTATTTAAAAAGCTTTCATTTATAGGTGTTCCTCCATACTACGTATTTCAAGGAAGGCCTGTTGCCGGAAATAAACCTTTTGCAGTTCCGGTAGAAGAAGGCTATCAAATATTCTTAAAAGCAATCATGAATGTATCAGGACTTGCAAAAAGAGCAAGATTTGCAATGTCACACGAGACAGGAAAAATAGAAGTTTCTGCTCTTACAAAGGAGCATATTATATTTAGATATCAACGCGCACATGATCCAAAAAATGCTGGAAAAATAATGGTATACAAAAGAAATCCAAACGCATACTGGCTCGATGATTATACCGAACTTGTTGAAGAATATTTTGTAGAAAATCCAATCCTTTAAAAATAAGCCATGGACCTCCATGGCTTATTTTCTTTCCTTAAATTTTTCCTTCCTCTTTAATTTTAATTTTCTTACCATTTAAGATATAATTTTAATTAGCCAAACTATTATTTAGGGAGTGAAGATAATTGGAGTTTGCACTTAGCATAGATTGTGGAACACAAAGCCTTAGAGCTCTCCTTTTCGATGGGCTTGGAAACCTACACGATATGGAAAGGATTTCATACACCCCATATTATTCACCAAATCCAGAATGGGCAGAACAAGATGCCAATATCTATTGGCAGTCTTTATGCAAAGCTGTTAATACTTTAAAAGACAGAAACAAAGAAAAATTCAAAAAAATTATTGGTGTCAGTATAACTACACAAAGGGATACAGCAGTCTTGGTTGACAAAAATGGTGTTCCATTAAGACCGGCTATAATCTGGCTTGATCAAAGAAAAGCTTCGTACAAAAATCCACTTAATTTTTTCGAAAATATTGCTTTTTCAATAATTAAAATGAAAGAAACCGCAATAAGAATATATAGAAAATCAAGACCAAATTGGATCAAAGAAAACGAACCCGAGATCTGGGACAAGACTCACAAATTCCTGCTTTTATCAGGTTATCTATTATTCAAACTCACAGGTAAGTTCATAGATTCAACCGCCTCTCAAATAGGACATATCCCATTTGATTATAAACACCAAAGCTGGCCTAAAAATAAACATAGTTGGAGATGGAGAGTCTTTGGAGTTAAAAAAGAAAAGCTCCCGGAGCTTGTTCCACCTTGCACAATTGTTGGAAAGATTTCAAAAGAAGTTGCAAGCCAAACGGGAATTCCTGAAGGTACACCCATTATAACTTCTGGATCAGACAAAGGATGTGAAACTATTGGTTCTGGATGTACCTCTTCAGATTGTGCAAGTTTAAGTTTTGGAACAACTGCTACTATTCAGACAACTTCAAAAAAATATTTTGAAACAATCCCTTTCATACCACCATATCCTGCGGTTATTCCAAATGCATATAATCCAGAAATTGAAATATTTAGGGGATACTGGCTTGTAAAATGGTTTATAAAGGAATTTGGAGAAAAAGAACTTGAATTATCAGAAAAATTAAACGTTGCTCCAGAGATAATATTAAATGGATTTCTTGATAATATACCCGCTGGTTCAGAAGGATTAATCTTACACCCTATGTGGACACCAGGGCTTGATATGCCAAATGCAAGGGGAGCTATAATCGGATTTTCCGATTATCATACAAAAGGTCATATTTACAGAGCAATTATAGAAGGTATAAATTTTGCATTGAAAGATGGCATGGAAAGAATAGAAAAAAGAGGAAAAATAAAAATAAAAAGGCTAACAGTCTCTGGTGGCGGTTCACAAAGTGAAAAAATATGTCAAATTACAGCAAATATGTTTAACCTTCCAGTTTATAAACCAAAAACACATGAAACCTCTGGACTTGGTGCTGCATTATGCATCTTTGGTGCATATTCTACAATAGATGAAGCAATTAAAAATATGATTCATTACAGTAAAATTTTTTACCCAGACAAAGAAGAAGCTGAGATTTACAATGAATTATACAAAAAAGCATACAAAAAAATTTATTCTTCACTACGTAATATTTATTCCAACATCAAAAAATTAACAGATAACAACGATTAAAAAACTAGCGCCCAAGGGGCGCTAGTTAAAATTAGTGAGATGAAAGAAATTTAACTATATTAACCGCAAGTTTGGCATCATCTCCATAGCTCCAACCATCGTGTAATATATCATTTTTATCCCCTGTTCCATCATCAAATGGAGAGCTGTCTCCTATAGCAACAACAAAACCTTTTCCGTAACTACTCAAAACTAAATAAGGCTTTTTGTTTCTATCGGAAATTAAAATTTTTACATCATCTCTTAAAGCCTGGATAGTACTTCCTGCCCAAGCCCCAATACTATTTATTCCTTCCGTTATTTCATGTTCATACACGTATTCTAATGGTTCTTCTTCTATACTATCCCCAGTAAATTTAAAACCAAAATTTTCTACAAATTCATTAAATATTCTTGGAGAATCCCAACCATTTCCATTTCTGTCTGAACCGCCATGGTCAGCTATTAAAAACAGTCCTCCACCATTTTCAACAAACTTTAATATTGCATCTATTTCTTCTGCTTTAAAAGGTCTGTTAGGTTCAGGAATAATAAATACTTTATAAAGGCTTAAAAGCTCATATGTAAGATTCTCTTTTGTACTTTCAACGTACATACCAAGTTCATTCTTAAGTGCTTCAGCAAAATCAGAATATGCTCCATATATTACCCAATCTGCATTTCCTGCTTGCTGTCCATGGCCTTCATCAAATAAAACTCTTTTAGTAAATACATCTTTTTCAGGATCAATAGAAGCAATTACTGATCCCATCTGGTTTTCATTCATATCTTTTACAAATCTTATCATTATTTTAACCGTTGAATCTATTTTTTTATCAAGCTCAAGTATAACCACTCTATTATTAAAGTACATCATGTGCCCTTTTATACTTCTTCCTGCAATCCTTATAGTTTTATTATCTATAACGCTTTTTTCAGAAACTGGTTCATTAAAAACAACATATACCTTATCATCCTTTAAAAATACTGATTTTACTTCAGGTGGAAAGACATCACCGGCTTCTATATCTTCCATACTTCTTGGCCAAAGTTCAAAAAACGATTGATATCTTCCAAGGACTCCCTTTACTTTAAGATGCATTCCAACTCTAAAATAAGATGTAAGTATGCCGGTATTTTCACGAATAAATACCATACCATTTCCACTTCCATCATCAATATATACTTTTCTTGGATCTGATTGCTCTATTTTTACTACATCACCCTCTACTTCTACAAACAATCCTTGATATTCTTCATTATTAATATCATTTGTTGATATTTTTTTTGGTTGAGGTAAAGTATTGCTTTTAGATAAGACCTTTATGTAATACTTTTCTTTGTCAGCATCAATTACAAGTTCTCTATTTAATCTATGTGTCCACATGTATCCACTAATTTCAACTAAATCCCCTCTGTTTATACCTTCAAAATGACCTCCACGAAGGTAAACATTAATTCCTCCACTTTCATCCTGAATAAAGATAATGTTTACATCAAAAGGGCCTGGTTCAACGGTAACAATTCCTCTGACAATTATATCTTTCCCATCGCTAAGAGCTTTTGCATCTGAAATACTAATAATTGATGAAAATAAAAATAGTGGAACAAGTATCAAAAGCATAAAATAAAGTTTTCTCATACCTTTCCCTCCCGTATTTTAATTTATCATATTATTGTATCATATGTTATAATTTCAATGAAAGGGGGTTTTATTTTGATAAAAGATATATTCTTTGATCAGGTAAAGCCGGCGTATGGTTGCACCGAACCCATAGCTGTAGCATTATCTACAGCTACGGCCAAAAAGTATTTAAATGAAACTTTAGAAGAATTAAAAGAAATAAAAATATCTCTTGACAAAAACACCTACAAAAACGGGCTTGTTGTAAATATCCCGGGCACAAATATATACGGTCTTGAAATTGCTGCTGCTTTGGGATATTTATGTGGGATCCCAGAAAAAGGGCTTGAAGTTTTAAAAGATGTAAATTCTCAATGCTTGAGTAAAGCCATGAACCTCAAAAATAAAATTAAAATAGAAATTAATGATATGCCATATCTCTATGTAGAAACAATAGCTGTATCAAAAAACAATCACACCGTTAAGATTTTAATTGAAGGAAAACATGACAACATTGCAAAAATAACCATTGATTCTAATACAATTCTTGACAAACCATTTAATCCATCAAAAACTACATTAGAAAACATTAAAAAATACTCAATAGATGAAATTATCGATTATGTTGAAAATCCGGACAAAGAAGTTTTAGATTATGTAGAAAAAGCAATTGAAATGAACATAGATATTGCAAAATATGGAATGCAAATAAAAGGAAACTTTTCAAATGCTGCAATAAACGAATATGTAAAATACGTAAGTGCAGGTGTTGACGCAAGAATGAGCGGAGTCTTAAAACCAGTAATGACTGTTGCTGGAAGCGGAAATCAAGGGCTTTCATGCATACTACCAATAGCAACAAAAAGAGAAGAATACGATAAAGAAAAAATCTTAAAAGCAACATTGCTAAGTATATTAGTTACAATATATATAAAAGCATATACTGGTCTTTTAACTCCAATTTGCGGGGCAGGAAGTATTTCTGCTGCAGGAGCTGCAGCTGGACTCACCTATCTAAAATGTGGCAACAGACAACAGATCAAAAATGCAATTAACGACACAATTGGAACATTGTTTGGATTAACTTGCGACGGGGCAAAAAGAGGGTGCGCTCTAAAAGCAGTAGCTGGAACACTTACCGCTATTCAAGTAAGTGAGCTTGCAATAAATAATATTGATGTTCCTTGTGGAAATGGTATAGTTGCAAAAGATGTTGAAGAAACAATAAGACGCGTTGGAAAACTTACCAATTCTGTAAAGCAATTTGATAAGGATGTATTAGACTATATAGGAAAATGTTAGTGGAGGTGTAGCATTTGAAGTGCCAACATTGTAAAAAACAAGCGATACTAAAATCTCCAAGGCTATGTGAAGATCATTTCGTAGAATACTTTGAAAGAAAAATTGGTAAATTCTTAGATAAGTATAAAATTAAAAACAAAAAGTTATTGGTAGCCATATCTGGTGGTAAAGATTCAGTTGTTGTAAGCTATGTTCTTTCAAAACTAAAAGAAAAATTCAACCTTCAAATTGAATATTTCTTTATAAGACTTGGAATACCAGTATTTACAGAAAAATCCGAAGAAATAGCTACAAAGGTAACAGAAAGCATAAATTATCCTCTAACAATATATGATTTGAAAAAAGAAGAAGGATTTACCATTATGGATATAAAATATAAACCATGTTCATACTGTGGAATGATTAGAAGATATATTCTTAACAAATATGCATTTGAAAACGATTTTGATTACGTTGTTCTTGGCCACAACTTAGATGATGAAGTTTTCTTCATTTTCAATAATATGTTCAACAAAAATATTACGCAGCTGCAAAGAACAGGCCCACTTACTCAAACTATAAAAGATAAAAAACTTGTTGGCAGAATAAAGCCACTATATTTCCTTACAGAACAAGAAATACTACTTTATGCAAAACTTAAAAATCTTCCATATGTGGGTTGTGCATGTCCGAATTCTCTGGAAAGTACTCAGAAAAAATTTAAAAAAGATATAGAATTTTCAAGGGATCAAAAATTAAACATCGTTTATTCGATACTTGAAATGAAAAAGTATTTACCAGAAGAAAAAGTAGAACTTAAATTCTGTGAAAAATGCGGATTTCCAACTACTTCTGACACATGCAAATTCTGTAGAACCAAAGAAAAAATTCTAAGTACGCTTTAAAAAGGAGGTCAATATCTTGCAAAATAAGACTTTCATGTATATCCTTATACTCATTGTAGTTGTATTTTTAATATTTGATCTATTTACAGTATTTAACAGACGTCCAAAATTTGATATAACATTCTACAAAACTGTCGTTGAAACGGATTATTCTGACACCGCTACAATTACAACAATTGCCGGTCTTTCATTTAAAGACGAAAAAACAATGTATGAATATAAAGAAAATTACACAAATGCATCATCAAAAACTTTCTTAAATTACTTTGAACAAATTTCAAAGGAAATAGGTAAAACAATAACTGTATTAAATTATGAAAATTCTGCAAAAGAGCGTGCAGGAATTCTTGAGATAGAAGAAGTTGCTATATTAAAAAATCTTGTAGATGTTTCAAATAATACCTATACTCTAAACATGGGAAATATTCAAATAAATCCAAATCCCAATTCTCTTTTTATTGTTTACATACCAAAAGATAGCATTTTAGTTTCTTCAAATCCAACACCAACTAGCTTTGAAAACAATAAATTAAGTTGGGATGGAAAAAGTCTCAAAAATTTTCCAACGGTGATATATAGGAGGAAATGATGGGAATCATAGAATGGTTAGTATTAATTAGCACAATTTCAACCCTATCTTTTTCATGGGCAGTTTATTTAATAAATTTACATAATAGCAAAAATCTTCCCGAAAAAATCAAGGAAGATGAAGAGCGTTTAATTCAACTTATGGGAAGAGTAAGAGTCTTTGTTGATTCCAAAATAGAGATTTTAGAAGAAAAAGAAAAAGAATTAAACGATTTAATTTCTCAAATAAATGACCTTTATTCAAAATTAGTTCTGGAAGTATCTGAATATCAAAAAAGCATTAAAACTAATTCTAAAACATCATACGAAGAAAAGAAGGAAGTTGAGGCAAACTCAGAAAATTTTGAAAATATTTTAGAAGAAACAAAAGAAAAAAGAGAAACCAAAAAAACCGAAATGACAAGAGAAGAACAAATTATTGAGTTATACAACCAAGGGGTTGAAGAAGCCGAAATTGCAAAGAGATTTGGAATGGGTATAGGAGAAGTAAGACTTATTATAGACCTATTCCATAGAACAAAAAGTAAGTAATTGACTAAATTAAAAAAATGCTCCTACCACAGTTAATAACATTAAAAAATTAAAAATAATCATAAGATTAGTGAGATTTTCTTATTTGAAATATTTTTTATTCTCAATAAGGTAGCATTATTTGCGAAAAATATCACTTTAAATTAAGCTTTAATTGAGTTAAAAAGAGGTGTTTAATTTGAATTACCTTGATTTATTTAAACCCTTTGTATATAAAGACGAATTTATTACTCTTCCTTACAGATTATTCTCACCAAAAATAGAAAATAATAAAAAATATCCTTTAGTTATATTTCTTCATGGAGCCGGAGAGCGTGGAAATAATAATATAAAACAAATTACAGCAAATAAAGGAGCAACTGTTTGGGCTGATCCTAATATTCAATCAGAAAATCCATGCTTTATTTTGGCGCCTCAATGTCCTGAAAATAGCTGGTGGGGTAGTTATAAAAAGGATGACTTTGTTTTTGAAGCTAATACTATTTTATATAGTGTTATGCTATTAATTAATAAAATCTCAAAAGAAAATCCAATAGATGAAAATAGAATTTACATCACTGGTCTTTCAATGGGAGGCTTTGGAACTCTAATCTTATTATCAGACTTTCCGGAAAAATTTGCAGCAGGTGTAGTTGTTTGTGGTGGCGGCGATTTAGACAAAGTGCCAAGATATAAAGATGTACCAATCTGGCTTTTTCATGCAGAAGATGATCCAGTAATTTCCGTAGATTTTTCAAGAAAGCTTTTCGAAAAAAGCAAAAGTATAGGTGGAAATATTAGATACACTGAATATCCAAAAGGATTACTATCTTCAAAAAAGATTCACCCTCACGCAGCTTGGGAGTTGGCATATAACGATAAAGAAATGATCAAATGGCTCTTTAATCAGATAAAAAAGAGATAAGGAGGAATTATTTTGCAAGAATTTATATACATAATTTTGATTTCTTTAGGATTATTAATAGGCTTGTTTTTAGGCTACAAATGAAGAATTATCTTCTAATCTTTCTACAACCAATAATCTTTCTATCCAAATAGCAGAATTAAAAGCCAAATATGAAGAAATAGAAAAAGCAAGGTTTGAAGCTGAAAAACAAAGAGAAAAACTAAACGAAGAAAAAGAAAAAAGATTTAAAGAGTTTATAGAAAACACTCAAAAGTTATTTTCAGAGATAAGCAACAAAACTATTAAAATTGATGAGGAAAAAGAAAAGCGAATAAATGAGTTAGTTGAGCAAATGAGAAATTTCTTTGAAGAACAAAAGAAAAATACCGAAAAATTTTTAAATGAACAAGGAAAATCAAGAGAAGAAATCGAAAAAAGAAGGGATGCCCAAATCGAAGATATGAAACGAATGATTTCCATGTTTACAAAAACAGTGTCTGGAACGAAAACCAGAGGCATGACTGGTGAATTTCTTCTAAAAGAAGCATTAAAAGAATCAATAAAGGTTGGATTAATTAAAACGAATTTAAGAACCGAGAGTGGTGAAGTAGAATTTGCCTGAGATCTTGGTGACGGAAAGTATATTCCAATTGATTCAAAATTCCCAGATGTATTTCAACTATTAGAAGAATACAACAAAGTGGAAAGTTCAAAAGAACGAGACAAATTAAAGAAAGAAATTATAAATAAAGTTAAGAAAGAAATTCAAAGAGTTCAAAAATATTAAAATCTTTTAAATACTATAGATAGTTGTATTTTAGTTGTGCCCGAAGCTATCTTAGAAATTGCCCCTGAACTTGTTGGATTAGGCCGAGAAAAAATGTATTTTTATGTAGTTACAAAGATGTTTTTGTTATAGCTCATACATTACAAGATAAGTATATAAGACTAAAGGAAGAAGGAGACATTGGAAAATATAAGCAAATAGTTTCTTTACTTTTCCAAACTATCGAAAATATTAATAGTAAGGTCTCTACAATTGATAAAGCATTAACTACAATTGCAAATGCAAACACTTCTATTAAGGACTATATTAATAAGGCTAAAGAAGCTGGCTCTAGTAATAATATAAATTAATATGGAGGTGATCTTATGATAGGAACCCATCCCTATGTTAAATGGGCTATTAAAGTTATTGAAAATTATATCTTACACTCAAAAGTAATAGAGCCCGATCCAAATTCTCTTCCAAAAGAACTTTTTGAAAAAAGAGCTGGCTGTTTTGTTACTTTACACACCAAAAATGGTAATTTAAGAGGCTGTATAGGAACATTTGAACCTACTCAAGAAAACCTTGCATTTGAAATAAGAAACAATGCAATTGCAGCTGCCTCTCAAGATCCAAGATTTCCACCTGTATCAAAAGAAGAACTCAACAACATAGTAGTATCTGTTGATATATTGAGCGAAATTCAACCTGTATCTTCTATCAGCGAACTTGATCCTAAAAAATATGGAATCATAGTTGCAAAAGGATTTAGAAGAGGTTTGCTCTTACCAGATATAGAAGGGGTAGATACTATAGAAGAACAAATAAGAATTGCAAAGCTAAAAGCTGGAATTTTTGATGATGACTTTAAAATATTTAAATTTACAGTTGAACGATACCATTAATTTAAGTATATTTCATTCCATATTTTTTCTATTTCCTTTTCATATCTTTTAAAAACTTCTAAAACCTCTGGTGCAAAATGCGAAGGCTGTGTTCTTCCGTCACCTTCTAATATAATTTTCATAGTCTCTTCATGAGTAAAGCTTTTCTTATATGGTCTTTCTGAACGCAATGCGTCATATACATCAACAATATGAGTAATCATCGCCTCAATTGGTATTTCTGCTTTCTCTAAACCATATGGATATCCTGTCCCATCATAATTTTCATGGTGATAAAGTGCAATATTGCGCGCAGTTTCAAATTGCTCTTTATCTCCTATCAATCTTGCACCATATATAGTATGTTTTTTCATTTCTTCCCACTCTTCTTCTGTTAATTTCCCTTCTTTCAATAAAATATCACGTGGAACAAATATTTTACCAATATCATGAAGTGGTGCATAATAACGTATATTATTAACAAAATCACTAGAAAATCCAAGCTTTTCAGCAACAAATGCTGATAGAATTCCTACTCTTTCTATGTGATTCCCTGTGTTTTCATCATAACCTTCTGCGATCATAGCAAGTTGAGAACTAAAATCAATATAAGCTTGTTCTAGTTCTTTATTGATTTTTTCTATTTCTAAATAACTACTTTCCAACTCTTGGTTTGTAGCATTTAATTCTTGCATATAAGCAATTAATTCTTCTGCCATTAAAGAATATTGTTTTACTATTTCATTTATTTCGTCTATTTTAAAACTAAGGAGTTTTTGCTTGTATAATTCCTTTTTTTCTTTAAATTGCTTCATGTTATTAATTAAAACATTAAGATCTTCCGTTATATCTTTAGAAATTCTAACTGAAAGTTTATAAATAATTAACAATGAAATCATAACAAAAATGACAGCTAGAAATACAAAAAAATAAAATACTCTAAAAACAAATGAAAAATTGAAGGAAATTTTCAATATCATTGGTCCAAAAATACTATGATCATCTTTTATAACTACAGGATAAAAAACTTCATAGTTTTCCCTGTCTCTAGCTATTTTATATTCTTCATTTCTACTAACTATTTCATTAAAATGGTCAGCAATAAATCTATTAATTTTCCCATTGAGTTCTGCACCATTTTCAGAGTAAAGTTCAATCGAATTGATAAAAGAATATTGAATGTTTAAATCTCTCAACTCTTTAAAAAAATCCTTTAATATTGTTGTTGGAAGTTTCATGAAAAGCAAATAAACTTTTTCCTTTACTCTAATATACAATCTATTCTCAAAATATCCACTACTTATATTTTTCACTGAATAATAAGTTATCTGATCTTTTCCAAGATTTTTTCTCAAAGTTCTTGGTATTTTATTTATATCTAATTCTTCAAAATAAACATCCTTGAAATAATAAGGTGCTCTTGCAAATAAATATGTTAGGTACTCTTCAAAATTCTCAGGATTGTTTTTAATATTTAAGACAGTTTCATCAATTTTTCTTTCAAAACTATAACTAACTTCCTGAATAGTCCTATTTAATAGCTCTAAACTAATCTTAACAAAGTTAGATGAAATATTTTGAAACTTTTTACCAATATTATTAACTATAATATACTCAAAAAAGATAAATATTGCAAACAAAATAACCAAACCTATAATTACATATCTGAGAAATTTTTTCATAAAATATTTTTTAAAACTCACTATTATTCACCTCAAAAATAGTTAATTGACCTTCTACAGCTTTTTTTCTGCTTTTTATTTGCCTTAATTGCCCTTCTTTTAAAACTCTTACCTTTTTCTCAAGTTCACTCTTTTTAGTTATAACCTCTAAAATCTCCTTGGCTCTTTCAACTACACCATCTGGAACTCCCGCAATTTTAGCAACTTCAATACCATAACTTCTATCTGCAACTCCGTCAACAACTTTATGTAAAAAAACTATACCATCATTTGTTTCTTCAACTTCTATCGTTAAATTTTTTATACCCTTATACACATCAGAAAGTTCTGTAAGCTCTGTAAAATGAGTAGCAAATATTGTTTTACATTTTATCTCGTTATATATATATTCACTCATTGCCCATGCAATGCTTATCCCATCAAAAGTACTAGTTCCTCGACCTACTTCATCTAAAAGAACCAGACTATCTTTAGTTGCTTTTGACAAAATTAATGCAACTTCGCTCATTTCAACTAAAAATGTACTCTTTCCAGTTGAAATATCATCTCTTGCACCCATTCTAGTAAAAATTCTATCAAAAATTGGAAGCTTTGCACTCTTTGCTGGAACAAAACAGCCAATTTGGGCCATAACTGCTATTAAACCAACTTGCCTTATATAAGTGCTTTTCCCACTCATATTAGGCCCTGTTATAATATACATTCGTCTTAAACTATCCATGTATATATCGTTGGGAACAAAGTTTGATACATACCTTTCAACAACAGCATGTCTTGCCTCTTTTACAATAAATTTTTCATCATCAAACTCTGGTTTTACATAACCATAGAGCTGGGATACATATGCAAACGTTGATAAAACATCTAACTCTGCTATTTTTTCTGCAGTTTTTTTAATGTCATTTACATATTTTAATATCATCTTAGTTAATTCATCAAATAAAGCTTTTTCAAGAATTTCAACCTTTTCACGTGCTGACATAATCTTTTCTTCAAATTCTTTGAGTTTTTGAGTAATATATCTTTCCGAGTTTACAAGTGTCTGCTTTCTTATATAATAATCTGGTACATTTTTCACCTGACCTTTTGGAACTTCAATATAATACCCAAACACTTGGTTAAAACCAACCTTTAATTTTTGAATATTTGTTCTTTCTCTTTCCTCTTTTTCAAATTCTTTTAATTTATCTTCAGAGTGAAATAAAAGATTTCTATAATCATCAAGTTCAGGAGAATATCCATCTTTTATTACATTCCCATCTCCAACTGTACTTGAAGGATCATCATATAAAGCTCTTTCAAGCAGTTCTACAACTTCTGGAAATTCTTCTATTTCTTGTATATACTTTGAAAATTTTTCATTTGTTTTCAAAGCATCTAAAATATTTGGAATAATATAGAGCGTATTTTTCAAAGAAATTAAATCTTTTGGAGATACTTTACCATATTGAAGCCTGGTTAAAATTCTTTCCACGTCAAATATTCCATTTAAATATTCTCTTATCTCGTTTAACAATAATCTATCATTAAAAAATGCATCAACTATTTCTTGACGTTCTATTATATCCTTTTTTACCTTCAAAGGTTGCAAAATCCACTTCTTTAAAAGTCTTGAACCCATGGCAGTTTTTGTTTTGTTTAAAATATCGTATAAATTCTTTCCTTTTTCACCAGGAATTAGAGATAGATTATCAACTGTCTTTGAATCTAGAATCATCCATTTACTTTCTTCCAATTTTTTTGGTTCTTCCAATGCTAAATTACTCATTAGCGTGTATTCTAAATATTTTAATAATGCACCTAATACTCTTAGCTGTTCATTTGAAAGCTCAAAGTGATCAAGTGAAACAATTTCAAACGTTTCCTTCACTTTGTCTTCAAACCCTTCAAAATACCAATCATCAAGCTTTTCTATAAATTTATTTGGCAGGTTATCCTTTAATTCATCAAAGATATTTTCTTCACAGATTATCTGAGATATATTTACTATAGAAACAAAATCAATCAGATCGTTAATTGCCTCAAAATCTTTTACAAACAATTCACCAGTTGAGACATCAACAAAAACAGTATTAAAATTTTCTCTAAATGCAACCGCCATTAAATAATTATTTTCAGAGCTTAATAAATCTTCTTCAATCAAAGTGCCAGGAGTAATAACTCTTGTTACTTCTCTTCTTACGATACCCTTAGCCTGAGAAGGATCCTCCATCTGCTCACAAATTGCAACTTTATAACCACTATCAACCAATTTTTTCAAATAATTATCGAGAGCATGATGGGGTATACCGGCCATTGGAGCATTTTGCCTTTTTGTTAGAACTATATTTAATATCTTTGAAATAATTTCTGCATCTTCAAAAAAAGCCTCGTAAAAATCTCCAAGCCTAAAGAGTACAATTGCATCTTCATAATTTTTCTTTATATCCATATATTGTTTCATCATTGGGGTTAAATTCTTCAATTTAACCATCCTTTCGTTGATTCTTTTTTTCAAAATTAATTTCTGCAATAGATTTTTGAATATACAAAGGTTCAACTTTCTCGACAAAGTTTCCAAGTTCTACTTCCTTTTCAACTAAATAACCTAGTCTAGATGGTTCAGGATAGTGATATATCTCTGGAAGATTTCCACCAAAGTACTCTGCACCATCTCCTATAACCGAAAAATTTTCCATCTTTTCAAGCTCTTTTGAAAAATTCTCTATTGACTCAACAAAAGGTTCAACAATAGTATTTAAATATTCATCATATATTGCTCCATAAATATACCCTTGCCGTGCTTTTCTTGTGATAACTATATTTTTTCCACTATTCATTAAATTGGCCGCAATAAGTTTTGTCGAAGGAATGGCAACTATCTTTTTATCTATAGAAAGTCCAAGAGCAAAAGATATTCCAACTCTAAGGCCAGTTAAACTTCCGGGACCTATTCCAATACCTACAACATCAATATCTTCAAAGTTTATATTCAAATTTTTTAAATTATTCATTACAACACCCAAATTTCTTCCATGTTTATCCTTTCCCATGTAGGTCTGAGTAATAATCTTTTCAGAATCTCTATAATACACTACAATTTTTGATGTTGAAGTATCTAAAGCAAGTATTTTCATATTTTATCCCTCCATTTCTATTTAATTTTATCATATTTAAAAAAATAAAAGAGGGATTTCTTCCCCCCTTTTACCTTTTTAAAACTGTATATTTACATTACTCAATTACCTATTTGAATTTATCTTAAGTAAAAAATAAAAAACTCCAACATACACAAATATATCCCCTATACTAATTACGTAATATTCTCTCCATGGAAGCATAACTGGAATCCAATCTCCTAAAAATAATTTCCAAGAAAAGCTATCTACAACTAAATGCCTCATACCAACAGGAAGATTAAACTTTTCAACCCAGCAACTTAAAACTGGCATTTTCCAATTATTAATCATCATAACAAAGGAATTTAAAATTGTTCCAATTGAAATTAATGAAAAACCAGGAATATGCTTGTTTAATATCAACAAAACAAGCAAAAATGCAAAAGAAAGTGGCATTAAAATTTCTCTATAGCTCGGAATCATTTGTAGTATAAAAGGTATGGGAAACAAATAAAAATATCTATAATTTCTTTCTATTACATGTTTAATCCTTTTCGTAAATATAGAAATCAAAAAAGCTATCAAGAATATATATACTATCATATACTACCACCCTCTATTAATTTTAAAAATATATTTACAATTTCAGGGTCAAACATGATACCCGCATTATCTTTTATAAACCCAATCGCTTGCTCTTTCGACCAAGCCTCCCTATATGGTCTATCACTTGTTAAAGCATGATAAACGTCTGCTATCATTAAAATTCTAGACTCTAACGGGATTTCTTCACCACTTATTCCTTCAGGATAACCCTTTCCATCCCATCTTTCATGATGATGTAAGACCCACTTTGCAACTGTATCTTTAAATTCTGTTATCTGACTTAAAATTTCATATCCTTTTTTTGGATGTTCTTTCATTATTTCGTATTCTTCACGGGTTAATTTTCCAGTTTTTGTAACTATAAAGTCAGGTATTCCAATCTTTCCAACATCGTGAAGAAGTCCTGCAATCTCTATCAAATTTAGCTCTTTATCTTGTATTCCTAGCTCCCTTGCTATTGCTACTGAAATCTTTGCTACATTCTCTCCATGCCCAAATGTATAGCTGTCTTTTTCTTCCAAACTCTTTGCAAGCGCAGTAAGTAAATCAAGCTTTGCTTGCCTATATTTTGTCGCATAATAATTTCCAAGCTGTATTCCTATAATTGTAAAAAATGAGACAGGAATTGCAGAAATACCAATGAATTTATACAAAATGTAAACTATGAAAGTATTAATTGATGTTGAAAAAAGGTTAGTAAGTCTACCTTCACCTATTAGCATAAAAATAACATCTTTTGAAAATTGTTTATATAAAAGAGTTAAAAAAATTAACACAAAAATAAGATTTGCAATAAAATAAACTACTGAAATCAGCGCAACTACAAAAGACGAAAATATTAAATTATTCTTTATAACATTTGGAAAAACATTATATAATTTAAATGATAAAAAAATCAAAATACCAAGAATCGATACATTAAAAATAAAGTAATAATAATTTTTTGAAAATAAAACATTAGATCTTAAAACTAAGAAAACTAAAAAAGGGATTATCAAGGCATTAGAAATATTTAAATGTATCGCCGACAAAACACTAACAATAAGCCCTGCACTTAAATACAAAGCAAATTTACTATCGTTTTTTTCATCAAATTTATTTTCTAAAAAGGTTTGAAACCTTACAGGAATAAACTCAAAGAATAAAGAAAATAGGAAAAAAAGATAAAAATCTATATTCGAATAATCAAATCCATATTTTTTAATAGTAAAGAACAATAGGGCCATATATATGGCCCCAAGAGCTAAAGTATATATATGAACCAAACCTTCTTTTAAATCTAAAGCTACACCTTTTTTCTTCACCCCATCACCTACTACTTATTTTTTAGACTCTTTAGTACGATTATACCACAGCAGCTATTCAAACAAAAAACTAAATTACTTACCACCTTTTAAAGGCCACAAGGTCAAGTTACCTACTGTTGAAATTACGAATGGAAGTGCTACCAATGCAAAAACTACCACCTTTTTCCAAATTTTTTTCATAACTCCCTTCCCCCTTTCCAAAGTTTTAGAATCGAAACCCATTATTATCACAATATTCATTTTCGTTATTTATTGTAAAATTAATTTACATTATTGTCAACACAGCTATGGAATCTTCCAAAATTATTTTTCAACCATCTTCTGATATTATTTTAAAACATTTTAACCACTTTTTCCTAATAAAAATTGTAATAAAAGTATTATTTTTCTTAATTTTCTTTAAAAATTATTAATACAAGATTATTTGATATAATATATTTTAGGATGGTGAAAAAATGGAAAGAAAACATTTATACAGCTTTCTTGAACTTTCAATAATAAATCTAATAATATTTATCCTTGATTTATTATTTAAAAACTATGGCTATATTACTGTAAACCCTAATCCCTATCTAATATTAAATTTATATGTTGCTATTAGATACGGAACAAATATATTCTTTGTTTCTGCAACATTGAGTACATTTTTTTACTTTTTATCTATACATATTCAATATGGCCTAAACGTTTACTTAATTTTATTTTCTTGGCCAGTGTTAAAAATACCACTCTTCGTTCTTTCCCTCGGTTTTCTTATTGCGTTTTTTAGAGATAGCTACATTCAAACAATAAATGAACAAGAAGAAAAAATAAAAATACTTTCCAAAAAAATTGAAACATTAGAAGATACCATTAGAAAATATGAAAATCTAACAAATGACTTGCAAAATAAGCTACTACTGGAAAATAAAGGTGTTTCCATATTTGTCGATAAGCTTAAAGACATTGAGTACAATAATCCAGAAGATATTTTTAATGAAGCTGTTGAATTAATTTATGATTTTATTGAAGCAAAAACAGTGTCTATATATACATTAAGCAATAACGACTTTTTAAGACTAAAAGTAAGAAAAGGCCCACAAATTCTTCCAAATTCTTTCCCTCTTGAAAAATCCAAAGTACTTTCAACCGCAAAAGATTTAGGCTTTGCCTCTGCTAGTATATTATACCTTTCTAATATTGATATAGATTTTTCATTTGAGCCCGCCATGGCTTCAAAAATTGAACATATGGGAAAGATCTTAGGGTTTATAGTTATAGAAAATATAGACCCTGAAAAAATAAACAAAAACACAGAAACATATCTTAAAATACTATCTGACTGGCTATCAAACATGTTATATGTTTCATCAGAGCTTGAAAATCAAATAATTAAAAACGATATTGAAAAATTTAACTTTATTTTTGAAAAGATAGAAGAAAGGTTTGAAAGGTTTAAAATCCCTTATTCATTTATAAAAGCAAAGGTTAAAGAAATTTCTAACATAGAAAATATCAAAAAATTCATCCGCGAAACAGATTTTGTATTTTTTGACGAAAAAAATTCAGAATTAAAAATAGTTCTAACGTCATGTAATTCCATAGGACTAAAAAGAGTCCTAGATAAATTAAAAGATTTTAAACAAATAGAAATCGAGGAGGCATATACAAAAGAATGAGAAAATTCTTTGTTCTCGAATTTATATTATTTTTAATTGGATTATTTTCTCTAATACATAAGGAATATTTCTTAATTCTTTTTCTGTTATATCTGATAGGTAATGCTCTTATTACAATAATATATAAGCTTGATTTGTTTCAAGTAATCCTTTCAATTTTCATGTTCCCTTATCTTCCACTTATACAATTTTTTATTTTAAAAGGGCAAACGCCTCATTACGTACCATTGGATTTTGAGTACAAACCAATAGAAACTATCAATCCTTCGTATAAAACAATTGATCTTGCACCTTTTCATGTAATTTTAAAGTATGGTGATAAGGGGCAAAAAAAAGAAGCCACAAGATTAATTTTAGAGCTTACATCAAAAGAGGAAATTGATTTTAATGAAGGTCTTAAAATGATTTATACAACAATATCCAAAGAAAACGATCAAGATGTAATTCTTTATGCAACTGAAGCTTCAAATTATCTTGAAAAAATTTTACTGAGAAAACTATATGAATCAAAAGATAAAAATTCTGTTGATTATGCAAGATACTCTTACTATTACGCAAACTCTCCATTTTTAGAAAAAGAACAAAAAATTGAATTGTTAAACAACACAAAAAAATTTCTAGAAGATTTTATTAAAAAATATCCATACAATATAGATGCCCTTACATTACTTATTAAAATTCTAGAAGATCTAGAAGAACATGAAAAAATTGAAAAACTACTGGAACTAAAACTTTCAAAAATTAAATCTAGAGAACTTTTTGAAATAGCTATACTCTATTATCTAAAATATAGAAAACATTCTAAAGTAAAAGAGTTGTTAACAGAATTTCATAGCTATAAATACACATTCAAAAACGAAAGCCTCAAAATCTTATTGGAGGGATAAAATTGGATAAAGTACTCTTTAGTCTGGTATTAATACTAATATTTTTAGTTATTATTGTTAATATAAACCAAGTTGAGACAACATCGGCTGAAGAACTTAAAAAACTTCCATTTGACAAGAGAAGTCTTTACATTAAAATGACCGAACTTTACGACAAACTTTACAAAAAAAACAATCTTACAATAGATGATATCAAAGATGTTGAAGAATTAATAAAAATATCTTCGATATTAAAAGAAAGAAAAAAGCATGATTTTGCTGAAAATCTTAAATTTTTAATCCTTACCAATGAATTAGAAAAACTTAATCTTACCCAAACACAAAGGTTAGGACTCTATATTCTTAAACATAAAAACATTTCAAAAGAAGAATTGCAAAAATTAATAGAAGGTGAACAAATTGAAAGTTGGAATAATTTTTGAAGGAACTTATCCTTATATTGTAGGCGGTGTTTCAAGTTGGGGAAATTCTTTAATTTCAAATATGAAAGATGTAGAATTTTGTGTTATCCACGTTGGCGATGTTCCAAAAAAGAAATCCCCAAAGTATAAATTTCCAGATAACATCACAGATTATTTTGAATATTATCTTTTTGCAAACTATAAATTTCCTAAAAAAAGAAAAATAGGAAAAGAAATTACAAATGCTTTGGAAAATATAATTTCTTATCCATTTGATGAAAACCTTATGGGCAAAGATCTATATGAATTATTTAAAAAAAATCCCTCTCTTGATTTTACAAGTATATTTAAATCTCAATATTATTGGGACACGATTGTAAGTTTTTACGAAAAGTATCTTCCATATGAAAACTTTACAAACTATTATTGGACATTATACTCAATGCTTATTCCATTTTTAAATTCTATGACAGTTGATCTTCCAAAGTGTGATGTATATCATACTATTACAACCGGTTATGCTGGCATTTCGGCCATTCTAAATGGTTTAAAATACAATATCCCTGTAATACTTACTGAGCATGGGATATACCATAGAGAAAGGCAGCTTGAAATCTTAAGAGCTGATTGGATAAAAGAAGAATTCAAAACAGGTTGGATTAAGTTATTTAATACAATAAGTTCTGTAGTTTACAAAGGCTCTGACAAAATAACAACTTTATTCAGTGAAAATCAAAAATATGAAAAAGAATTTTGTTCTATAGAAGAAAAATTCTTAATTATTCCCAACGGTATAGATACTAACAAATTTTCAAATCTTACATATAGGAAAAGAAAAACTCCATTCAATGTTGGTCTAGTTGGACGCATTGTGGAAATAAAGGATATTAAAACAGCAATTAAGGCTGCAAAAATTGTAAAGCAAAGAATAAAAGATTTTAAGCTCTTTATTATTGGACCAACAGATGAAGAGCCTGAATACTTTAGAGAGTGCAAAGAGTTAGTTGATATTCTAAATTTGCAAGATACAGTTGAATTTACTGGTATGGTTGATGTAAAAGAATATTACCCAGAAATAAATTTAATGATTCTATCCAGTGTAAGCGAAGGTCAACCCCTTGTAATATTAGAAGCATTTGCCGTAGGTATACCAGTAGTATCTACTAATGTTGGTGCATGCAGGGAACTTATATATGGAAGCAAAGAAGATTTTATATCACCTGCCGGAATTGTAGTAAAACCAAAAGACTTTATATCACTTGCAAATGCAATAATTTATATGTATGAAAATGATAAATTTAGACTCAACGCATCAGAAACTGGAAAGAAACGTGTACAGATGAGGTATAGATTGGATCAAATGATAGAAAACTACAAAAAACTATATCTCTCGGTGGTGAATTAAATGGCAGGCGTGGGCTTCAAACTTAATAAATTATTCTACAAAAATCAAATATCAACAGACGTTCTTGCAGTAATATATTCAATTTTAACATCGTCGGGGCCTTGGATAATAACAACTATATCTTTATGGGTTGTTATATATTTTCTAAAGTCAGCAGATATATACTTTAATATGGCTGTTATATATGCATTCATACTTTCAATTATCTTTTCTGGTATTTTTTCCATGTTTCTCTCACGAAGAACCTCAGATCTTATATATTCGAAAAAATATGAAAAAATACTTCCTGAAACACTTTCAATAATCCTAGTAAATAACTTAATTGTAATTACTTATCTTCTAATATTTTTTCTAATCTTTAAACACGGCATCAAATTCATTCTTTCCTTTTCCTATTTAACCACTTCACTTACGACGTTATGGTTAATATCGATATCATCGCTTGCCACTGATTCAGTAAATTGGTATATATTTTCATATTTAACTATGGGCATTTCTTCAATAATCCTAGCAAAATATTTTGGAATTATAGGTTATGCAATCGCAGTAAATATAGGAATAATAATAAACGTATTCGTAGTTATTTATTATTTTGGCTCAAGTTCCAAAAAAATTTCCTTTGAATGGGTGAAAGAAGTTAAAAACTACTGGCAAAACCTATTAATTGGTTTTACTTACTATCTTTCAATATGGATAGATGACATAATAGTTTGGAATCATCCAAAATTTGGTGAAGAACCAATTAGTGGATTTAAATTTTCATATGTATATGATAGTCCAATGTTTTTTTCTTATCTTACTATAATTCCAACAATAACAATGTTTATTCTTGTTTTAGAAACTAGATTCTACAAAAAATACAAAAGTTTTTATGACTCTTTGATCAAAGGTTACGTTTTATCTGAAATAATTCTATTAAAAAATTCTATGGAAAAAGAATTAAAGCAAAATATAAGCCTTACAATAAAAATTCAAGCACTTATAACAACAGTATTCTTCATCCTTAATGAACTTGAGTTGCTACCATTTTCTAATCAACTTTCAAAACCTATACTTCGTCTTGGATTAATAGGTGCCATGCTTAATGGATTTTATTTAATGATGCTTTTGTTAATACTTTATTTTGATTTTAGAAATCTTGCCCTTGCAATAAATCTAAGTGTCTTAGGTTTAAATGCTCTACTAAGTACTATATTTATAAACAAAATTGGGTATGCAGCCCTTGGTTCAGGTTATGCATTTTCATTTGCAATTGGAACCTTTATTTCATATTGCTTGCTCAAAAAAAGGGTCAACAAAATTATACAAATAGAATATTCAAGACAAAAGGTTGATCTTGAAGAAGGATATTATCTTAGGCTAAACGAACTAGAAAAAATTAGGGAGGAGTTAAAATGAAGAAAGTATTAATAATATTTTTAGCGGTAATTAGTATTATTACATTTTCACAAAAAAAGTTTCTTCTTCTCTACAAAGGCTCTGAACAATATGGAGAATACATGTTAAAAGACTATGTAATTCCCTATCTTGAGAAAAATAAAATAAAGTATGAATTGCTTGATGTTGAAAGAATGAACTTTTACCGTATAAATTCTAATGACTTTTCAACAATAATAACTTGGTATTATTCAAATGATCTTGAAAACTCTGTATTATATCTTAGGCAGCTTTCAATATTTATAGAAAATGGTGGAACTTTTTTCTTTTTTAACAATATTGGTGCAAATGCAGATGCAAGGGAAGTAAATAATGTTTTCAACAAAATTGGTGTACATTACAAATATGGATACAAACAGTTGAGCACTTATAATATAGAATACGATAAAAACTTTTTTACAACACCTCCAAGCACTGGTCTAAGCAGGCCAGTTGAAGAATATGAAGTATTTAGTAAAGAGACTAAAATAATCCTTTCTTTTAAAACAGTTGATAAAAAATATCCAATGATTTTTCTCTCAAAAAACGGTGGCGGTGCAATATTCAATAGTTTTATTGACAATAAAGGAAATGTTATACTAGATATTCAAAAAATATTGCACTATCTTACAAACAAAAAAGTTGGAAGGGAAAATAAAATTTTAGTTGTTTGCGATAAATATGACAAAGAACTTTATCTTGAAAAGCAATTTCAACTAAAAAAATTACTTGGATATGCCAAAATAAATTTTGAAACAGTTTACGTTGAAAATTTTTTTGACCATTCATATATAGATCTTACACCTTTTAGATACATAATATGGATAACTGATTCAAAATTTATACATACTAATACTATTAAAAGATTTATAAATAACGGTGGAACATTGTTATTCATAACAGATCCATACAACACTCCATGGAATAAAAATATAGTAATTGAAAAAAACAACATCGAAAAAATATTATTCAATAAAGAATTGTTCTTCTTGTCAAACACAGATAAAGGATGCGAATTTGATATAGATTTTGATATTGACTTTAATGTTGATCTTGACACCTCAAACATAGTACTTGCAAATCTTGTTGGAAGCAAACCTATCCCAGCCGTTTGGTACAAAAAAGAAGGAAATGGTTACATAGGTTATATATATCCACCAATAATAATGAAGGAAACAAGAGGATTAATTCTTCAGTGTATTCTTGAAATGCAGGATTTTAATATATCTGGATTTCTTAATTCTTTTATATTTTATCTTGATGACTTTCCAATCCCCTCATATAATGTAACAAAAAGAGATGTAATAGACACAGATTTTTACTATAAGATGTGGTGGAAAGATATAAAAGCTTTTGCAAAAAGTTACAACATTAAATATACAATAGTAACACCGTTAAGTTATAATGGAGTCAGCAATCCTCCTTTTGAATTTTCCGAATATCTAATAACTCATTTTCCAAAAGATACTCTTATAGAAATAGATAATTCAGATTTTGAATTAGGACTTCATGGATATAATCATTTATCTTTAACAAAGGAAAATTGGCCAAACCCTCAAAATATAGTTGAAAGTCTTAGATCAGCTAAAAAATTTTTAGAATCAATATTGGGTCATAAAATATTTTTAAATAGCTATGTGGCACCAAATAACATAATAGATGAATATGGTATTCAAAACCTTATAAAAGCCTTACCTGAAGTTACCACTATAGGGACAACGTATAGTTCCACAGATGAATTTTCAGAATATATGATTTACAATAGCAACGTTGTGATCATACCAAGATCTACATATGGTTATTATCCATTAAAAAGAATCCTAATTTCTAGTATAAATACACTTGCAAATTTTGGAAGCTTTCAACACTTTATACATCCCGACGATTTTTTTGCAAAAGACAGAAACCCAATGCAAAAAGATTGGGAAGAATTAATAACTATACTTGATAGATTTTACTACAAAATAAAATCTAAAATGCCTTGGCTAAAAAACTATACAGCTTCTGAAGCATATCCTTACTTTCTTGACTATTTAACTCAAAAATACGAATACAAGATAAATGAAAATTATATAGAAATAACAATTCCAAATTATTCACTAATGCCCAAATACTTTCTTTTAAAAACTAAACTTCCAATAGAGAAAATAATTGGAGGTAAAATTGTTTCTTTTTATCTCGAAAATGATATATACATAATCCAAATGCAAGGGAAAAGAATGAAAATTTTCTTTTTGAGGTGAAAATGTGGAAAATTTTATTAAGCTACTTACGATTGGAATACTACTCTTTTTAATTATACAACCATTATCCATTGAAAGAGTTGAGGTACCTCTTATATATCAACTTCAAAAAATCAATTTAAGAACAATATATTCATACTACAAGCCTAAATTTTTGATTATTGATGTCCAAGATATTGATGAAAAGGATATATACTATATTAAAAAACTTAAGGAAAATGGAACAACAATCCTTTCTTACTTAAGCATAGGTGAAGCCGAAGATTATAGAAGTTATTGGAAAAAAGAGTGGGATAAAAATCCGCCTGAGTGGCTAGGAAGTGAAAATCCAAAGTGGCCTGGAAATTACAAAGTAAAGTATTGGCATAAAGAATGGCAAAATATTGTTTTTAATATGATTGATGAAATCTTGAAATATGAAGTAGACGGTCTCTACCTCGATCTAATCGATTCATTCGTTTATTGGTCAGAAAATGGATACCCAAAAGAATTTACAGCATTGCAGATGATTGACTTTGTCTTTCAAATATCAAATTATGTAAAAAGTAAAGGAAATTTTTTAGTCGTGCCACAAAACGGAGAAAATATATTATATTATGATATTTCAAACAATTATATAAATGCTATCGATGGTATAGGAATAGAATCTTTATTCTTTAAATACAAGAAAAGAATTGATGAAAAAATTACTTTAAATAGACTAAAATACATACAAAAAATCCAAAACCAAGGTAAATTTGTCCTTGTTACAGATTATATTTTTTCACCCTTTTTTGATAACAGCCAAATGATAAATGAATTTATAGAACTGTGCGAAAAACATAATTTTTTTGGATATCCAGCAAATAAAAACAAAAAACTCTCTGACATTTCTGGCGCACTTAAATATTTTAAAGAAAAAGAGGCCAAATAAGTTGGCCTCTTTAATTTTATATTATATTATTTCATATCTTTGCCTTTCCCATTCTGTAACTGCAATTGAAAAATCCTTCCACTCAAGTCTTTTCATTTCTAAAAATTTATTAAAAATATGCTCCCCCAAAGCTTCTTTTATTAGCTCGCATTTTTCCATTTCATCTAAAGCTTCTTTCAAATTTGAAGGTAAATGATCAATTCCAAAATTATCCTTTTCTTCTTCTTTCATGTGATAAATATCCTTTTCAACTGGAAGAGGTGGCTCTATTTTGTCTTTTATTCCCTGTAATCCAGCTTTAATTATCACTGCTAATGCAAGGTAAGGATTACAAGAAGGATCTGGAGATCTATATTCAATTCTTGTTCCCATTCCCCTTGCCGCAGGAACTCTAACAAGGGCTGATCTATTTGCAAGAGACCATGCAATATTTACCGGTGCTTCGTATCCTGGAACAAGCCTTTTATAACTATTAATTGTCGGATTGGTAACAGCAGTAATTGACTTTGAATATTTTAATATTCCACCAATAAAGTATCTCATATATTCAGAAATGTCTCCACTCTTTTCATCAAAAAACATATTTTTTTGCAAATCAGTTGACAGCAAACTTACGTGTACGTGCATACCACTACCATTTACACCAAAAAATGGTTTGGGCATAAAGGTTGCATATAGATTATTTTTTATTGCTAAAGTCTTTATAACCAGTTTTACTGTTTGAACTGCATCTGCCGCAGAAAGTGCATTACTGTATCTAAAATCAACTTCATGTTGGGATGGTGCAACCTCATGGTGAGTTGCTTCAACATCTATTCCCATTTCCTCAAGCATAACTGCAACTTCACTTCTTAAATGCTCTGCAATATCTACTGGCAAAAGATCAAAATATCCACCTTCATCTAAGAACTCAAACGAAGGTTTATTGTTCTTTCTTGGAAGAAGGAAAAATTCAACTTCTGGACCTGCATGTGGGACAAATCCCATATCTTTTGCTTCTTGCATCACTTTTCTTAATCTAAAACGTGGATCACCTTCAAAAGGAGTGCCATCTTGCTTGTAAACATCGCAAATAATTCTAGCACTTCTTTGTCCTTCAAGAGTCCATGGTAAAATTGCAAAGGTATCCGGATCTGGTTTTAAATACATATCAGATTCGTTAATTCTAACAAACCCCTCAATTGATGAGCCGTCAAACATAATACCTTTTTCAAAGGCCCTTTTCAAATCTGCAGATGGAATTTCTACATTCTTCAAAGCTCCGTTAATATCGGAAAACTGGAGTCTTACAAATCTGATTTTCTCATCTTCAATTATCCTGAAAATCTCGTCAATCCCCACAGATAACACCCCCTAACATTAATAAAAAAGAAAAATAAGGCATTTAATGCCTTTATAGTCTAATTATAGCACTTTATCAATAAAAATCAATAAATTTCAGATAAAATCTTTAAAACTCTTTTAAAATCTTTTGGAAGAGGAGCTACAAATGTCATTTTTTCTTCTGTTGTAGGATGATAAAAAGAGAGTTTTAACGCATGAAGCATCTGCCTTGTAGCGCCATAAACTTCATCTTTCTTTCCGCTGCCGTATAATTCATCACCTAATAATGGGTGGCCTATGTATTTCATATGTATCCTTATTTGATGTGTTCTTCCAGTTTTAGGGTATGCAAAAACAAGCGTTGCGTCTTTAAATCTTCTTAAAACCTTAAAATACGTAAGTGCATTTTTACCCCAATCAACTGCGGCCATTTTGGTTCTTACAACTGGATTTCTTCCAATTGGAACTTCTATAGTTCCATAATCTTTTTTTACTATACCTTTTACAATTGCCGCATAAACTTTCTCGGTTACTCGATCTTTAAATTGCTTTGATAAACTCTGATGAGCCTTATCATTTTTTGCAACTACGATAACACCACTTGTATCTTTATCAAGGCGATGTACTATTCCAGGTCTCAATTCCCCACTTATACCTTGAAAATCTTTGCAATGATACATTAACGCATTTACAAGCGTGCCAGATATAAAAGATGGTGTTGGATGGGTTATCATTCCCGCACTTTTATTTACAACAACAATATCTTTATCTTCATATAAAATATCCAGTGGGATATTTTCAGGTAAAATTTCTACTTCCTTAGGTTTTTCTGGAAATTCCAAAAAAACAACATCACCGAGTTTTAATTTATAACTTGGCTTTTTTATTTCATCATTTACTCTTATCTCTCCACTCTTTATCGCTTTCTGAATGTACGTCCTTGAAATCCAACTCGGTGCTTTCTCCTGAACGAATTTGTCCAATCTCCAACCTTTCTCTCTCGCTGTTACGTTGATCTCCAATATCTCTCCTCCAAAGAAGTACTAATCCTATACCGATCCCACCAACTAAAATAAAAAAATCTGCTAAATTATAAATAGTAGGCCAGTAAGGCATAGTTATAAAATCTACAACATAACCAAATCTTATTCTGTCAACAACGTTGCCAAGAGCTCCGCCTATAATAAATCCTAAAAACATATTTGTCCAGAAAGTTAACTTCTTAAAAAGCGGTATAATTGAAAGACCAATAATAATCGCAAGCGTTAAATAAATAACTATTTCCTTAGAGCTGGAAAACAAACCAAATGCTACACCTTTATTTGTTTCATACGTTAAATAAAAAAAGTTAAAAAGCCGCGTTGGATTAAATCTCCAATACTCTGTTGCAATATATTTTGTAATTTGATCAATAACAAAAGCAAGAGTAAGCCAGAACAAAAAACCACCTCACAGTTTCCTGTATATAAATGGTGATACAACTTCAAATCCAAGTTGTCTGTAATTAAAAATCCTTTCCGTATTTCCAATAAATAATATTCCACCCGGTCTAAGAGCTTTTGCAAATTTTTCATACAATTCCATTTTTGTCTCCATTTCAAAATATATAACAACATTCCTACAAAGAATCAAATCATATCCAGTTTCAAATCTATCTTGGAGAAGGTTGTGCCTTTTAAAAATTACTCTATTTTTCACATTTTGTTTTACCCTGTATGTCCCTCTACTAGTTACTTCAAAATATTTTTTTAAATATTGTGGTGGAGTACTTACAAATGATCTTTCCTCATATTCACCCATTCTTGCCTTAGTAAGAACACCAATGTCAATATCCGTTGCATGAACTTTTGCACTAGATGGTGCCTTTAGTTCTTCAAGAAGTATTGCAAGAGAGTATGGTTCTTCTCCTGTTGAACATCCTGCACTCCATGCCTTAAACTTTGAACCACTTTCCTTTAAAAGTTCAGGTATAAATTTATCTCTAAGTTCCCACCATTTTTCTGGGTTTCTAAAAAACTCAGTAACATTTATAGTCATCCTATCAAAAAATTCATCCTTCTTTTTTTCATCTTTTTTTATAAGCTCATAATACTCTTTGTATGACTTTAAACCATACTTTCTAATTAACATCTCTATTCTTCTTTTAACTCTATGTGGTTTATAACCTGTAAGATCAAAATTGAAATCTTTTTTTACAACTTCCAAAAACCAGTTAAATTCTTCCATTGGAAATTCTCGTGTATTACCAGATAGAGAATTCAATTGAAAACTGTCTCTTTTCTTTTTGAAATCCTCCAACGACATATATCTCACCCCATTTCCATTTAAAATTTACCTCATCATCGTTTAAAAACAAAAAATTTTCATTATCTTTTAAAACAAAACCAAAATTTCCATTAACCGGTACAAAATAAAAGCCCATATTTTCATTGTTAATATTTAATGCAATTTCTAAACCAAATCTATCGAAATAAACAACTATACCATTATATTCAAACCCCAAAATATTTTCTGTACTATTTTCGAAAAAGAATCTATAATCATTATATTTTAATGCAAAGCCGTACATATCTTCTCTAAATATAAAATCAAAAATATCACTATTAAAGTAACTATAATTGCCATAAAAGCCAGTAAATCCCCAAACAATATTTAAATTTTTTTCATAAGGATTTACACTTACATAAAATGGTATCTTCTTATGGAAATAACCATACTCAACCGAGTATGTTTCAGAATATAATTCAAAATTAATATTTAATTGTTCTGGCCTCAATAATGGAAAGCCCTGCTCCCATTTAACAGGCAAATCATAACGAAGCAGGGCTTTTATATTCCAAAATTCTATATTTTGACTTATACTAAATCCATATAATGCATTAAATGGATCAACCCAAAAACCTAAAATATTTGAAAAAATTGTTAGAGGAAATAAAAAGAAAAATATTACAATTTTTTTCATCTTATCCTTCTAGTTTTGACATTATTTCTTCAAGCTCTTTATCATCAATTTCAAAGTTTGCATAAACTTCCTGTACATCATCATTATCTTCAAGAACACTAACCAATTTCAATACTTTTTCAGCATCTGCCCCTGTTACTTTAACAGTATTTTTTGGAATAAACGTTACTTTTGCTTCACCTTCAAAACCGTTTTCTGCTAATTTATCCTTTACTTCAGTTAACATATCTGGAGCTGTAATAACTTGAATTGGATCATCTTCAATTATGTCTTCTGCACCAGCATCGATTGCAACCATTGCAAATTCCTCAAAATCAGCAATTTTCTCTTTTGGAATTTCAATGATTCCTTTTCTTTCAAATAGCCATGCAACTGAACCACTTTCTGCTAATGAACCACCGTGTTTACTTAAAAGGTGTCTCAACTCTTGAGCAGTTCTATTTTTATTATCTGTCATTGCATAAATGTAAAGAGCCACTCCAGCTGGAGCATATGCCTCATATATGATTTCTTGATAGTCTACACCTTCTAATTCTCCGGTACCTTTCTTAATTGACTTTTCAATTGTATCTTTAGGCATATTTGCTGCTCTTGCTCTTTCTAAGACTGCCCTTAATCTTGGGTTTGTTTCTGGATCTCCCCCACCTTCTTTAGCAGCAACTATAATCTCCCTAATCAATTTTGTAAAGATCTTTGATTTTTTCGCATCTTGGGCAGCTTTTCTGTGCTTAATATTTGCCCACTTGTTGTGACCTGACATTTTTTTACCTCCTTCAAAAAATCCTTATCATCTACATTATACCATAAATCATTTTCTATCTTCTGGTTTTATAACTTTATCTATCAAACCGTATTCCAAAGCTTCTTCAGGTGTCATAAAAAAGTCTCTATCTGTGTCTTTTTCAATTCTTTCGATTGGTTGGCCTGTATGAAAACTTAGTATCTCATTAATTTTATTTTTTATTCTTAAAAGCTCTTTTGTCATTATCTCCACATCTTTTGCAGGACCTTCTGCCCCGCCAAGTGGTTGATGAATCATTATTCTGCTATTTGGCAAAGAAAATCTCTTTCCTTTTGTACCTCCTGCAAGCAAAACAGCTCCCATAGAAGCAGCCTGCCCAATACAAATCGTAGCAACATCACATTTTATATACTGCATTGTATCATATATAGCAAGCCCTGCACTTACAGAACCACCAGGTGAATTTATATAAAGTTGAATATCTTTATCAGGATCTTCTGCCTCTAAAAACAAAAGCTGGGCTACAACCAAATTAGCGACATGATCATCTATTGCACTTCCCAAAAATACTATTCTATCTTTAAGAAGTCTTGAGTATATATCGTATGCTCTCTCATATTTTCCATTACTTTCAACAACCATTGGAACGTACTGATTAATTATTTCCTTCATCCTCGCCACCTTCTTTGTTTATATCAACGATTTCCTTCTCAACATTTTCTGAAATCTTATCTAAAACCTTATCAACAAAAATCATATTTTCTACTTCATTTCTTACTTCTGCCCTTTCTTTAACTAATACTTTAGCTCTTTCAACACTAATACCCCAATATGGAGCAAGAATTTCTGCATATTTTTCAAGCTCTTCATCAGTTGCTTTTCTTTCAATATCGTATTCTTTAGCAATCTTTTCAATTGCTGCTTCCTTTTTCAATTCGCTAACATAGTATTCTCTAATTGCTTCTTTAGCCTTTTCTTCATTATCATATTTTTTTACGTACTCTTCGTATTTCCCTTCTTCTTTCATGTTATTTACAATCAATCTTACTGCATAATCAATTGTTTTTTCTGAAATAAACAATTCTGTTGCTTCTGGAAGTTGTGCAAGAATTTGTTCTCTAATTGAATGCTTTATTTCATCATCGTATATTTTTGTACCTTCTTCTAAAATTTTATTTTTCAATTCATCAAGTGTTTCTAAATGCATTTCAGTCAAATTATTCTTTACAAATTCATCGGTAAGTTCTGGAAGAATTCTCTTGTAAACATCTAAAATCTCTATTTTGTAGTGATAAACTATTTTTTCTTCTTCATCTTTTTGAAATTCTCTATCAAATTCAACAACATCGCCTTTTTTGTGCCCTACAAGATTTTGAATTGTAGGTCTTTCATCATCTTTATAAAGTACATACTCATCTTCATTACCATCAACCAAAACCTTACCTGTTTCTTTGTTAGTTACGTACGTCTTAACTCTTACTAAATCGTCAAACTCTGCTGGCCCTTCTTTTGGCTCTAATACTGCATTTTCCTCTCTTAATGTTTTTAATCTTAAATCAAGATAATTTTCTAAAACTTGATCTTTGTTTGCTACTTTTACCTTAATTTTCTCAAAATCTACTTTAGCTACTGGTTTTTTGTGAAAATTAACAACTATTTTCGCACTTTCACTATTTATTTCTTTTTCTGCAATTTCTGGTATAAGTAACAAATTTGACTCTTCCTCAAAAGATTTATATATTTCCTCAACTAATTGTTCGAAAACAAAATAATCATAAAAATCTTTTCCAAATCTAGCTTTAAAAACAGAAAGAGGAACTTTACCCTTCCTAAATCCCTCTATAGTGTACTTTCTATTAAGTTCGTTTAATGTTCTCTTTTCAGCTCTTTGTATCTCTGCAGAATCAAATATAAATTCTTTTGTCACAATGTTTTTATCAACACCAAGTTCTTTAATTTCCATACCGCACCTCCTCAAGAGTAAAAAAGGGGGTATTCCCCCTTACTCTTCTATTACAAGCTTAATTAATGACATTTCTGCGCCGTCGCCTCTTCTTGGGCCAACCTTATAAATTGCTGTATATCCACCTTGTCTGTCCAAGCATTTTGGAGCAATTTCATCAACTAACTTGTTTACCAATCTTCTATCTCCAAGTGCTTTGAATATTTCTCTTCTCAATGCAACTTCTCGTTCCTTTTTATCAGCTTTTTTTGCTTTTACAGCCTTTGTCATTAATTTTTCAAAGAAAATTTGTACAGCCTTTGCCTTTGGAGTTGTTGTAATTATACTACCATGTTCAACAATTTCTCTTGAGAGATTTCTTAAAGTTGCTTTTCTATGGCTTCCATATCTACCTATTCTGTGTCTTTTCATTCGATGTCTCATTTCAACTTTCCCCCTTTCCGAAGCTGAGCCCAAACTTTTCCATCAACTTTTCTTTTACTTCATCAAGTGATTTTTGACCAAAATTTTTGATTTTTAATAGTTCCTCTTCTCCTCTACTCAACAAATCACCAATTGTTTCAATTTTATCGCGTTTTAAGCAATTTAGTGCACGCATTGATAAATCTAACTCATCAATTTTTCTACTCAAAATATCGTTCTCATCAACAACCTCTTCTTCTTCAATTGAACTTACTTCACTCACTTCAGCAATATCCTTTTCTTCATCAAATTCTCCAAAACTTTCTTCAATAATCCTAAAGTGATCGTTTATTATTTTAACAGCTTTCTTTAATGCATCTGATGGCTTAATATTCTTCTTTGTCCATATTTCCAATACTAACTTATCATAGTCTGTCTTTTTACCAACCCTAACATTTTCTACAATCCAGTTAACTTTTAAAACTGGATTATAAACTCCATCTAAAACTATCCAACCTATATCAGGTTTTTCATTTCTTTCTGCTGCTGGTACAAATCCTTTTCCTATAGTTGCATAAAGCTTTATTTCCAGATCTGCATCTTCATTTAAAGTTGCAATATGTAAATTAGGATTTGTTACGCTCACACCTGCTGGGACTATTATATCTCCTGCTTTTATCTCACCAGCACCTTTATGTTGAATTGTCAACTCAACAGGCTCTTCTACATAATCTTCCATTGAAAGCTGAACTTTTTTTAAATTTAAAAGAATCTCAAGAATATCTTCTTTTACACCTTCGATAGTATCAAATTCATGATATTTTTCTGGCCTTACAAATTTTACATCCGTTATTGCAAGAGAAGGTATCGATGATAACAAAACTCTTCTCAATGTATTTCCAATTGTTGTAGCATAACCTTTTTCAAGAGGAGAAAGCACATAACGTGCATAATAGTAATCATCCGATTCTTTGTGCTCCTCCATCTTAAGTCTTTTAGGCATAACAAATTCCATATTTTATCACCTCGAGTACAATTCGATAATTGCTTGTACATCAACTGGAAGATCAATAACTTCTTCTAGTTTTGGATTTCTTTCGTATGTACCTTTATAATTTTCATAATCAACTGTGAGCCATGGCATTGTATTTTTATCTTTATTCAACTCAATTGCATTTTTAACTGGTAAAATATCTCTACTCTTCTCCCTTATTTCTATTACATCTCCTGGTCTTACTTGGTAAGAAGGAATAGTAACCTTTCTACCATTTACCAAAACATGTCCATGATTTACTAGTTGCCTTGCAGTTGTTCTATTAACTGCAAATCCGAGTCTATATACTACGTTATCGAGTCTTCTTTCTACTTGAACTACAAGATTTTCACGGGTATCTCCTGATTTTCTGGAAGCTGTTTCATAATATCTTCTAAATTGTGTTTCAAGAACTCCGTAGATTCTCTTCATTGTTTGTTTAGCTCTTAATTGAATTCCATATTGAGTTAATTTTTTCTTGTCTCTTCCATGATCACCTGGAGCAAAAGGTCTTCTATCAAAAGCACATTTATCTGTAAAGCACCTTTCACCTTTCAGGTACAACTTCATTCCTTCGCGTCTGCAAAGTTTACATTGTGGACCTGTATATCTAGCCATTTATTTCCCTCCCTTAAACTCTTTTCTTCTTTGGCCTGCAGCCATTGAATGGAATTGGTGTAACATCTTTTATTACTCCTATCTCGAGTCCAGCTGCTTGGAATGTCCTTATTGCAGCTTCTCTTCCTGAACCTGGGCCTTTTACCAAAATGTCAACTTTTTTCATACCAAGCTTGACTGCTTCTTTAGCAACCTGGTCGGCTGCAAGCTGTGCTGCATATGGGGTACCTTTTCTTGTTCCTTGAAACCCAGCAGTTCCTCCACTACCCCAGGTGATTACTTTACCATCTGGATCGGTCAAAGTAATTATTGTATTGTTATATGTTGATTTTATGTGAACTACTCCACGATCAACTGTTAATTTCTTTTTTCTTTTTACAACTCTACGTGTTTTTTTGGCCATTTATGTCCCTCCCTATTTTTTCTTTTTAATTCTGCTTGGTCTTGGACCTTTCCTAGTTCTTGCATTTGATTTTGTTTTTTGACCTCTAACCGGCAAGCCCAATTTGTGTCTAAATCCTCTATAACATCCAATGTCAATTAGCCTTTTTATATTTTGCATAACTTCAGTTCTCAATTCACCTTCAACTTTGAAATTTTGTTGGATGTATGTTGCTATTTTACTGATTTCCTCATCGTTCAATTCTCTAACTCTTTTATCTGGATCGATATTTGTTGCTTCACAAATTTGCTTTGCTCTTGTTCTACCAATACCGTATATATATGTAAGCGCTATTTCTACCTTCTTATCGTTTGGTATTTCAACACCGACGATACGAGCCATCTATCTCCCTCCTCAACCCTGCTTCTGATTATGCTTTGGATTTACTTTACAAATTACGTATACTCTTCCTTTTCTTTTTATTATCTTACAATGCTCGCATCTTTTCTTAACTGAGGATTGTACTTTCATGATTCCTCTCTCCTTTCTTTTTATGACTTTTTCCTATAGACTATTCTTCCCTTAGTTAAGTCGTAGATAGTAAGTTCAACAACAACTTTGTCTCCAGGCACTAACCTTATAAAATTCTTCCGCATTTTTCCACTGATATGTGCCAAAATTTTGTGGCCGTTTTCAAGCTCTACTCTAAACATCGCATTAGGTAAAGCCTCAACAATTGTACCTTCCATCTTGATAATATCTTCCTTATTCGACAAATCCATCACCCCGCCGGGTTAAAACTTCACATCCATCCTTTTTTACTAACAATGTGTGCTCAAAATGTGCCGCTCTTTTCCCATCTTTAGTAACCACAGTCCAACCATCATCCAAAATTACTACGTGCCAGCCGCCTTCAGTAACCATTGGTTCTATAGCAATTGTCATACCTTCTCTGAGTATTACTCCCGTTCCTTTTTTACCATAATTTGGTATTTGAGGATCTTCGTGTAATTTTTTTCCGACTCCATGCCCCACAAAATCTCTAACAACATTAAATCCATTTTCTTCAACATATTTTTGTATCTCGTATGATACATCTCCTAATCTAATTCCAGCTCTTACAGTCTTTATAGCTATTTCCAAAGACTTTTTTGTGATTTCTACTAACTTTGTACCAATTTCATCTGTTTCACCGATTATATACGTATACGCTCCATCACCATAGTACCCTTCATATATTGCTCCAACATCTATTGAAACTATATCTCCTTTTTTAAATACTTTCTTTTTCAATGGAAAACCATGAATAATTTCGTCATTTACTGAAACAGTTGTAATATATGGATAACCATTATAACCTTTAAATGCAGGAGCACATTTCAATTCTTTCAAAATTTTTTCAGCAAGAAGCTCAATATCCCAAGCGCTAGCTCCTTCAACTGCTACTTTTTTAGCCTCGGATAATATTGTTCCAACCGCTTGAGAAGCTATTTTTATCTTTTCAATTTCTTCCTTAGATTTAATATAAATCAACTTCCTCACCTTCTGATAATATTTAATACTTCTTTTATTACTGAATCAACATCTAAAGCACCGTTAACTGTAAAAAGTTTGTTAGATTTTTGATAATATTCTATTACAGGATATGTATTTTCCATATAAATTCTGTATCTTTTTCTTACTACTTCTTCTTTATCATCTTCTCTTTGGTAAAGCGTACCACCACAGACATCGCATTTCCCATCAACCTTTGGAGGTAGTGTAATTAAATTGTATATCTTTCCACAATTACTACATATCCTTCTATTACTAATTCTCTTAACTACTACCTCTTCATCAACTTCAAAATAAATCACGTAATCTAAATCTTTCCCAAGCGAACTCATTATCTCATCTAATGCTTTTGCTTGAGCTACCGTTCTTGGAAAACCGTCTAAGATAAATCCATTTTTACAATCTTCTTTAGATAATCGTTCTTTGACAATTGAGTTAGTTAAATCATCTGGTACTAGATCCCCACGTTTTAAAATTTCCTCAACCTTTTTTCCAAGCTCACTTTTAGAAGCAACTGCTTCTCTAAACATATCACCAGTTGATATATGTGGAATATTGAGCATTTCTACTAACCTTTTAGCGTAAGTCCCCTTACCTGCCCCGGGGGGCCCCAGGAAGACTATATTCATATATTGATCATCTCCTTCCTGGGAGTTTACCCTTTTTAACAAAACCTTCGTAATTTCTCATAATCAAGTGTGCTTCCATTTGTTGAGCTATGTCAAGAGCCACACCAACTGCAATTAAGGCACTTGTTCCACCTAACCAAATATTCACTCCCGTTACACCTTGAACAAGATAAGGAACAAGTGCTATTGCTACCAAAAAGAGTGCTCCGACAAATGTTATTCTATTTAATACTCTTGTTATATATTGTTCTGTTGGTTTTCCAGGTCTTATACCAGGAATGTAACCACCGTAGCTCTTAATATTCTGTGCAATATCTTTTGGATCAAAAACAACAACACTATAAAAGTATGTAAAGAAGAAGATCAACACTGCATAAATTGTAATTACTAATGGACTGGTCATTGAAAATAAGGATTTTGCTGTCTCAGAGTTTGTAAGTTGTGCGATTCCAACCGGGATGGAAACAATTGCCCAACCAAAAATTATAGGTATAACACCACTGTGATTAACTTTAATTGGTATATGGGTTGATGTTCCACCATAAATTCTTCTTCCAACCATTCTTGAAGCATATTGAACCATTATTCTTCTTTCTGCTTGTTGTACATAAATAATTCCAATAACCATCAAGAACATTACACCAAGTAAGAAAATCCATTCAAAGATATTCAAACCGCCAAGAACTGCTGTTCTAAAGTAAGTTGGATATCTTGCAACTATTCCAGCAAATATTAAAACACTAATTCCGTTTCCAATACCTTTCTCGGTAATCCTATCACCAATCCAAAGTAAGAACATAGTCCCTGCAAGAAGAGAAACTGTTGCCAAAAATACAAATGTCCAAAGTGGAATGACAAGAATATTTTCAAACCCTCTTGCAAGCCCAAAGGAAATAACAAATGCTTGAAGTGCACCAAGTAAAACTGTTAAATTTCTCGTTAATCTTTGGAATTTCTTTCTTCCTTCTTCTCCTTCTTTCAACATTTCCTTTAATGAAGGAATAACTGAAGAAAGTAATTGCAAAATAATAGATGCATTAATATAAGGTGTAACACTCAAAGCAAAAATAGAAAATCTTTTAAATGCCCCACCGGTAAAGACATCATAAAAACTTAATAAACCACCTGCACTACCTGTGCCCATTTGAGAAAAGGCAGCCCCCCATGCCTTTAAGTTCACCCCAGGAACCGGAATATATATACCTAGTCTAAAAACAATTAACATTAACAGAGTAAATACTATTCTGTCGCGTAATTCAGGAATTTTAAATGCGTTCTTTAACGCTTTCCACATTATTAAATCACCTCTGCCTTGCCGCCTACGGCTTCAATCTTCCTCCTGGCACTTGAACTAAAGGCATGGGCTACTACCGTCAGAGGTTTTGTTATTTCTCCATTTCCTAAAATTTTAACCCCATCATTTATTTTCTTAATTAAACCAACTTCAAGCAATTTTTCAGGTGTCACTTCATCACCAGAATTAAATTTTCTTTCAAGATCTTCAACGTTAACAACTGTATATACTTTCTTAGCAAAGTTTTTGAATCCAAATTTTGGAAGTCTTCTATGAATAGGTGTTTGGCCACCTTCAAACCATGGATGAACTTTTCCAGTTCCTCTTGCTTTTTGACCTTTGTGACCCTTACCAGATGTTTTTCCTTTTCCAGAACCAATTCCTCTACCCACTCTAATTCTTTTTCTCATGGAACCAGGAGTAGGTCTTATATCTGATAACCTCATATTATATTACCTCCTTATTCCTCTATTTCCTCTACCTTAACTAAATGCCTAACTTTTCTAATCATACCTCTAATTTGAGGAACATCATCTTTTATTACTGTAGAATTTAACTTTCTTAATCCCAATCTTTTTACTGTATCTTTTTGATCATATTTATAACCTATTGGACTTTTAACAAGTGTAATTTTTAATTTTTTCATTTATTAACCCTCCTTTTTTACACCATAGATAACTTCTTGTGGAGTAATGTCTCTCAACTGTGCAATTTTTTCCAATGATAGGAGGTTTTTCAAACCATTAACTGTTGCTTGTGCTAACACAACAGGGTTTGTTGAACCGCTTGTTTTTGTAAGAATGTTGTGAATTCCTGCAAGTTCAACAACAGCACGGACGGTTCCATTTGAGATTATACCTGTACCAGGTGCTGCTGGTTTAAGTAAAACTTTTGCTGCATCTTGTCTTCCAACAATTTCGTGAGGAATTGTTCCGTTATAAATTGGTACTTCAAATACATTTCTTCTTGCAGCTGATAAAGCTTTCCTTATTGCATCTGGCACTTCTCTTGCTTTACCTACTCCAACTCCTACTTTTCCATTTCTATTCCCAACAACAGCTAAAACTCTAAATGATAAATTTTTTCCACCCTTAGTAACTTTTGTTGTTCTTCTTATTTCAACTATTCTTTCTTCAAAGTCTTCCCTTGTATTTCTTATCTTCTGTGCAATGTCTGCCATTCAGTGCACCTCCCTTAAAATTCCAAGCCTGCTTCTCTGGCACCTTCTGCAAGTTCTGCAACTCTCCCGTGATATCTGTAACCACCTCTATCAAATACTACTTTCTTAATGCCTTTTTCAATTGCTCTTTTACCAATTAATTTCCCAACTTCTCTTGCTGCTTCCTTGTTCCAGGTCTTTTTCAAAGTTTCTCTTAATTCCTTATCCAATGTTGATGCTGCAACCAATGTGTGTCCCTTATCATCATCTATTATTTGAGCATAAATATGTTTTTCGCTCTTGTATACACACAATCTTGGTCTATCTGCAGTTCCATGGATTTTTTTTCTGATACTTAGGTGTCTCTTTTTCCTTCTCCAATTCCTGTTCTCTTTTTTTATCATCTCAGTGTACCCCCTTTATGCTTTCTTTCCTTCTTTCAATCTTACTACTTCTCCTACGTATCTAATACCTTTTCCTGAGTAGACATTTGGTTCTCTCCATTTTCTAATATCTGCTGCAACTTGTCCTACTCTTTGTTTATCAATTCCACTAACAATTATTTTATTTGGACTTGGTACTTCTACTTTTACATCAGAAGGAATTTCCATTTCAACTGGATGGGCATATCCAAGATTCATAACAAGTTTCTTTCCTTGTAATTGTGCCCTGTAACCTATTCCAACGATTTCAAGTTCTTTTTTAAATCCTTTAGTAACTCCAATTACCATATTGTTAAATAATCTCCAATATGTTCCTGTAAACATCTTCATCTTTTTCAAATCTGATCTTCTTTTCATGTAGTCAACATTAGGTTTTACATTCATTTCATTACCATTAATTTCAACTTTAACGTATGGTAAAAAATCTTGTTTTAATTCACCAAGTGGTCCTTTTACTTTTAAGACATTTCCCTCAACTTTTACTTCTACTCCGTTTGGTATAACAATAGGTTTATTTGCTATACGGGACATTGAGTACACCTCCTTACCAAATATAGGCAATAACTTCTCCGCCAACACCGATTTCTCTTGCTTGCTTGTCAGTTAATACGCCTTTTGATGTTGTTAAAATAGCTATACCTAATCCATTCTTAACCTTTGGAAGATTATCTTTTCCAACATATATTCTTCTTCCAGGCTTTGAAACTCTTACAATACCATGAATTACTCTCTCTCTATTTCTTCTTGTTCCTTTGTATTTCATGTGAATTCTTATTATTCCCTGTTTTCCATCTTCAATATATGTGTAGTCTTTTATAAATCCTTCTCTTTTTAATATTTCTGCAATTTCTTTTTTCAAGTTTGATGCTGGTACATCTACTTGTTCTTTTAATGCAACATTTGCATTCCTTATTCGAGTGAGCATGTCAGCTATTGGATCGCTCCACATTGTATTCCCCTCCTTTTACCATGTTGCCTTCCTAACTCCCGGGAGTTTTCCCTCATTGGCCATTTTTCTGAAACAAACTCTACAAATACCAAATTCTCTATATACGGAATGTGCTCTTCCACAAATCTTACATCTTGTATATTCTCTTGTTTTAAATTTCTTTGGCTTTTTCCATCTTTCAACAAGACCTTTTCTTGCCATATTTAAACCTCCTTATTATCTTTTAAACGGGAATCCAAAGAGCTCTAATAATTTTCTTGCTTCATCATCTGTTTTAGCAGTTGTAACAATTACAATATCCATTCCTTGGACTCTTCTAACTTGATCTGGAGATATTTCAGGAAAGACCAACTGTTCGGTCAATCCAAATGAATAATTTCCTCTTCCATCAAAACCATTTGGATTCAATCCTCTAAAGTCTCTAACTTTTGGAAGAACCAAATTAATAAGTTTGTACAAGAAGTTGTACATGTTAACTCCTCTTAATGTTACTTTTAAACCTATTGGCATTCCTTTTCTTATTTTAAAGTTAGAGATACTCTTTTTTGCTCTAGTTACAACAGGTTTCTGGCCTGCAATAAGTGCTAATTCTTTTGCATGAATATCAATAACATCTTTGTTTCTTGAACCTTCACCGATACCCATGTTAATAACTATCTTTTCTAGTTTTGGAACTTGATGAATATTTTTATATCCAAATTCTTTCATCATTGCAGGTTTGATTTCATTTTCATACTTTTCTTTCAATGGTATGTACTGCATGCTCTATGCCTCCTTACTTATCTATGACTTCTCCACACTTCTTACAGTACCTTACTTTTGTTCCATCTTCTAAAAATCTGAATCCAACTCTTGTTGC
The DNA here is from genome assembly GCF_014201655.1 of Thermosipho japonicus. Taxonomy (NCBI): domain Bacteria; kingdom Thermotogati; phylum Thermotogota; class Thermotogae; order Thermotogales; family Fervidobacteriaceae; genus Thermosipho; species Thermosipho japonicus. The sequence goes on from NZ_JACHEX010000001.1 coordinate 616,723, forward strand.
TTTTCCACAGCTTGGGCACACTAATGCAACCTTACAAGCATAAATTGGTGATTCTTTCTCAATAATTCCGCCTTGTCTCATTTGTGCATTTGGTCTTTGATGTCTTTTTACAACATTTACTCCTCTTACAATTACTTTATCTTCTTTTGGAATTACTCTTACAACTTCACCTGTTTTTCCTTTATCTTTTCCAGAAAGTACCATTACTGTATCGCCTTTTCTTATTTTCCTTGCCACTTCACATCACCCCTTAAAATACTTCAGGCGCTAAGGAGACAATTTTCATAAATCCTTTTTCTCTTAATTCCTTTGCAACTGGACCAAAAACACGTGTCCCCTTAGGCTCGTTATATTTATCTAGTACGACAGCGGCATTATCATCAAAACGAATATAAGTACCATCTGGTCTTCTAATTTCTTTTTTCGTTCTAACAATAACAGCCTTTACAACATCGCCTTTTTTCAAATCTCCATTTGGTACTGCATCTCTAACACTACATACAACTACATCTCCAACTGTTCCCCATTTTCTTCTTGAACCACCCATTACTCTAATAACTCTTAAAAGTTTTGCTCCTGAGTTGTCTGCAACATTGAGGTAGCTTTCATTAATTATCATCACTACTACCTCCTTCCGTTTCTTCGTCTAAAGTCTCATCCGCAAAAACTGATCTTTCTACAATTCTAAGTACTCTCCATCTTTTTAATTTACTCAATGGTCTTGATTCAATAATTTCAACTATATCTCCATCTCTACATTCGTTATTTTCATCGTGTGCATAATACTTTTTTGTTCTCTTGATATATTTCCCCACTCTCGGGTGTTTTACTAATGTACTAACTGCAACTACAACTGTCTTATCCATTTTATCGCTTACAACTTCGCCAACCAATTTCTTTTTAGGCATGTCAATTACCTCCTTACACCCAATTCTCTTTCCCTGAGAATTGTTTTGATTCTTGCTATGTCTTTCCTTGTCTTTGAAATTTGACTGTAGTCCGTAAGTTGTCCCAAAACGTTCTGGAATCTCAAGTTCATGAGTGTTCTTTTCTTTTCTTCTAATAAATTCATCAATTCTTCATTTGTTAAATTTCTAAGTTCAGCAGCCTTCATACTGCTTCACCACCTATCTCGTGTCTTTTTACTATTTTTGTTCTTATTGGAAGTTTTGTAGCAGCATATTCTAACGCTTCTCTAGCAAGCTTTTCATCTACTCCACCAATTTCAAATAATATTTTACCTGGTTTTACTACTGCTACCCAACCTTCAACGTTTCCTTTACCTTTACCTAGCTTACTCTCAGCCGGGTGTTTTGTATATGATTTATCAGGAAAAACTCTAATCCAAAGTTTACCAGTTTTCTTTAAAGTTCTTGTAATTGCAATTCTACATGCTTCTATCTGCTGCGCTGTAATCCAGTGTGACTCCATAGCTTTAAGACCATATTCACCAAAGCTTACTAATGCTCCGCCTTTTGCATTTCCTTTCATTCTACCTCTATGTTGTTTTCTGTACTTAACTCTTTTTGGCATTAACATGTCGTACTACCTCCTTTAGACGTCAGATATCGGCGTCGCCTTTATAAATCCATACTTTAATACCAATTGTACCATATTTTGTTTCAGCTCTAGCTGTGCCATAATCGATTATTGATTTTATAGTTTGAAGTGGAAGTCTTCCCTTCAAATACCATTCTGTTCTTGCAATTTCTGCACCTGCAAGTCTTCCAGAAACCATTATTTTTATACCTTTTGCACCTTTTTTCATAGCATTAAAAATAGCCTTTTTCATTACTACTTTATAAGATGCACGTTTTTCAATTCTGCTTGCAATATTTTCCGCTACTAACTGTGCATCAACTTCAGGATTTTTAATTTCCTCAACATTGACTATAAATCTTCTGTTAAATCTCTTCTCAAGATTTTGTCTTAATTCTGTTATTTCTGCACCTTTTTTACCTATAATTATTCCTGGCCTTGCAGATTTTATAATTGCAATTACTCTTTCTGAATCTGGCCTTTCAATAACAATCTCACTAATTCCTGCTTGTGCATATTTATTCTTTATAACTTTTCTAATTTCTTCGTCTTCAAGCAAGTATTCCTTGTAATTCTTTTCATTAAACCATGTTGCCTGCCAATCTGCTGTTATCCCGAGCCTGAAGCCGCGTGGATGAACTTTTTGACCCACCTTACCACCTCACCTTTCTATCACTTTTCTTCCTTTGCAGCCTTTTCGGCTTCCTTGTCTCTAACAATTACTGTAATATGGGACATCCTTTTTTGAATTATATCTGCACTACCTCTACCTCTTGGCCAAATTCTTTTCATTCTTGGACCATCGTTTACATAGCATGTGTAAACATATAAATTTTCCTCATTAAGGCCATGGTTATTAACAGCATTAGCCACTGCTGATTTTAACACATTTTTTATAAGTCTTGCAGCCTTTTTTGGAGAAAATTCAAGAATTGTAAATGCTTCTGAAACATTTTTACCTTTAATTGAATTTGCGACACTTCTTGCTTTTCTTGGAGAAATTCTAACAAATTTTGCTACTGCTCTTGCTTCATACACTGGCATTGTTGATAATTTTTCTTTTCTCTCTCTATGGAATTTGGAACGTTTCATTCCGTTTCTCTTTATGAGAACTTGCATTGTTTCCACCCTCCTCACTTTTTAACCTGACCCTTGCTTGCAGACTTATCAGCGTGTCCTCCAAATCTTCTAGTAAATGAAAATTCACCTAATCTATGACCAACCATATTTTCTGTAATGTATACTGGAATGTGTTTTAAACCATTATATACTGCTATTGTATGTCCTACCATTTCAGGTACTATCATGCTTGCTCTGCTCCAGGTTTTAATTATTTTTTTCTCGCCTGCTTCGTTAAGTTGTCTTATTTTTTTTAGTAACTTGGGATCTACATAAGGTCCCTTTTTCGTGGACCTGCCCATCGTTGCACCTCCTCATTAACCATTTCTTCTTCTTACAATCAATTTATCTGATGCTTTCTTTCCTCTTCTTGTTTTATAACCTTTAGCAAGTTGACCCCATGGACTTTGTGGATGGTGCCCTTTTCCTCTTCCTTCACCACCACCATGTGGGTGATCAACTGGATTCATTGCAACACCTCTAACATGTGGTTTTCTACCTTTCCATCTCATTCTTCCTGCTTTTCCATCAACTTCGTTTTTGTGATCTTCATTTCCAACTACTCCGATTGTTGCATAACATTTTACTGGAACTTTTCTAAGCTCACCTGATGGCATTCTCAATAATGCGTATTTCCCTTCTTTTGCCATCAATTGACATGATGTACCAGCGGATCTTGCAATTTGACCACCTTTGCCAGGAATAAACTCAACGTTATGAACAATTGTACCAACTGGAATATTTTCAAGCGGTAATGCATTACCTGGTTTAATTTCTGCATCAGGACCATTTAATACTGTATCACCAACATTTAAACCCTGAGGAGCTAATATATATCTTTTTTCACCATCTGCATAGACAAGCAATGCTATTCTTGCCGTTCTATTTGGATCGTATTCAATAGATACTACTCTAGCTGGTACTCCTACTTTATCTCTTTTAAAATCAATGATTCTGTATCTTCTTTTGTGCCCGCCACCTCTAAATCTTACAGTTACTCTTCCATAACTATTTCTTCCACCTGTTTTTTTAAGTGGAGCAATTAATGATTTTTCCGGTTCTTTTTTAGTAATTTCGGAAAAATCAGGTATTATCATTTGTCTTCTTGCAGGGCTTGTTGGTTTAAATCTTCTAAGACCCATCATTATTCACCCCTTTTAATGTTCTCCTTCTAATTCCTTAATCGTGTACCCTTCTTTAAGAGTTACTATTGCCTTTTTCCAAGATTTGGTATATCCTTGTCTTGCCATTGCACCACGTCTTAAATCTCTTTTTGGTTTTGGTTTTACATTTATCACGTTAACCTTCTCAACTTTTACATTAAACAATTTTTCTACAGCTTCCTTTATAAGTGGTTTATTGGCATCTTTAGAAACTTCAAAAACGTACTTTCTATCTTCTCTGGCATAATATGATTTTTCACTAACAATTGGTCTAATAATAACATCTGCATAGTTCTTCATTAGCCAAGCACCTCCTCGATCTTCTGGACGGTACCTTGGAGGAGCACAAGTTTGTCATGATTCAAAATATCATATACGTTCAATCCATCAATGTTTGTTCTGTCAACACCAGGATTGTCTGCAATGATAACTTTAACTCCTGGAATATTGCGTCCAGAAATCTTAACATTAACATATTCCTCAACTTTCTTTGGAAGAACAACCAAAACTTTTTGATTTTCAAGTCCTAAATTCTTTAAAACTTCTCTCAAGTCTTTTGTTTTTGGTCTTTCAAATTTAATCTCATCAACAACGATAAGATTTTCTTCTTTGAGTCTTAAAGATAAAGCTGACTTTAATGCAAGTCTTTTCATTTTTTTGTTCAATCTCTTAAAATAAACCCTTGGTTTTGGACCGTGGGCTACACCACCGTGTCTCCAATGTGGTGCTCTAATTGAACCTTGTCTTGCTCTACCTGTGTGTTTTTGAATCCAAGGTTTTCTTCCACCACCGGACACTTCTCCACGTGTTTTTGTAGAAGCTGTTCCTGCTCTTGAATTTGTAAGCTGCATATCAATATAGCGCCAAATAACATCAAAATTTGGCTCGATAGCAAATACTTCATCTTTTAAATCAACTGTTCCGATGTTTTCGCCTTTTGAGTTAAACAAACTAACTTTTGCCATCCCTAATGCCTCCTTTTTTCATTTTCGAGGCTTGCTCTTATCCTCTTTTAGCTGTTCTAATAAGGACAAGGCCGCCTCTCGCTCCTGGGACGCCACCTTTTACTGCTATTAAATTATTCTCTACGTCTATTTTAACAATTTCTGAGTTCAATATTGTTACACGTTCGTTACCATATTGTCCCGGCATCTTTTTGCCTTTGAAAATTCTTGCAGGTTCTGAGTGCTGACCTACGGAACCTAGTTCCCTATGGAATTTTGCACCATGAGATTTTGGTCCGCCTCTAAATCCCCATCTTTTCATTGCACCAGCAAAACCTCTTCCTTTGGACCATCCTGTAATATCTATTTTATCACCTTCGGCAAAAATATCAACCTTTATTTCTTGCCCAAGTTCAAATTCTTCTGGATTTTCTACTCTGAATTCTTTTAATATTTTCAATGGTTTGACACCTGCTTTTTTGAAAACACCTTCCATTGGTTTATTAACTTTTTTTGCCTCTTCAAAACCAATCTGAATTGCATTGTATCCATCTGTATCTATTGTTTTCTTCTGAACAACATAACAAGGACCAGCTTTTATAACTGTTACAGGAATGACTTTATCATCCTTAAAGATTCGGGTCATTCCAACTTTTCTTCCAATAATCATTTTCATCTCTAGCACCTCCAAGTTCAAATCACAAGTTGATTTCAACGTCAACTCCAGCTGGAAGATTAATCTTCATCAATGCATCTATAGTTTTTGGTGATGGTTCCAAAATATCAATCAATCTCTTGTGAATTCTCTTTTCAAATTGTTCCCTAGAATCTTTATGTTTTAATGGTGATCTTAAAACAACATAAAGTGTCCTTTCTGTTGGCAATGGAATTGGTCCTGAAACCTTTGCATTTGTTTGCTTTACAATTTCAACAATTTTCTTTGCTGATTCATCTAACAATTTATGATCATATGCCTTCAACCTAATTCTTATCTTCTGTCCTGGCATTTTGTTCCCTCCCTTTTTATTTCAGGAAGAAAGGGGGAAATTCCCCCCTTTCCAAAATTTATTTTACTCAACAATTGCTGTTACAACACCTGCTCCGACTGTTCTTCCACCTTCACGGATAGCAAATCTCATTCCTTCTTCAATAGCTACTGGATAGATAAGTTTAATTGTCATTTCAACATTATCACCAGGCATTACCATTTCAACACCTGCTGGGAAGTCAATTAATTCTCCAGTAACGTCAGCTGTTCTAATGAAGAATTGTGGTTTGTAACCTTTTTGGAATGGAGTATGTCTTCCTCCTTCTTCTTTCTTCAATACGTAAACTTGTGCTTTGAATGTTGTGTGAGGAGTAATTGATCCTGGTTTTGCAAGAACTTGTCCCCTTTCAACTTCGTCCTTGTCAATACCTCTCAACAAACATCCAACGTTGTCACCAGCAAGACCTTCGTCAAGGATCTTTCTGAACATTTCAACACTTGTAACAACTGTTTTCTTTATATCGTAGCTCATACCAACAATTTCAACTTCGTCACCGGGTCTGATAACACCACGTTCTATTCTTCCTGTAACAACTGTACCCCTACCTGTGATTGAGAATACGTCTTCTACAGGCATTAAGAATGGTTTGTCTGTTTCCCTTTGTGGTTCTGGGAAGTAAGAATCCATTGTATCAAGTAATTCTTTTATAGGTGCGTATACTGGATCGTTTGGATCATCTGGACCTTCAACTGCTTTAAGTGCAGAACCTCTTACTACTGGAAGATCGTCACCTGGGAATTCGTATTTGTTGAGAAGTTCCCTAACTTCCATTTCAACTAAGTCAATTAATTCTTCGTCATCAACCATATCTGTTTTGTTAATGAAAACTATCATTGCAGGAACGTTAACTTGTCTTGCAAGAAGAACGTGTTCTCTTGTTTGTGGCATTGGTCCGTCTGTTGCAGCAACAACAAGGATTGCTCCGTCCATTTGAGCAGCACCAGTAATCATGTTCTTGATGTAGTCTGCGTGACCTGGACAGTCAATGTGTGCATAGTGTCTTGTTTCTGTTTCGTATTCGATGTGTGAAATGTTAATTGTAATTCCTCTTTCTTTTTCTTCTGGTGCCTTATCGATTTGTTCGTATGGAGTATAATCTGCTCTACCAAAGAATGAAAGATACTTTGTTATAGCTGCTGTTAATGTTGTTTTTCCGTGGTCAATGTGTCCAATGGTACCTACGTTAAGGTGAGGTTTGCTTCTCACAAACTTTTCTTTTGCCATAATTCACCCTCCTTTATCCTTTGTGGATAACTTATTTTGAAATAATTTTTTCCGCTAATTTATCTGGAACTTTTGCATAACGTTCCAAAACCATTGTGTATGTTGCACGACCTTGAGACAATGATCTCAAATCGGTTGCATACCCAAACATTTCAGACAATGGAACAAGCGCTTTTATTATTCTTAAATGTCCCCTTGATTCAAGTGTTTCAACATGCGCACGTCTTGAGTTTAAATCTGCTATTATGTTACCCATATATTCTTCAGGGGTTGTTACTTCTACTCTCATAATTGGCTCAAGTAAAATCGGTTTAGCCTTTTTAACTGCTTCTTTGAATGCCATACTTGCTGCAATTTTAAATGCCATTTCAGATGAGTCAACTTCGTGATATGAACCATCCAAGAGTATTGCCTTTATTCCAACCATTGGATATCCTGCAAGAACACCACTTTGTGCGGCTTCCCTTACACCTTCTTCAACAGCTGGAATATATTCCTTAGGAATAACTCCACCAACGATCCTATCTTCAAATTCAAAAGTTTTACTTAAGTCAATTGGCTCAAATCTCATTATAACATGACCGTATTGTCCTCTACCACCGCTCTGTCTGATGTATTTTCCTTCTGCCTCTGCTACTTCTTGAATGGTTTCTCTATACGCAACTTGAGGTTGACCAACTCTTACTTTAGTGTTAAATTCTCTCTTTAACCTATCCACTATTATTTCAAGATGCAATTCACCCATTCCAGAAATAATAGTTTCACCTGTTTCGTGATCAACATAAGCTCTAAAAGATGGATCTTCATCACTCAACAATGTTAATGCTTTAGAAAGCTTGTTTTGATCATTTTTTGTTTCAGGTTCTATTGCTATTGAAATAACTGGTTCTGGAAATTCCATTTTTTCTAAGATAACAGGTCTTTTTTCATCACAAAGGGTATCCCCAGTTTTTGTATCTTTTAATCCTATTGCCGCTACAATATCACCAGCTCTTACATATTCAACATCTTCTCTTTTATCTGCGTGCATAAAGATTAACCTTGAAATTCTTTCTTTTTTACCTTTAGTTGAGTTATATACATAACTTCCCTTTTCGAGTCTACCACTGTAAACTCTAAAGAATGTTAATTTTCCTACATATGGATCTGCCTGAATTTTAAAAGCTAAAGCTGTAAATGGTTCATCCTCTGATGGTTTAATTTGTACTTCTTCACCGTTTTGATCCCAACCTCTAACTGGTGGCATATCAAGTGGTGATGGAAGATATTCCAATATTCCATCTAAGAGAGGTTGAACACCTCTATTCATTTTTGCAGAACCGCAAAATACTGGTGTTGCTTTATTCTCAATAGTTGCCTTTCTAAGTGCCTTTTTAATAAGATCATTTGATATTTCTTCTCCTTCAAGATAAAGCATCATTATCTCGTCATCTAATTCAGCAACTTTTTCTAACAAATCTTCTCTCATTTCTTCAGCTTTTGCCCTATACTTTTCTGGAATCTCTTCGTAAACCATTTCTGTACCATTTTCATTTAACCATCTAATTGCTTTCATTTCTATCAAATCTATAACGCCTTCAAAAGAATCTTCAGCACCCATTGGCATTTGGACAGGTACAGGATTTGCTTTTAACCTGTCCACCATTGTTTGAACAGCCATTTCAAAATCTGCTCCGAGTTTATCCATTTTGTTCATGAAGGCAATCCTTGGAACGTTGTATTTATCAGCCTGTCTCCAAACTGTTTCAGATTGCGGCTCAACACCTGCTGCAGCATCAAAAACAGCAACTGCTCCATCTAAAACTCTTAAAGCACGTTCAACTTCTATTGTAAAATCAACGTGCCCCGGAGTGTCAATAATATTAATACGATGGTCTTTCCACATACATGTGGTTGCAGCAGAAACTATGGTAATACCTCTCTCTTTTTCCTGGACCATCCAGTCCATTGTTGCTGTACCATCATCAACGCTACCAATATTATGTTTTCTACCTGTGTAAAAAAGAATTCTCTCAGTTGTGGTAGTTTTACCAGCATCAATATGAGCCATTATTCCAATATTTCTTAATTTTTTCAAGTCAACATATATAGCCTGTATCTCCTTCATACTCTCCTCCTACTTACCATCTGAAGTGTGCAAATGCTCTGTTTGCTTCAGCCATTCTGTGAACATCTTCTTTCTTCTTAATCGCAGTTCCTGTATTATTAAATGCGTTCACAAGCTCTTCTCCAAGCTTTTCAGCCATTGGTCTACCTTTTTTTGATCTTGCTGCTTCAACAATCCATCTTAAAGCGAGAGAAGTCTTTCTTGGCTCTTCAACTTCAATTGGAACCTGATAAGTTGCACCACCGACTCTTCTTGGTCTTACCTCGACAAGTGGTCTTACATTATCAATTGCCTGATGTAAAGCTTCAAGCGGATCCTTTTTTGTTTTCTCTGACAAATACTCCATTGCTTTATATACAATTTTTTGTGCTATTGATTTTTTTCCATCCCACATTACTCTATTTATAAGCTTTGAAACCAATACATCGTTATATATTGGATCAGGTGGAACTTTTCTAACTTCTGCTCTCCTTCTTCTCATTTGTTATTCCCTCCCGACTTATTTCTTAGGTCTCTTAGCACCGTATTTACTTCTAGATTGTTTTCTATTTTCAACACCTGCTGCATCCAATGCTCCTCTAATAATCTTATACCTAATACCCGGTAAGTCTTTAACCCTTCCACCTCTTACCAAAACAACTGAGTGTTCCTGCAAGTTATGACCTATACCTGGAATATATGCTGTAACTTCTATTCCATTACTTAACCTAACCCTAGCAATTTTTCTCAAAGCTGAGTTTGGTTTTTTTGGTGTCATTGTAGAAACTCTGACACAAACTCCTCTTTTTTGTGGATGTCCTTGAAGTGCTGGAGATTTTGATTTTTCCTTAACAACCTTTCTACCGTGCCTTACCAACTGATTAATTGTAGGCATCTAAACCCTCCCTTCGAAAACTCTTAAATTGTTCGATTCAGCCACGCCGCAAAACTTTACAAACTAAATTATACATATTTATATATAAAATCTCTTGAAAAATAAGTGAAGATTTTGTTTCATCCACTCTTTCGTGCGTTTTAATAAGGGGTCTTAGAAAAAAAGAGGGCTTATACAAGCCCTCTGGCTGGGGCGGTAGGACTCGAACCTACACTGCTGGAGCCAAAGTCCAGTGTCCTGCCAGTTAGACGACGCCCCAACTAAAAAAGATGGGGACTAACCCCACTGGTGGGTGCGGCAGGGATTGAACCTGCGGCCTCTTCCGCGTCAAGGAAGCGCTCTCCCACTGAGCTACGCACCCAGACCGAATTTTATTTTAACACACAAAAAAATATTGTCAAGAGTTATACAAAAATTTTTTTGAATTTTGCTTCTTTAAAGGTATAATAATAAATGTAAAAAAACTTTGTGAGGTGAAGTCATGATAGTAACCGAAGAAAATTACTACTCAAGATTAGACAAATTTTTAAGAAAAAAACTTTTAAATTTACCTTTGAGTGCAATCTATAAATTAATCAGAACCGGAAAAATAAAAGTAAACGGAAAAAAAGTAAAAAATCCTTCATACAAGATAGAAATAGGTGATGAAATTACTATTGAAGAGGATATATCAAAATACAATAGGGAAATCAACAACAAAGTGGTTCCAATAAAAATGGACCTTGATATTGTATATGAAGATAATGATATTCTAATAATAAATAAACCAGCAGGTATTCCAATACATCCTGGCAAAGGAACACATATCGCAACATTAATCGAAGGATTAATGTACTATGGTCAAGAAAAAAATTTCACACCACACCTTGTCCATAGATTAGATAAACATACATCCGGTATATTAATAATTGCAAAAAACACCCAAAGTGCAAGAGAATTAGGAGATATAATTGCCAGCCGTAACATAAAAAAAGAATATATCGCTCTTTGCAAAGGTAAATTATCAAAAGAAGGAAAAATTGATATACCTCTTGAAAACAAACAAGCTTTAACTACATTTAAAACACAAAAAGTATATAAAACACATTTGGGAGAGTTTTCTCTTTTAAATGTAAATATTAAAACAGGAAGAAAACATCAAATAAGGAAACATTTAAGTCTGATAAATCATCCAATAATAGGAGATGACGTCTATGGTGATAAAAAGCTCAATCGTGAATTTAAAAGAGAATATGGCTTAAAAAGATATTTTTTACATTGTCACTCCATGGAATTTTACTTTAAAAATAAGCATATAGCAGCCTCTGCTCCGCTTTCAAGAGACTTAAAAAATGTATTAAAAAATCTCGAAAAGGGTGAATAGTTTGAAAAGAATAGTTTCCATCATTATTTTCTATTTCTTTAGTACATTATTTTCTATTACTATATACTTTAATACTTTTGATAATTCACTAATTATCAGCCAAAAAGTATACAAATTTTCGGGTGAAGCTCAGCCTTTTAAAGGTAAAATTATAACGTATTTTAAATCCCCTTCTATAGAAACTGGAAATGTAGACATTCCTAATGACTTGTTAGTTCTTGAAGATGGACAAACAATCGGACAAAATGGAACCATAGAAGTCTCTAAAGATGTTTTTGACAAAATGGTTGAATTGTATACAAATAACGACATTGAAAAGGTTGTAATCGACCGTTTTCCAGTTGAGATATATGATGATAAAATAATTGTAAAAGAATTAACTTCTAGAGATAAATTAATATCATATTTAAAGATTTTCAAAAACAATTTCGAAATTACAAATTTAGATTACTACCTTGGTACATATGATATTACCCCTGATACACCTAAGATAGAAATAACTACATTCTCATTCCCAAACATCGGATATTACAATGTCAAAATACATGACAAAAGTGCTGTCTATACTAAAGTGTATGTAAATGGAAAAGATTCAAAAAAAAGTGGTACTCTTACAAGCGGGACATATAAAATATTTGTCAAATGCATGGATGAACTAGGATATGAATCTTCCAAAACAACTTTTTTAGACATTCCAAAATCGAAAATTAACTTTCAAAAAATCGATGTGGAATTTGGGAAAGAAACAAAATTTGGAAAAATAAACTACATAGGAAACAGAAACTTTTACGAAATTACTCCATTAACATCAACTATTACAACAATAACTTCGAAAGATACAACTTCTCCGACAATTAACGTATCAATCAAAAAACTTTTTGATGATTATTACTCCATTAAAGTTTTATCAAATGACCTTAATAAAACAAAAAATATAATACTTCTAAACAACAATCCAATTAATAACGGGGTAGTAAAGCTTAAAAAAGGCAAAAATTTACTGATCGTAATGTCAAAAGATACCTTTGACAATTATAAGTTAAAACATGTTAGTATTTATAATTATAAAACATTAGACTCGACTCTAACCTTTCTTGATGAAAAAAGATGGATTAATATTGGAGGGGTATTAATAAAATCTCCATATATTATATCTTGGGTAAATCCTAATATCGAAAGGAGGATCTATGAAGATAAAAGATATATTATCAACATTGAAAAGTAAGGTTATTTTTCTTTCGATATTTTTAATCATTGCTTTAATTGGAGCATTATTAAGAACTAACAATGATTTAAAAAATATGAAAGTTGACATTGTTTTTGAAAATTCAAGCAAGATTGAATTTTTTGATGGGAAAAATATTAAAAATAAAGAAGCCGTGTATATTATTCCTAAAGATGCTACCAACATTAATCTGGAAGGTATAAACTTAAACGGAAAAAAAATTGGAATCCTAGAATTTAATATTTCTGAAACTATTTCAAAGGAATTTGCCAAAAATCTTTCAAAAGATATGGTAATAACAGTTCATTATATAAAACCAGAGGAACTTTCAAAATACAATGAAAAAACTTTATTTAAAAGACTTTGGAGAGCAGTTGTCGAAAGAAGTATTGACTTAATAGTTCTTCCAAAAACACCTATGACTGAATCCGTAGCAAAAAAATTCAAAAACTACTTTAAAATTTCTGACGCTTCACCTTATATACCAAATATTGAATTCAAATACTTTTTTTCAACAATTTTAACATTATTCGTTTTATATCTTTTTCCTTACGCAATTTTTCTATTACCAACTTTATATTTTTCTTACGAAATTTTTATTTCATTAGTTAGCATATTAGGAACAGTAGTAATATTTTTTAAAATAAAAGACAATATTTTAAAATTCTTTTCTTATTTCACTTTAGGTATTTTAACAAATCTATCATTGTATGATTTTGAACATTTGAACAATATAAAAACATACTGGGGAGTAAAACTTTCACTGGTGTTATTACCATCAATATTACTAATACAGTTAATAATAAAAGAAAACAAAAAGATAAAATCACATCTTAAGTTTTTAATACCTCTATTTACCATTTTTGGAATATATTATATAATTAGAAGCGGTAATTTTGGATTTGTTACAGACTTTGAAAGAAATATACGTGAGTTTATCGAAGATTTATTCATCATAAGGCCAAGAACAAAAGAATTGTTATTTTATCCTCTTGCATTTTTAATTCCGTATTTAAAGAGTGACTTTTACAAAAAGCTTTCTGAGATATTTGCAAGTATTGCATTTTTATCAACATTTAACACATTTTGTCACATAAGAGCACCTCTATTTGTAAACATTTACCGCGAACTGATAACTTTATTTTTAACGCTTATCATCTATTCAATTTTCAAAATCTTTTTTGAAAGGGGAGAATATTATGAGGAAAACAAGAATAGTAACCACTATAGGACCGGCAACAGAATCTGAAGAAATGCTGGAAAAACTTGTAAATTCTGGTGTAAATGTTTTTAGATTGAACTCATCTCACGACACCATTGAAATTCACAGAGAAAGAATTAGAAGGCTAAAAAAAATCAGAGAAAAATTAAACACACCATTTTCTATCCTTATTGACCTTTCTGGCCCAAAAATTAGAACAGGAAAACTCAAAGAAGAATACATAACACTAAAAGAAGGTTCTCAATTAAAAATAACAACAGAAGATTTATTAGGTGACGAAAGTATATTATCTGTAAATTACAAAAGATTTTCACTTGAAGTAAAAAGTGGTGACAGAATTTTATTAAATGACGGTGCAATAGAACTAACTGTTGAAAAAGTTGAAGATAATTTAGTATACACTAAAGTTATAAGAGGTGGCAAAATAACGCACCATAGAGGTGTTAACCTTCCCGGCGTTGACCTTTCAATTTCTGCTGTCACAGATAAAGATAAAAAATTTATTGACCTTGCCATAGAAGAAGATCTTGACTACATTGCTTTGTCATTTGTAAGAAAAGCTTCAGACGTAAAATACGCAAAGTCATTAAGCAATGGCATTCCAGTAATTGCAAAAATTGAAACGGCTCAAGCGTTGGACAATCTTGAAGAAATAATCTCAATTGCTGATGGTGTTATGGTAGCAAGAGGTGATCTTGGTGTAGAAATTCCACTATCTCAAGTTCCAATCGCTCAAAAAAGAATAATAGAAACAGCAAATAGAATGTCAAAACCTGTTATAACTGCTACTCAAATGCTCGAATCAATGATCAACAATATGACTCCAACAAGGGCAGAAGTATCTGACATAGCAAATGCTATACTAGATGGGACAGATGCTATTATGCTTTCGGCAGAAACCTCGATAGGAAAATACCCACTTAGAGCAGTAGCTGTAATGGATGAAGTATCGAAAAATACTGAAAAATTTCTTTTAGACTACGATTCAATTGAGCTAGAATGGATAAGAAATTACTATATATCAGAAAATATAGAAGATGCTATTTCACATGCTGTATATAACCTCTCAAGAGATATAAATGCAAAGTTAATCATCACTGCAACTAGCACAGGAAAAACTGCAATAAATATTGCTCGCTTAAGACCTTCAGTTCCTATAATGGCTGCTACTCCAAACCTTTCAACCTATTATAGATTAAGTCTAGTATGGG
The DNA here is from genome assembly GCF_014201655.1 of Thermosipho japonicus. Lineage (NCBI taxonomy): Bacteria > Thermotogati > Thermotogota > Thermotogae > Thermotogales > Fervidobacteriaceae > Thermosipho > Thermosipho japonicus. The sequence goes on from NZ_JACHEX010000001.1 coordinate 631,763, forward strand.
GCGTAATCCCTGTTATGATTAACCAAACACTTTCAACAGACGAAATGATTATAGAAGTAATGAGAAAAGCAAAAGAAACAAATCTTGCTAGCAAAGGCGACAAAGTAATTATAACCGCAGGAATTCCATGGGGAAGACCTGGAACAACAAATACACTCCAAGTACATGAAATAATATAAATCAAGACTTTTTACTAAAAATATTGACAAATAAAACTTTTATGGTATTATATTAACGGATGTATGGCCCCATAGGATAACGGCTAGTCCATCGGATTCTCAGTCCGAAGGTCGGGGTTCGATTCCCCGTGGGGCTGCCAAAGAAAGCCCCAGTAGTTCAACGGATAGAACGGCGGATTCCTAATCCGCAAATGGAGGTTCGATTCCTCCCTGGGGCACCATGAAATTTGGGCCGTTAGCTCAACAGGTAGAGCACCTGACTCTTAATCAGGGGGCTGTGGGTTCGAGTCCCACACGGCCCACCAGGATATAGTAAAGAGGAAGCGCCCGCTTCCCACCCCAAGCGAAAGCGAAGGGGTTATAAAGCAGTAAATGAGGTTTTAGATTAACATTAATAAGATGATTAATGTATCGGCGGGCGTTTTGCACGCCGATATTTTTTATGTTAGGAGGGATGAATTATCGATAAGATAATTAAAAACGAAGAAATTACAGCGCCAGAGGTAAGGGTGGTAAATCAAGAAGGAAAACAACTAGGGGTTATGCCAACGCAAAAAGCTTTGGAGCTTGCATATTCTCAAAAATTAGATTTGATTTTGGTTGCCCCAAATGCTAAACCGCCGGTTGCTAAAATTATGGACTATGGAAAGTACAAATACGAACTAGCAAAAAGGGAGAAAAAGGCAAAGAAAAATCAAAAAATTATTGAAGTAAAACAAATGAAATTTCGTATAAAAATAGACGAACATGATTACCAAACAAAGTTAAAGCATATCAAAAGATTCCTTGAAGCGGGAAACAAAGTAAGGGTTGTAATAATGTTTAGAGGTAGAGAAATGGCTTTTGCTGATAAAGGAAAAGAAATTTTAGATAGAATTATTAAAGATTTGCAAGATGTAGCTAGTGTTGAAAAAGCACCAAAACTTGAAGGAAGAGACATGTGGATGATGTTAAAACCAAAAAGTTGAGGAGGGAAAATATGGCTAAACAAAAGATGAAAACGCATAAGTCAGCCGCAAAGAGATTTAGAGTTACTAAAAATGGAAAAATTATTAGAAGAAAAGCATATGCATGGCACAAGACAGGTAAAAAGAGAAGATCAACACTTAGAAGACTTAAAGTCGAAACAGAAGTAAAAGCTTGCGACAAAGACAGAGTACTTAGAATGCTTGGTAAAAAATAAAATAAAACGACTTGAAGGGAGGATAAATCATGCGTGTAAAAAATGCAGTAAACGCTAAGAAAAAAAGAAGAAAAATACTAAAGGCAGTTAAAGGATACCATGGAGCTTTAAGTAGAAGATATAGGCTTGCAAAACAAGCATATATCAAAGCGAAAAAACATGCATATGTTGGTAGAAAATTAAAGAAAAGAGACTTTAGAAAACTATGGATTACCAGAATAAATATTGCTGCTAGAAATGAAGGATTAAAATATAATGAATTAATTCACGGGTTAAAATTAGCTGGAGTAGCAATTAATAGGAAAATGTTATCTGAACTTGCTGTAAATGACCCAGAGTCATTTAAAGAATACGTAAATATCGCAAAACAAGCAATCGGAAAATAATAACTCACCCTTCTGGATCCCTGCCTCGGTGCCCTTTTAGGGTCGGCAATGGAGTTGAAGGAAGGGGAGGGTTTAACCAAATCAGGAGGTGTATATTGTGGCAGTACTTACAATGAAACAACTTTTAGAAGCAGGTGTTCACTTTGGTCACAGAACTCAAAGATGGAATCCAAAAATGAAAGAGTACATATTTGGTGCTAGAAAAGGTATTTACATAATCGATCTTCAAAAAACTTCCAAACTTCTTGATGAAGCATATAACTTTGTAAGAGATAAAGCAGGTGAAGGAGGAACAATCCTCTTTGTCGGGACAAAAAAACAAGCTCAACAAGTTATTAAACAAGAGGCAGAAAGATGCGGTGCATTTTATGTAAACCACAGATGGCTCGGTGGACTCTTAACAAATTTCGAAACAATTCGTAAAAGAATTGACAAATTAATTGAACTTGAAGAAATGGAAGCAAATGGAGAATTTGATCATTTACCAAAAAAAGAACAAAGTAGATTAAGAAGAATTCTCGAAAAACTCAGAAAAAACCTTGGTGGTTTAAAAAATATGACAAGTCTTCCAGACGTTATTTATATTGTTGACCCAAGAAAAGAAAGAAACGCAGTTTACGAAGCAAATCTTTTAAAAATTCCAACCGTTGCTATCGTAGATACTAACTGTGACCCTGATGAAATTGATTATATAATTCCAGGAAATGATGATGCAATTAGGGCAATCCAACTCATCACTTCAAAAATCGCAGATGCATATCTTGAAGGAAGAGAAGGACTTTCCTACGGCAGTGAAGAGACTGAAGAAAATAACCAAAAAGAAGATAATGAGGAAATATTTGAAATTGAAGATGTAGATGAAAGTGAAGAAATGTAAACAATAGCCCCCGAAAAGGGGGCTTTTTTGACAGGAGGGAAATTAATTGTTTATTGCTTTTGAAGGAATTGATGGATCTGGAAAAAGCACTCAACTTAATCTTCTTTCTCGATACTTAAAATCAAAAGGGAAAAAAGTACTAAATATTAGAGAACCTGGAGGAACTATCCTGGGTGAAAAAATTAGAAACATTCTACTTGATAATGATTTAAATATAAATAAAAGAAGCGAGTTATTATTATTCCTCGCATCAAGAGCGCAATTAGTAGAAGAAGTTATAAAACCCCATCTTGAAAGAGGTTTTTTTGTTTTGGCAGATAGATTCTCTGATTCAAGCATTGCATACCAAGGTGGGGCAAGAGACATTGGAGTAGAAACTGTATCCACATTAAATGATTTTGCAACAGACAACATTTATCCAGATATAGTTTTCTATATAGATATTCCAACAAAAATTGCAATGGAAAGACTTAAAGAGAAAAATCTAGATAGACTTGAAAAGGAAGGGCAAATATTTCTTGAAAAAGTGAGAAGTACGTACTTAAAATTATCAGAACTGAGAGATAATTTCTTTATTATAGATGGAACAAAAAGTATAGACAGTGTTTTTGCTGAAATAAAATCAATTGTAGAAACACATTTACAATCCTAAATCATCGAAAAATATTTCGTTATAATTTCCCTTGCAAGATCAATTACCTGTTGAATCATCCATCCTCCTAAAAAAAGTAACGTTAAAAATAAAACAATAATTCTTGGGGCAAACGTAAGAGTTTGCTCATTTATTTGCGTAGCTGCTTGAAATATACTAATTAATAATCCAACAATTAAACTTATTAATAGAGGTGGTAAAATTACCGTTAATAAGGTCTTTATTCCAAGCCCAAATACATCTAAAAATACTTCTATAGTCATTCTTAACCGCCTCCAAAGCTTTTAATCAAACTACCAATTAACATATCCCATCCGTTTACAAGAACAAACAAGAGAATTTTAAATGGCAATGAAACCAATACTGGAGGGATCATAATCATACCAAGAGAAAGCAAAATACTAGCAACGACCATGTCCATTACAATAAAGGGTATATACAATAAAATACCCATTTTAAAACCTATTTCAAGCTCTCCAATAACAAAGGCCGGAATAAGAACAGAATTAGGTGCCTCCTCTACAGAATTTATTTCCTTGCCAACATTATCAGCTAACATAAAAACATTATCTTCGTTATGATGAATTTTCAATTCAGTTATCATGAATGTTCTCAGTCTACCCATACTTCTAGAAAACAGCTCTTGGTAACCAATTTCTGAATTCAAATAGGGAGTGATTGCATTGTTATAAATATCATTCCAAACTGGCTGCATTATAAAAAATGTTAAAAATAATGCAAGACCTATTAAAATCTGATTCGGAGGCGTTTGTCTGGTTCCTAAAGCATTTCTCAAAAAAGAAAATACTATTATAATCCTTGTAAACGATGTAAATAATATTAAAATACTAGGTGCAAGAGATAATACGGTTAAAAGTAAAAGAATTTCTAATGTATTAACTAAATCCCTCGGTTGCTGAGGTGGGCTCAGTTGTATACTAATATTTGGAAGTGGAACTTCATCTTGTGCAAAGGAAACAAAAACAATTACAAGAAATAGTAAAACAAACAGCCGCTTCACTTTTTGTCACCTTTTTTTACTATATTTTTGAAAAATTCAAGTTTGAAATTTGAATTTTCAAACTCTCCACTTTCAATTGAATCAAGCTTTTTTAACACAGTACCACCATTTTCAGTCACCAAAATTACATAATATTCTTCAACTATTCTTACTACAACTATATAACTATTTCTAGAAATAAATTTTCTTTCAATAACAGAGATAAAATGTCCCCCTACATTTCGGGGGACCCTATTCTTTATAACCAAATAAGTACCTAACATTACAGCTACGAAAATCAGCATTGATATTGCAAACCCAACCAAAGAAGAAATAACGTTCGCCCCCTAACCAGAAACTTTTTGAATCGCTTCAATAACTCTTGCAGGCTGGAATGGCTTTACTATAAAATCCTTGGCTCCTGCTTGAATTGCTTCAATAACCATTGCTTGTTGTCCCATAGCGCTACAAACAATAATAGTAGCATTTGGATCTATCTTTTTTATCTCTTTAATAGCATCGATACCATTCATTTCAGGCATTGTAATATCCATTGTAACAATGTCAGGTTTTAATTCTTTGTATTTTTCAACAGCTTCTTTTCCGTTTGCAGCTTCTCCAACTACTTCATGACCTGCTTTCGTTACAATATCCTTTAACATCATTCTCATGAAAGCTGCATCATCAACAATCAAAATTCTTTTTCCCATTTTTCTATACCTCCTCTACACCAATTATTTCATTTAATATCTCTTCAATATCTAAGTATACTACAAGTCTTTCACCTTTTTTTATTAATCCTTTTGCTTTCTTTCCATAAGTATCAACATCTCTAAAGGCCCTATCAATTTCTGAATTTGATGTTCTAAGTACTCCTTTTACATTTTCTACTAGAAAGCCCATTTCAATATCTCTTATCTTTGTGATTATGATCTTTTTAAAGTTATTTTCATCCATATTTGAACAAATTCCACCAAGTATCTTTCTTAAATTGATAACAGGAATAATTCTTCCCCTTAAATTTATAACTCCCTCAATAACTTCTTTTGATTTTGGAACGGGCGTAATTTCATCTTTATCTATAACAATTTCTACGTAATCAACATCAAAACTCATTTCTTGATTACAAATATTAAAACTTAAAACTTCAAATTCGGTTTCAACATTCATGCCTTTCACCTCACTCCACTAAATTTAGCGTATCAATAATCAAGGCAATACTACCATCACCTAATGTTGCACCACCACTAAATTCTTTAACATCAGCAAATAATTTTCCTAGAGATTTAATCACAATATCTTCCTGTCCAATTAATGTATCAACAGCAATCCCATATTTTCTATTTGCAACTTTAACTACAACTACGTTTAATTCATCAAGTTCTTCGTTGTGTTTTATTCCCAAAACATCCCAAAGTTTAATAATTGGAATTACTTCCCCTCTTTTGACTATTACTTCCTTATTTTGAACCATTTGGATTTCCTCAGGTAAAACAATTAATGTGCTGTCTATAACTGAAATTGGAATTGCATAAATATATTTATCAACTTTCACAAGCAGTGCCTGAATTATAGCAAGTGTCAACGGTAATTTTATTATCACTTTTGTTCCTACACCTTTTTTAGACTCTATGTGAACAGTTCCATTTAATGATTCTACCGTATTCTTAACAACATCCATTCCAACTCCTCTACCAGAAAGCTCACTTACTTGCTCTTTGGTAGAAAAACCAGGCATGAATAAAAATTCGTAAACTTTTTCATCAGGTAAACTTGAAGCCTTTACTTCATCAACTAACCCTTTTTCAATTGCTTTCTTTAATATTTTCTCCCTATCAAGTCCTCTACCATCATCTTCAACTTCTATTACTACATTATTCCCTTCATGGCGTGCGGACAGAATCAATGTACCAACAGGTGATTTCCCCTTTGCAATTCTTTCTTCTTTTGTTTCAATCCCATGATCTAAAGCATTTCTAATTAAATGAACTAGTGGATCTCCTATTTCTTCAACAAAGGTTCTATCAAGTTCCGTGTCTTCACCTTTCATAACAAAGTTTATTTCCTTTCCTAAATTCTTTGAAATGTCACGAACCATTCTAGGGAATCTATTAAATACATAGGAAATTGGAACCATTCTAACCTTCATAACAATATTTTGCAAGTCAAGTGTTATCCTACTAAGCTGAGCTAAAGATTCATCAACTTCTTTTATATTGTACTTTTTCAAAATATCTATTATTCTACTTCTTGCAATAACAAGCTCTCCCATTAAATTCATTAATGTATCTAATTTTTCAATATCAACTCTGACTGTTTGCGTTATTTTAATATTTTTCTTTTTCTCTTCATGCTTTTCTGCTTTCTTTTCTTCTTTTGCCTTCTCTTTAACTTCGCTTTTATGCTTTATTTCTACTTTCTTTACTATAACCTTCTCAACTTCTGAAATTGCAGAAAGTTTCTCTTGCAGTTTTAAAGGCTCTACCTTTGCAATAACGTAAAGTTCTACTTCTCTATCAAATTTTTCGTTTTCAATATCTTCTACGCTTGGCACACTTTTTATTATTTCTCCACCTAACTCTTCAATTCCGTGAAACACCATATACATTCTTGCAGATTTCAATTGTACATTTTCAGCTAAAATAACCTTTGTATAAATAACGTCATATCCTTTTTTTCTTGCTTCATTTACAACATGTAAAAGCGCCTCATCTTCTTCATACATGTAGTCTGCCTCTTCCTCTGCCTCCTCTTTAGGCTCACTTTTTTCAGAATCATTATTATCCTGGGGATTTTCAACAGTTACTGTAGATTTAGATTGCTTCTTTCCAACAATTTCACCCTGTGCAAGCTTCTCAAAGATCTCAACTAGTCCAGAAACGTCCTCATCTATCTCTTCACTTCCTTCAGATGCTATTTTTTCAAGCATTTTCTCAATTAAATCCAATCCGTTAAACAGGTAGTCCAACTTGTCCGAATCAATAGAGACCTTCCCAGATCTAACAGCATCCAGGTAATTTTCCATTCTATGACACAATTTGGCCATATTTTCAAATCCCATTGTCCCTGCCATCCCTTTCAAAGTATGCAAGGCTCTAAAGGCTACGTTTATATATTCCATATCTTCTGGATTTTTTTCTAAGTCTAATAGAGCGTCGTTCAGTTGTTGAACGTACTCACGACCTTCATCAATAAAAACACTTAAATATTCCTCATACGACATATATGTCACCTCCTACATTATATCTAAATAATAATTAACAAAATACCCATCTTTTTCTTGCCAAAAAATCACTTTTGAATCAATATCCATTCCTAAAAATTTATATATTAAATCTCCAACATCTAAAAATATTTTAACATCATAATTCTTTTTTCTATCAAGAAAATTATAAGCTGGTATATCCATTAACCTCTTAACCCTAGCTTTTCTTTCATAAATGCTCTTATCCAAATTACTTATAACAAAAAAACCACCGTACTCAAAAAAGTAAATATCTACATCATCAGCAATATTCATTAACCACTCATCTTTTATTTTATCATATTTTGCACTATATTTTTCCAATATTTTTTTTATACTAGTTCTTCCATCCGACAATTTAAAAAGAAACGCTAAGGAAACATTTGTAGCATCATCAACATCTCCTACTACATAAAATGTAGACGTTGAATTATTCAATATTGTATTTGTAATTTCATATATTTTTGTAACACTAGTACTTTCAAAGGTAAATATCCATGGTTTAATAAAGTCAATAGCTTCTTTGGAATCATCCACGCTTATTCCACCAAAATAATTACCCAAGACTGGAATATTCTCCATTAAATCGTCTATCACATAACTTTTTTCAAAAAATTTATTTGACTTTTGATTTACAGTAATCTTTAAGACACTCTCATCAATTCTACCATAAAACAACAAATATTCGGTTTTTATATCAGTTTTAATTGTCTCAACCGGAAATGTAATTTTAATTGCATTTGATTTTGAATAACCTAAAAACCAATAGTCTGACGGTACTCTTTTCAAAATATCAGGATATTTTTTTGTAAATTTTAATTCATCTGTCATATATGTAGATATTAGATAATCTAAAACACTTTTACTCCCAGTAACAATTAAATAATTTTTAAATTTAGAAACAAACAAAGAGTCACCTATATTGAATATATTACCATTTAAATTTATTTTTTCGTCTAACAATGCTCCAAGATAATATGCTAAATCCGTTGCATTCTCAGTTTCAAAAACCAAAGCAGAATCTTTTGAAAGGTTGCGTATAATGTCAATGTAATAGTTCAAATCAAACGAAACGTTTTCATCTATTCTTATTTCCCCGCCTTTTGACAAAAACAAAATATTCGATGAAAGCGCATCTAAAAAGATCTCTTTCTTTAGGCCGCTTTCATAATCTACATTTTCTAGATAACTTAAAAGATAATTTTCAAAGGCAAGTCCATTATCGGAAACAATAAAATTTAAAAACGGAACATTTTTTATCTTTCCTATACTTCCTCTTTCATTATTAAAATGTATAAAAATATCAAAATCGTACGGGACAAAATTTAAGATGTTTGAAAATGCAAATATCGAGAAATATATTAGAAGAAAAGCCCCTATTTTCCTCATTTCAACTCCTCCCATGCTTTATCAATTACTTCATCTATTCCCAGAATTACTTCTTTCTTTATATTCAACAAATGCAAAAAATACTCTATATTGCCATCAGCCCCTGTTATCTTTGAAAAATTAATATTTATTGGTGACAAACCAATTTCTTTTGCACTATTAATAATATCATATAAAACTTCTTTGTGTACGCTCTTGTCCCTAACAATTCCACCTTTTCCAACTTTTTCTTTCCCTGCTTCAAATTGTGGCTTTACAAGAACTACTGCCTCTCCATTCTCTTTTAATATTTCTTTTATTGTTGGAAAAATTTTTTTCAAAGAAATAAATGAAACATCACAAACCACCAAATCTACCTTTTCGGGCAGCTTTAAATTTCTTGCATTAGTTTTCTCCATAACGACAACTCTATCATCACTTCTTAATTTCCAATGAAGTTGATTATATCCGACATCAACGCAATACACCTTTTTAGCTCCATGTTGTAATAAAAAATCTGTAAATCCTCCCGTGGAAGCACCTATGTCACAAGCCACTCTTCCTTCAATTTTGAATTTAAACGATTCCCATGCTCCTTCTATTTTATAACCACCTCTACTAACATACTTTTCAGTTTCTTTTATCCTTATTTTTGACTCAACATCAACAAGTTTTCCTGGTTTATCTACCAATTGTTCGTTAACAAAAACATTACCGCTCATTATAATTCTCTTGGCTTTTTCTCTAGATTCTATCAATCCTCTTTCAACGAGTAAAACGTCCAAACGTTCCTTCTTCATTTTCTTATCCTCCATGTCCCATTTTCTAATACTATATAGTAATAGTTACTTCCAACTATTACTTCTCTAAATCCACTAATCTTTAAATCTTCAAAATAATAATCTATTCCATCAAACCAAACATTTTTATACCGTGGTCTTAGAACTATTCCATCCACAAATTTTATACTGTCATTTATTAAAATAAAGTCCCTATTTTCATTATAACTTTCAAGTATGCGTCCAGTTTTTGTATCAAGTTTCATAATTTTATCCATTGTTCTTATGTACAAAGCATCTTTCAAAAATCCTACTCCAAGAACCTTTTTATATTTCCCTTCAAATAACTTTCTCCTTTTTGTTAGATCAAACAGTACAACATTTCCATTTAAAAAAGCAAAAGAAACAATCCCATCTTTATAATACCAATCAAAAGGTACACTATCAAATTCATATCGCCAAAGCTTATGAATATCACTTATACTTCCATCAGAATACAATACAAAACCGTTAAGAACATCTAATACTGGAATCTTATTTTGATTTAAAGTGCCATTTTCATACCAAAAGTTTCTCGAAATAACTATATCTTTATCTACATAAAGGGGAATTTCGGGAAAATCTATATTAAACGATTCACCGATAACTTGTTTCCCGTCATAATAATAGTCTCCAAATATTCCAAAAACGCCTACAAGTAAATTATCTTTCTTTTCAATTTTTAGATCTTTTCCAACATAAATCTCTTGTCCTTCAACTGTATGAAACCCTTCTGAAAAAGCATAAACTTTCCCTTCAATCTCTACTTTATAACTTCCTTTTTTATGCCTTATTACAAAAGGATATATTTGTTTTTCAACTATATAACTCTGATTTGTAATTGGATCAAAAGCAATAGATTTATCTGGTAAAGTTTTTTCTTCAAATAAATTATCCAAAGTTTGATACAGTAAAGTTAAATCTAAAGAAGGACTTTTAAAATTATCAATATCCATATCCTTGTAAATTACTCTCCAAGCAATTTTTTCACCTTTTGATATAAAAATATAAACCTTCTCACCATCTCCTAAAAGATATCCTTTTCTGTGAAAATACTCTTCTAATTCAAGTTTATATTCTTTTGGCCCTTCGTATAATAATGTTAAAACAGGTTGTTTCATCCATGATGAAATAATTTCACTTGCTTCTTTCGTTATTTTATCCCCCATATAAAAGACAACACCACTTGCCTCAATAGTTAACCCCATTAGAACAACACTTTGTATAAGTACAATCCATGTGGTGGCGCGGTACCAGCCGCTTCTTGCCTTGAGCGTTTCTCTAAGACTTCTAAAATTTTTTCTGGTTTCCATTGACCTAATCCCACCCTAACAAGACTTCCGACTATATTTCTTACCATACTTCTCAAAAAAGATCTACCTTCTACTCTAATTAGTATTAAACCTTTTTTCAAAGTCAAAATCCTTATCCTGTAAATTGTTCTAACCGGATTTTTTTCATCTTTGCCTTTTTTAAATGAAGAAAAATCATGCTCGCCTTCTAAAAAACTTGCGGCCTTTCTCATTGCTTCAACATCTAAATCATATCTAAAATTCCAAACATAATTTCTCATGAAAACGTCTTTTTCACTAGTGCTAATGAAATAATGATAAATTCTCTTAGTCGCCGCAAATCTTGGATTAAAGTTCTTATCTACTATCCAAGCCTTTTTTACATAAATATCATCAGGCAAATTTGCATTCAAGGCATTTTTTATATCTTTTTCGGTTAATCTTTCAATTGGACAGTTAAAAGCTGCAACCTGACCATTTGCATGAACACCTGCATCTGTTCTTCCAGCTGCTTGAGTATATATTCTCTCTTTAAAAATTCTTTCCAACGCATCTTCTAAATCGCCCTGAACTGTCCTTACATTAGGTTGGCCTTGATACCCAAAAAACTTTGTTCCATCGTATGCAAATTCAATAGCAAATCGTTTCATTTAATCATAGTCCTCCCGCCACCAGATTTTTTTGCAACCAATAAAGCTTCTTTTGCTTCTTTAAGAAGTTCAAAAAAAGATTTATTTTGTCCAGGTTCCTTATAAATTACTCCTATACTTGTCGAAACATCTTCAAACTTATCCTTTAATGATTCCCCAAACTTCCCAAAAATTGTTAATGCTCTTAGTTTATTCGTATTAGGCATGAAAAATACAAAATTTTCGCCATTCAATTTATACAAATAAACATTTTTCATATCTTTAAAATATTCTGATATAAAATTTGATATATGTTCTGCAAATTCTGGGCCTTTTTTAATATTAATCTTATCAAAATCATCGATATCTAAAAATGCAACTGATGCCTCTTCATTTTCGTTCAATATACTATCACAAAGCCTTACGAATTCAGGATATGTAGTCATATTTACTTGACTCTTTGAAATTAGGTATTTTGCATATGGAGTTTTTCTTAAAAATTGAACTACAAACCATGATAAAAACTTTAATAATTTCAATTCATTAGAAACAGGCCTTCTACCAGATATTGGTTTATCAAAACTAATGTATCCAACTATCCTTGAATTTTCATCAATTAGAGGAACAAGTAATAAATCATTTGGATTCCACGAATTTTCATAATTAAAATCTGTGTAATAGTCATCAAAAACATACACACCTTCTGTATCTAAAGAAATTGAACCATACGGAATAAAGTAAACCCCTTCAACCTCAAATCTCTTAGAAAATAAAGGGAGAACATTCTCAATATTTACCCGCTGATTTTTCAATGCCGTGATTACATCTTCCTCAAGCCCATAGCCAGCTATTCTTATTACTTTATTCTTTTCATAATCCATAATACTAAGCAAAGCTGTTTCAAAACCTGATATTTCACAAATAACTTCCAAAATTTTATTTAATTGTCCATCAAAATTCAAAGATTTTTCTTTAAAAGCAAGATCTAGCAATAACAAAAAGTTATCATTTTCTTTTTTGAGTTTTTCTCTCTCAATCTTTTCAAGAATACTCATATTAAAACTATCTGCATATAGTATAACAAAAATTAGATATAAAGAATATGTTAAAAAAAACAATATCAAATTAGACAATTTTATTTCAGAATATAAATAAACATTAGCTACTAACAATGCACCAAGAGATATCATAACATAACTATTAAATATTGCAGTTAAATATAATTTAATATCTTTAAAAAAGTAAAAAAACAAGTACACAAAATTAGTTATTATTACTCCTAAGGCAAAAAACGGAATTCTTAAATAATCGTGCGATACACTGTAAAATAAATAAGTTCCGAAAGAATACATTAACAATCGCATTGATAATCTTGTTAAACGATGCTCTTTTTGAAAAATCAAGTAAAAAATAGGAGTTAATAATGCAATTGTTTCTGGAGAAATAAAAAGCAGAGAAGGAATTATAACTAGCATCTCAAACATGAAACTTGCCCTATTAAGTTTCAAATCAATCAAATTAGTAAAATAAAGCAGCAACAAAAAAGTTATATCGTAAAACCATATAGTTGTAAAAACAAATCGCTTAGATAAAATTAAAAACGCTACTGCTCCTATAATTGAGACAATTGATAAAATCTTCCTGTTCTTAATAGCAATCCCCCCCACAACCATTTACTATAATATTTTAACATTTTTTATTGAAAATTTGACGATTTTTTTTGAAACATGTTAGAATAAAAGTAACAAGATTATCTACAAAGGAGGAATTTAACATGAAGTGGGATTTAACAGTTTTTTACGAAATACCAGATATTGAAAAAATAAAAAAAGATCTAGAAGATATTTTTAAAAGAGCAACAAATTTTGTTGAAAAATATGAAAAATTAATCAATGAAAATATTTCAACTGAACAGGTAAGAAATTATTTCAAAGAATTTGAACAATTAATGGAAGATGGTTTAAAACCGATACAATATTCAAGTCTTCTATTTTCTGAAAATACAACGGATAAAATTGCGCAACAACTATATGGAATTTCCGAACAATATGGTTCAAAAATTTCTGAAATACTTTCTCCACTACAATCTGCTTTTGCACAACTTTCGGAAGAAAAGCTGGATATACTCTCAAAAGAAATTCCTGAATACTCATACGCTTTAGAAAAAATAAAACTTGAAAAAAAACATATTCTGTCAAAAGATGCAGAAAGAATTCTTGCTGCCACAAGCATTTCAAGAAGAGATGCACTTTCAAATTTATATGAAAAATTGACTTCATCATATAAATTCAAAATTGAAATTGATGGTGAGGAAAAAGAGTTGTCTGGAAGTCAAGTAAGAGCTTTAAGAAGATCCCCGGATGGAAATTTAAGAAAAAAAGCTATGAAACTCTTCTTTGAAAGGTACAAAGCCGATGAAATAACCATAGGTGAAACTTACAATATAGTAGTAAAAGACTATGACACAGAAGCAAGATTAAGAAATTATCCAAAACCAATTTCTATGAGAAACTTAGAAAATGCTGTATCAGATGAAAGTGTCGAAAAACTCATTGAGATAACCACAGAAAACACAAAAATAGTCCACAAATACTACAAGTGGAAAGCTCAAGAAATGAATGAAGAGTTAACACTCGCTGACATTTACGCACCATTCAGTAGCTCAGAAAAAAAGTACACATTCGATGAAGCAAAAGAAATAGTTTTAGACGCATACTACAGTTTTGATGAAAAGGCGGGCAATATAGTTGAAAGTTTCTTTAAAGAAAATAGAATCCACTCTGAAATCGTTCCTGGAAAAGTTGGCGGAGCATTTTGTTCATATTATACGACTCAAATCAAACCTTTTGTTCTTTTAAATTTTAATGGTAATATTAACGATGTTATGACATTAGCTCACGAGTTAGGTCATGGACTCCATGGAACTTTATCCCAAAAACAAAGTTTCATAAATTATCATACACCTCTTACTATGGCAGAACTTGCATCTGTTTTTGGTGAATTTCTAGTTTTTGATAAGATAAAAAATGAACTTGAGGGAGATGAAAAGAAATACTTTATTGCTTCCACACTTGAAGATACATTTGCTACAATGTTCAGACAAAACATGTTTGCAAGATTTGAAATACAAGCTCATGAACTAATAGAAAAAAATGGAATGGCAAGTTTTGAAGAACTCTCAAAACTATATGAAAATGAATTAAAAATAATGTTTGCAGATAGTGTTAAAATACCTGAAGAATATACATATGAATGGTCATCCATTCCACATATTTTCCACACACCATTTTATGTCTACGCATACAACTATGCTAATTGTCTCGTAATAGGACTTTATCAGAAATACCTTGAAATGGGTAAAAAATTTGTTCCAAAATATATTGAACTACTTGAGTCAGGCGGGAAAGACAGCCCAGAAAGGCTACTTAACAAGATAGGAATTGATATAACAAAAGAAGAATTCTGGCAAAGTGCATTTGAATTCCTAAATAACATGCTCAATGAAATAATATAACAATACACAGTCCCCTCTAAACTTGAGAGGGGACTGTGTATTTTTCAATTAATTCCTTAAGTTTCTGCTTTGCAGCTTCTAAATTGAAAGTTACATTTTCAAGTTTATATTGGCTTTTTACAAATAATTCCGTAAAATATTCCAAATTTTTGTCATTTATAACATTCATCAATTCATATGGAGTCAAATAGAAAAATTCTTTAAAGATTTTTGCTCTTAAGTACACATAAGCTCGCCTTATAAAGTCTCTACCATTTTTTATATCTATTAAATCTTCAAAAGTATCTTCCGACTTCCAAATATTTTCTTTTTCCTTTATGACTTCTACTTGTTTTTTGGGAGCAGTTAAAAACATAAAGAGAATGTACAGTGAAATTGCAAATACAATTACTGATATTATGTTAATAAATCTCAAAATATAAATTGGTTTAATCAACGGCTTTTCTTCAATAGTAATTTCAGTCTTAGTTGCTTGCATGTTTTTTTCATACTCGCCAGGCTTAAGCTTTTCTACCGCAACATTTGAAGCTCCAAAAGCTTGTAAATAACTATTGTCAGTTTTTACTATGTATGGAACTAAAACAAAGTATATTAAAAAGGCGTATAAAAATGTTAAAAATCCAATAGCTAAAATCTTAAAAGAAAAATCCTTTTTCAATCTCAAAAATACATACAAAATTATTAGACCGGCCAAGGACACAAAAAACAAGCCAAAAATCTTGCTCTTTTCAAGGTTAGAATCCTCAGAAACTGTCACATCAGTAATAACCTGTTTTTTTACTTCCTCTTTTTTGACTGGCTCAGTTGAATTTTCCTGGACTTTAGACGATTGCATCATATCTACTTGCGGATTTTGGGTAATCTCATATTCTACTATTCCAACACTTTTTATAGGCGAAAAAATGCTTGGTATAAAAATGAGTGGAATTAAAAAAAGTAAAATATAGAATCTTTTTCTAAAAACATAAAGCAAGACTATTACCGACGAAATTATTGCAACTTTTATACTGTAAAAAAAGGTTACAACTGATAAAAAGACAATCAAAAAATATTCTTTGGCTCTCACTTTTTCATATAAATAAATTAAAAAGACAGGGAAAGGATTTTTAAACCAAATAATACTCAAAACAATCACTAAAAAATACAACCATTTAAATCTATAAAAAGATAAAAAAAGTAGCATAAACAGTATTACAAAAAGTATGTTAATCTTCCAAAACGAAAAGGAAACTAAAAAAACCGTTAATATATCAATTAACAAGTTCTATTCCCTCCTGAAGCAACATATTTTCTAAATATACGATCACATGAATATCATTCTCCCTCAAAATTGCACAGTTTTTCTTTATTGCCTCGATATCTTGTGGAATGTCTAAATAACTCTTAAATTTTTTGGTATTATACCTTCTAAAACCATAAGGCATTACAAGTATTATTATTCTAGAAACCCTTTCTCTAATACGCATAATTTTCTCCAGATCTTTCTCACTAAGAAACATTGTAATAATAAGAAGAGTATCATTGAAAATTATTTCTCTCTCTACTTCGTTATAAACTTCAAAACTAAAGCCTTCTAAAGAACCATATGAAGTGGATAAAACTTCATAATAGTCTATCCAATCGCTTGAAAATTCCTTTTTTATTCCTTCAGACGTATCAGCTATCAACTTAACAGGAATATTTCTAGCGGAAACTTCTTTTACAATGCTATTTGCCGCAAGTATTGCATCTTCTACATATTTGTTTAATATTGGTCTCCATGCAGTCTTAGAAAAAATCTGCGAGTGGAGGTTTAAAAATAACCCCAGAAATAATCTACCCTGTGAAGTATATTCTGTTTGTTTTACATAAATATCCCCAAGTTTTGCAGAAATCTTCCAATTTATCATCTTTATAGGATCTTTTTCATACTTTCTTACTCCTATAATACTTGTTGGATCTTCTAAAAGTCTTATTCTCGAAACGACATTTGGAACTAAATCAAGCAACTTCTCTTTTTTAAAATAAACTTCCTCATAATTAGGAAAAACCGTTATCTGTATATCTTTCTTCTCAACTTTCTTTATTATATTAAAAAAGACTGCATCATACTTTAGAAAAAATTTCTCAATTTTAAATTTTCCTCTCTTTGCAAAACTATGCTTTAAGACAACAACATCTTTTAAATGTACTTTTCCCTCTCCAAGCTCTGGAATAGATAAATTCAGTGGTATTTTCACACCACAAAGAGATATAATTAAATTAAAATCTTCATCAATAAAAACTCTATCTTTATCCAATTTCACTTCAATATCAATATCCTTAAATATATTTACAATCCTTGAATAATTAACCCATTGAATGATAACAAAAGCATCCAAGAAAATTGTAAAACCATTTATTCTGAAAAAATTCAAAAATAAAACTAAAACAGTCAAAAATACTAGCCTTATATTTTCAATTTGCATTTACTTCACCACTTTTACTTCTTCCAAAATTTCTTCAATCACCTTGTATTTATCAACTTTCTTTATTCTAGCTTCAACACTTAAAATGATTCTGTGATTCAATACATAAGGTGCAAGATATTTAACATCATCAGGTAACACAAAATCTCTTCCATGTAAATATGCATATGCTCTTGAAATATTTAACAAAAATATAGAACCCCTTGGACTTGAACCTATCATAATATCCTTGTGCTTTCTTGTAACACTTACTATATCAACAATGTATCTCATTATATCATCAGAAACCTTAACATTTTTTACATTAGAAAGATGATTTAAAAACTCCTCTTTTGAAACTACGGAGCCAAGTTCAACAATAGGATGTTCAAAAAGCTGAGAATAAAGCATCTCTTTTTCAGCCACTTCATCCGGATATCCCAATGATAATTTCACCATAAATCTATCCAGTTGTGCTTCAGGAAGTGGAAAGGTCCCTTCTGATTCAATAGGGTTTTGAGTTGCTATCGTAAAAAAAACATCATAAAGCTTGTGAGTTACACCATCCACAGTTACTTGACTTTCAGCCATTGCTTCAAGTAACGCCGATTGAGTTCTAGGAGTTGCCCTGTTAATCTCATCTGCTAGAAGGACATTCGTAAATATAGGTCCTTTATTAAAAACAAACTCTCCACTTTCTTTATCAAAAATATATAATCCTGTCACATCTGATGGTAAAAGATCAGGTGTAAATTGAACCCTTTTAAAATCCAAAGAAAACGTTTTTGATAGTGCCCTTGCAAGCATTGTTTTTCCAACACCGGGAACATCCTCAAGCAATATATGTCCCCCTGAAAAAAGCGCAGCAACAATAATTTTTATCTTCTCTTCTTTTCCTTTAATAACAACTGAGACATTTTTAACAATTTTCTCCAGTATATCCAAGTATATCCCCCTCTTTGTTAATATATTCTTAAAAAAAAGCTAGTGGCTTTGAGCCACTAGCTTTCATACCAATTGATCAATATTTTTTCCTGTGTACAACTGTGATGCGATCCTTACTAATTTTAAATTCATTTTGTTTTGTTGATAAGTCATAAAGCTTAAAAGTTGAGCCATCTGATCCTTGGTCATTACAGGTGCTTTTACATTAGCTGCTGCATTTTTGCCTGAGCTAATTTGCAAAGTATTGACTGAACTATACACATTGTTTATACCATTTACTCTCAAATTATCACCTCCCAAAATAATTATCGACCACGTTCAATAAAAATTTCACTAAAAATTATACCAAATCCTATCGAAAAAGCCAAAATAGAACTTCCACCATAGCTTACAAAAGGAAGAGGAATCCCCGTAATTGGAAACAATCCACTAACAACGCCAGTATTTACTACAACTTGAAGCATCATAAGTGTTGAAAATCCCCAAATAAAGTATCTAATAAACTCATTATCGATCTCATCTGAAATTTTTATTAAAGAAGTAACTATCGCAAGATAAGATAAAATTACAATTATTATTCCCAAATATCCGAAGCTTTCACCAATTGTTGCAAGAATGAAATCAGACTCTGCCTGTGGAACATGTATATAATACTTACCTAACGCCGGTCCGGAACCAATGATTCCGCCATTTCCTATCGCTTCATAAGCTTTCTCGAGCTGCCATGGAATTTCGTTTGAAACATAATTTTTTATTCTTCCTATCTGATAGCTATGTATTAGGCCAAATTGAATCCCAAACATAAACAGCAATCCAATCAATACAAATAAAAATAATACATGAGAAAAACGTGTGCCTCCAAAATAAAGCATTACAACCGCTGTCAAAAATATCACAAAAGTGGTACTTAAATCAGGTTCAACAAATATTAATAACAAAATTGGAGAAATCAAAAGTAGTGGCTTCATCAAACCATTCCAAAAAGAAGAAAGTTTTTCTTTATTATCTTTATCTTTTATATAATGAGCTATAAAGTAAATAGCAAATATTTTAGCTATCTCCGACGGCTGAAATGTATTACCAGAAACTTCTATCCAGCGTCTTGCACCATTCTTATAACTTGAAAATGGACCATACAAAGGCAAAACAAGCATTGCCAAAACAATTATGTAAAAAAACCAGACATATTTTTTATCTTCTATAAACCTTTCAGGTAAAAAGAAAATAATTAATAACGCCAAAATCATACTTAAACTTATGTAAACTATATATTTAAAGAAAAAATTTGAGTTACTACCAGTAGAATAATATTCTCTTGCAAAATCTATACTATACAAAGCAACTGAAGCAATTATAAATAACACAAATATTGCAGTTACTAAAAGCATTATACTATATCTCATAAAAGTCCTCCCAGATTTCAAGAAGATTTGTAAAGAAAATTGAAGAAAAATCCATACCCATTTCATTCAACCTTTGACCATCAAAAAAATCGTACTTTTCTTTTAACAGTTCAATCACTTTTTCAAATCCTGGGAGTATAGGTAACAGCTTTCTATCTATTCCCCATTTTGTTCTCAGCATCATAAAAATACTTTCTAATACTTCACGCTCCAAAGTGTTCTCATTTTCATAGCTTCTGGGGAATTTGTCATGTTTTAACCTAGAATAATACGTTTCAAAATCTGAAACATTATTATATCTAAGATTTCCTATGTGTCCTCCGGATGATAATCCCAACCCTATATAATCTAAATTTGCCCAGTAAACCAAATTATGCTTACTATAATTTTTATCTAAAGCAAAATTTGAAATTTCGTATCTTTCATACCCTTCAGATTTCAAAAAATCAAGTAACACTTCATATCTGTTATAAGATTCTTCTGGAATTTTTTTGTAAAAACTTGAAAGAACCGTACCTTCATGAATTTCTAGTAAGTATACAGAAATATGTGGTGGATGATTTTCTCGAATAAACTTTACAATTTCCTCAATACTACTCCAGCTTTCTCCAGGAAGACCTATTATAAAATCTACATTAACATTTTCAAAATATTCCCTTGCAACATTATAAGCTTTTAACGCCTGGGCTGAATCATGACTTCTCCCAGCTTTTTTTAAAACTTCATCATCAAATGACTGAATTCCTATACTTAATCTACTAACACCTATCTCTTTGTAAAACTGTGCCTTTTGCCTATCAAAAGAATCAGGATTTACCTCTATAGTAAATTCTTCAAGAATCAAGTACTTTTCAAGCTTTTTTACCAATTGTTCTATATAATGTTCATTAATATAACTTGGTGTTCCACCACCAATATAAAGTGTCCTAATGCCCCTTTTTAAATAATCACCATAGAGCTCAATTTCTTTTGAAAGAGCATTAATATAATTTTCTACACTTCCTTCTTCATAACTTACAAAGTCACAGTAATAACACTTTTTTTTACAAAATGGTATGTGTATATATACTGAAAGAGTGTTGACATTACCAATTAAATCTGAAAGCAATTTTTCCATCCCAGACCAAAAATTCCCCTTTCAAAGGAACTATAAACTTTACTCCAAACAAATAATTTATATTAAATATATCATTAGTTGATGAGTAAATATAACCGTATCCAAACCCCCTAAACTCACCCGCTGAAAAATATTTCCTTGCTCCAACATTTAAATAAAAACTGCCAAAATCAGTTCCTAAACCTGCTAATATTCCTTGCTGTAAAGAATTATCTAAAGAATATAAATATCCTAAAAAGTTCTTTCCATTTAACAAAAGAATATATCCAGAAAAATCTTTGTACTTAACAAAATACCTATCAAGTGAATATCCAAAATCTTTTCCTTTTTTTAAAAATAACTTCTCAGTACTTAAAGATATAGGGCCAACCGCAACAAAGGAATCAGAATTCGATGTAAAGAAACTGTATTGATCAGAAACAAAAAACTCCAAATCTTGGCTTGATGTTGGAAAATTCAGATTTTCATAACCTATAGATAAATAAATACCAAAATTTGTACCAACAAAAAGGGAAAAATTCATATTCTCTGTTTTGGCTGGTTTTTTTACTTTCAAAAAACCTAGTTTTTGTTCTATGTAATATGTAGTATTTGTAGCATAGGAATATCCAACACCAAAACCATCATCAAGGACTAAAAATATTGGTGAATGATTAATAATTATAGTATTATCAAAAACTAAAAAATCCCCTGAAAAAGCAAAAATACCAAACAATATTAAAAATATTGCACTTAGTCTTTTCATAAATATCAGTCTCCTAGAAGTTTTTTTGCAATTTCATTTACAACTTTTGGATCAGCTTTTCCCTTAGTTTGTTTCATAACACCACCAACAAAAAATCCAAGTAATCCTTTTTTACCATTCCTGTATGCTTCAACTTTATCAGGATTTTCTTCTAACATTTTCTTGAGAATTTCTTCAATTAACGATGCATCACCAACAACTTCAATATTTTTTTCTTTTACAACTTCTTTAGGAGATTTACCTGTTTTGTATACTTCTTCAAATACCTCTTTTGCAATATTTCTTGTAATTTTTCCGGAAGAAATTAAATCAAACAATTCTTTAAAGTGAGTAGGTTTAATCTTTAATTCTTCAAAATTACTTTCTGGACTTTCATATTTTAAAAGTTCAGTCAAAAACCAATTTGAAGTTTCTTTTGGATCATTTGTAACCTCCACACATTTTTCATAAAAATCTGCAAGGCCCTTAGATGAAGTTAAAATATTTGCTTCATATTCTGACAAGCTATACTCTTTCATAAAACGTTCTTTCTTTTGATCTGGAAGCTCAGGCATTTTTTCTACAATTTTCTTTATTTCATCGGATGATAACACAACAGGAGGAATATCTGGCTCAGGGAAATATCTATAATCATTAGCTTCTTCCTTGCTCCTCATTGAAATTGTCGTTTTTGTAGATAAATCCCAACCTCTTGTCTCCTTTTCTACATCCTTTCCTTCAAGCATTGCATTTTTTATTCTTTCAAATTCAAATTCAAGTGCTTTCTCAACAAATTTAAAAGAATTCATGTTCTTAACTTCTACTTTGTTACTTTGCCTATTAGCTTCAGTATCTATCACAGAAATGTTTGCATCACATCTTAAAGCACCTTTTTCCATATCTCCGGTACTTACACCCAAATATTTCAATATTTGTCTCAACTTCTCCAGAAATTTTCTTGCCTGCTCTGGAGACTTGATATCTGGTTCTGTTACAATTTCCGCCAAAGGAACACCACATCTATTCATGTCTACAAGTGAACTTTCAGCTTCTGTAATTGTTTCGGAAGAATGAACAAGCTTTCCAGCATCTTCTTCAAGATGAATTCTATTAATCCTTATCTTTTCGCCATCAAGTTCTAAATAGCCATCATTTGCAAGAGGATAAAAATATTGAGTTATCTGATACCCCTTAGGAAGATCAGGATAAAAGTAATTCTTCCTATCAAATCTTGTATATTCATTTATTCTACAATTCAATGCACTTGCAAGTAATATTCCATATTCATACATTTCCTTTGAAGGAACAGGAAGGGCCCCTGGTTGCCCTGTACATACAGGGCAAATAGCACTGTTTGGCTCAAGTTCAAATACATCAGCCGGGCAAGAACAAAAAGCTTTTGTCTTAGTATTAAGTTGAACATGTATTTCAAGTCCAATTACAGGTTTAAATCTCATATTTTCTCCTCCTCTGGTAAAACAACTGGAATATCTTTTTCTATATAATTTGCAAATCCAAGAACTTTTGCATCATCAAATCGCTTACCCATTATCTGCATTCCTACTGGTAGTCCATTAGAAAATCCAAAAGGAATGCTAATTGCAGGAATACCTGCTAAATTTGCAGGAATTGTAAAAATATCCATCATATAGTAAACAAGTGGATCTTTCACTTCACCTATTTTGAATGCAGTAATTGGAGAAGTAGGAGTTATTATAAAATCATATTCCTTCAACAAGTCATTCAATTTATTTGAAATTATCCTTCTTACCTTTTGTGCTTTTTCAAAATATGCATCATAATATGCCGCACTCAATGTAAATGTTCCAATCATTATTCTCCTAATTACCTCTTTTCCAAGATTTTTTCTACTTTTCAAATATGTTTGCAATAAACCCTCTTGTTCTTCTCTTTTACCATACCTTACTCCATCAAACCTTGAAAGGTTAGAACTTACTTCCGATGGAGCAATTATATAGTAAGTTGCAACTGAATAGGAAAGTTCTTTAAAAGATACCTTATCTACTTTAATTCCTTTTCTTTGCAAAAATTTTACAAATTCTTCGAATCTTTCTTTTACTCCTTCTTCAACTCCTTCCGCAAAAACCTCTTCTGGATAAGCTACTTTAACGTTTGAAAAATCACTATCTAGATATTCCTCAAAATTTATCTTTCTATCAACAGTCGTTGCATCTTTTTCATCTTTTCCATATATTATATTCATTAGGTATGCTGCATCTTTTGTTGTTTTTGTAATAGGTCCTATTTGATCAAGGGATGACGCAAATGCAACAAGGCCATATCTTGAGACTAGTCCATAGGTTGGTTTAAACCCAACAACTCCACAAAATGCGGCAGGCTGTCGTATAGATCCTCCTGTGTCACTTCCAAGCGCAGCAACAACCTGTCCACTGGCGACAGCTGCCGCAGATCCCCCGCTGCTCCCCCCGGCCACTCTTTCATGATCCCAAGGATTTTTTGTTACAAAAAATGCAGAATATTCTGTTCCTGTCCCCATTGCAAATTCATCTAAGTTTGTTTTTCCAACAATTGCAAAGTCATTTGCAATTAATTTTTCAACCACTGTTGCATTATATGGGGGCACAAAATTCTCTAGAATTTTTGAGGCACAAGTTGTTCTAATTCCCTTTGTTACAATATTATCCTTTATCGCTATTGGTATTTTGCCATTTGCATTTTCAACCACTGTTATAAAAGCATTTATCTTTTCATCGACCTTCTTTATTCTTGAAATAGATTCTTCAACAAAAGACCTGTTTTCTTTTAAAATATCAGATATAGTCATATCTTTGAAATTTTTCAACTAAATCACCTCGTCCGTTAATTTTTTTTACAAGTTTCAATTATATATTATAACATAAGCCCCCTCTTTTTCTCTACGAGGGGGCTTATGTTAAATTAATTATTTTTCACTTTAGTAGAGCTTTTTCTATGAGTTTTCCATCTTTAAAATATCCATAAAATTTGAAATAAGATTCACTATCAATTCCTATAAAATTAAATATCATAGGCCTTAAATTCACAAATAATCCTACTACATAATCAGAACTGTAATTTTCTTTTATAAATTCTTTATCACCAGCTACATATTCATCAGGTGATACTCCATAGAATGTTATCTTTTCATTTGAAAGATTAATGTATAAAACAGGCGTTCCTTCTTCTGTTTCAACAATTCCATATTTCTTCCCACCAATATTTTCAAATCTCTTTTCCCCTTCAATCATATCCCACGATGGATTATTGTAGTAAACTACACCGTAAAATGGAACATTAGAAACTTGCATCCCAGATAATGCATTTGTTAAAACACTTGATATATCACCACTTATATAAGCCGTTCCACTAAATCCTTCCAGAACCTTAGGTAAATCAACTGGTAGACTCTTTAAAAGCGAATCAGGTAATTTTCTATTAATAAAGCCAAATAAATCTCCACCAATATTTTCATCCTTTAAAATGTCAATTCCATCTTTTGATGCAATATCATTAAAAAGCTGCTTAGTTTTATCATCTTGCGGAACAATCTCTTGATGGAATTCTACCTCGTTATCTCTTAAAGCTGCATATCCAAAACCCTTTACTTTAAAATCTTCCTCATTCGTATTAATATATGAAACAGCAAGATAGCCTTTATTCAAGAAATCTTCCAATTCCTCAGGAAGAGTTCCTCCTCCATAATTTTCGCCAACAACAAAATAACCATTAATAATCTTTATCTCTTCTGGAAGGCTTTGTCCTGAGAAGTTCTCAAAAAGCTCCTTAATTTTATTTGGATCCTTTGATGGACCCAAAACTAAAAGTGTACTCTCTTTTCCAGCTACAATAAGTAGTTCCTTAAAAATATCCAAATCATCTAAAGTATATCCTTGCATCATTAATTGTTGCTCAATTACTCCAGTAAACATTTGCTCAAGTCCTATTTGATTTGCCAAAATATCCCCTGCATTAGTTTGCTTTACTGCATCATACAATTTTGAAATATCTGGTATATACATTACAACATCATATTCTTTAGGCATAAAATCTAATGCATTGGAAAAAAGAAGTATACCAAATAAAAACACACCAAACAAAACAGTCAACTTTTTCATTTTAACACCTCCAAGATCATATTTATATTCACGCCATCACTAGGTAAATAATTTCCCTTTTCTTTTCCTCCTCCACCTTTTCCCCCAAATCTTTCCCTAAGATCAGATATTATATCCCTTACTATATACTTTGAAGAATTTGATGTAAAACTGTAATTTTTACCATCGTATAGCACAAGAAGTCCTTCTTTATCAAAATACTTTGGAATATATCTCAAAATTTCTGGTTCTTCATGCAGAAAATAAACATCTTCTTTTAATTTTTTTAGTTCATCTTTCTTGTAACATGCTAGTTTTTCCGCTAAACTTTCAACCCTTGAAGATTTTCCTTTTACTTCACCCAAAAGGGATTTAACTTTGTCTTCAACTTCGAAGATTGAGCTTGTAAGACTTACCGAAATATTTTTAAGTATTTTAGAATAATTTCTAAAATATTCCATCGCCTTAAATCCTGCAACAAAATAAAGTCTCGTTAATTCCCCTTTTACTTTTTCTGTTTTTAAAATTTTCAAAAGTCCTATTTGGCCCGTGTTCTCAACGTGATATCCTCCACAAGGAGAATAATCATACTCACCGATTTTTATTATCCTTACCATTTCTTCAACTTTATCACTTAATTTCTTTCTCAAAGGAAATCTATCAACCTCTTCCTTTTCAACTAATATTTCTTGCACATCAACACATTCAGTAATTATACTATTTACCCTTTCTTCTACTTCATCCAACAATTCTTCCACAACGTAAGGAACATTTAAATCAATAGTGGTATATTCAAATCCCATTCTAAATCCAACAGTACTTATATCAGCAAGCTCTTCAAATACAGCCGATAAAATGTGCTGTCCTGTATGATGTTGCCTTACAAACAACTGATGCTTTAAATCTATTTCAACATTATTTTCTCCTAGATCTACCTCCCTATCAATTTCATGATAGATTTTTCCATTCTTTGTAATTACTGATAAAACGTTAGCATTACCTATTTTTCCTCTATCTCCTAATTGTCCACCCTTATAGTCAACATAAAATGGGCTTTCAGAAGAAACTGCAAAAATTTTTCCTTTTTCTTTCAAAATTTCTTCAATCCTTATTTTCAACAGCTAGACCTCCCTTAAAATGTTTTACCCATAAGGAAGAAAAAGTTCCAATTATCATTGTAATATGCCTCCCCAAATCTCAAAAGCCCAAACATTGGGACGTTAATTCCAAGCTCAATACCAAATGAATAATTCCACTTATCAAAGATATAATCTTCCCCTACATATGCAAAATCTGAAAATAGAGCAACATAGAATGGCATATTAGTATTTTCTTTTAAAACATACCTTAAATCATTATTTAATAACAATGTTTTATTACCTTCTAAAGTTGCACCTCTAAGACCATTTAAACCGTTTAGATAATTGTAAATCGTACTTCCTTCTTCTTGGAAAAGCTGGGAAGCATATAACCTTGAAGCAACTACTATGTTGTTAAATGGAATATGTAAAGAAAATTCCTCTTGAACTTTTAAAGCAACCGGTGCATCACCTGTTAATTTAAAATATTTTTGCCCCATAAGATTTAAATTAATTCCTTTTGTCGGAATAATCAAATCATCAAGATTCTCGTAATTGTACCCAACGAGCACATTTGCACCAAAATACTCTGTCGGAGTTGCAGAAATAGTTTTCTTGTAATTTACACCCACTCCAAAACTAAAACTGTTGTTGTTTATCTTTAAAGTGCTAAGAGAAATATTAAAATCAAAGTTATTACTTGCCACATCTTCCAATGAATCATTCTTATAACTATAATTTAAAGTACTACCAAAAATCACAGGCTTTCCAAAAGGCTTCCTTATTGAATATTCCAAACCAATAACCTTATTAGTCAATCCAAGTGAAACATTTAAGCCTATTGTTTGGCCAAGTCCAAAAGGATTAGTCGTTTTTAATTGCATTTGAGCTGCAAAACCTTCATACCAAGGTCTATCATCTCCAGGGGGGCCCCAAGCACCTCCTCCAACAAAATTAAACCTTTTTTCTTTTTCTTTAACGATCAATGTCACATCTAAGGTATCAGTTGAAGAAGGAGTTATATCAAAATCTATATCTTCAAAAAATTGAGTCTTATAGATTTCAACATATGTATCTCTAAGACTATTTCTATTTGCATAATCACCTGGCTTAACTTTTATTAAATCATCAAATGTATATTCCTTTGTCCTGATTAAACCGTCAATATTTAATTTCCCAAATTTATACTCCAAAACTTCCACTTTGAAAATTCCATTTTCAAGTTTTGGATTAATCTCAATAAAATACTCTTTCGAATCGTACCAACTTTTTACTTTTTGAACAATATTTAAAAGCTCAATATTTGTAAATGTTCCCGATAACGTTTCTAATTCACTAAAATCATTTAATGTATTACCTGCAATATCAACCTTTTGTATATAAACTGGCTCCCTTGTAATTGTATTTTGAACAATTACAAAATTCAATTTTTTAGATGGTTTCTCAGTATCAACCTCTAAAAATTGTAAATTCGTATATGGTGAAAAATATACATATTTACTTAATTGCTGGTAAACTTTTTGTATGTCTGAAAGCTTTGGATAGTAATCTTTTTCACTGTCGAATAATCTCAAAAGCCAATTTTTTTCTAGATAATCTTTGTATTCTTTTATTTTAGCTTCTTTCTTAATATCAGACAAAACTTCTTCTATACCTTTTGTGTTTCCAGAAAATTCTATATCGTATAATGCATATTCTGTTACTTTAAAAGTTACTTCTGTTGACCCAACAGTACCGCTAACGTATACAAATGCTTGATCCTTATTTTTAGAAAACACATTTGAAACAAGATATCCGTTGTCTTTATATATCTTTGTTATATTTTCAATACTCTCTTTAAATTTTATAAAACTAAAAGGCTTATCCTCTTTCAATGTAATTGATGATTCAAGAGTCTCTTTTTCAATTAATCCAACTCCATTAATTTCTAGACTAACTTTTTCTATTTTTCTATTTTCAACCACACTTATGACTAATTCAACAACATTATCTTTTTCAACTTTTTCCCATTCAACACTTGAAAAATACCCTGTTGATTTTAAATTCCTTACAATGTTATTTATAGCATAATCATTCACATCCATTCCTAAATAATCTTCATATGCAAATTTTAAATCCTTCTCGCTGAGAGAACTTAATCCGTTAAAAGATACTTTCTCAAGCACAAATGAAAATGATAAAACAAAAAAAAGGCTCAAAACAACAACCAACACTTTTTTCATACCCTAACCTCCTCGTTTTTCTAATTCCTCAATCATTTCCTTTAAAATGTTAATTTTTTCTGCACTATCTAGACTTCCTAAGTACTTTTTAACAACTTCACTACTAATTTCATAGCAGTCATTATATCTACATCTTTTGATTGTCAAATTAACATCTCGGTTCATTAAAAGACTCAAAAATACCATTATCAAATCTCCCACAGGTTGACAATCAATGTGAGATTTTTTAAAATTTGCGTAGACTTTTGTCCCAATTCCAAGCTTTGTTTCAATTTTTACCTCTCCTCCTGTCATTTCTGCTGCTTGCTTTAAAAATGGCAATCCTAAACCAAACCTCCGAATCTCTTTAGGTCTGGTTGTATAGAAAGGATCAAACACCTTATCAACATCCTTTATACCAGGTCCATCATCAGTGACAATAAATGTGAACTCATCATCTGTTTCATATATTTCCAAAGTTATATTTTTTGCACCCGCTTTAATAGAATTTTCAGTAATATCTTGAACATGGTCAGCAAGAGTCACAAGTCCCATATAGTTTTCACCTTGCCTTCAATAATACTACCTAATATATTTTTCACACTTTTTTCACCTTCAATTATACTATACCTTTCACCAATTTGATTTATAAAATGTGCATCAGAAGAACTTAGGGCAACAAAACCATGTTTTCTTGCCATCAACAAATCATCTTTACTGTTAACTTCCACAACTTTAACATCTTCATTAGGAAAAATTCCCAGTTGATATAAAACGCCAAATTTTCTTGAAATATGAGCATATACGGGAATACCATTATACTCATTTATTAAATCAACAGCTTGACTTAAAGATAAATCGGTAGGAAAAGAAAGGGGAGTAAATTCCATACCAATAAACTCGTCTTTTTCATTTACATAAAGTTGATAACCAAATTTTTCAGGATCGTATTTAATCTTTGGAAGGTGAGTATAAACAATCTCGGTTAAATTTTCTAGCGAATCTATATCATAAAAATATCCTAAAATATGGACATCTTCAACTGTTTGTATCTCGATACCTGGAATTACTACCTTTCCAAATTCTTTTAACACATTTGAAAATACTCTTACATTTTTTCCACTGTTATGATCGCAAAGGGCAACTACATCAAGAAATGAATTTTTAAAAACACCAGGTACCATTGAAATATCGGCACAAGGTGAAAGGCAAGTGTGAACATGTAAGTCACATTTCATAGTATTCCAAGTGAATAGATTTTACCTGAAACAACAAAAGAACTTTCATTTGATTTTAAAAGACTAATTCCTTCTTCCTTTGCTTTTTCAATTGTATCAGGTGAATACTCTAGTCCTTCACACAAAACAACGGCCTTTATACCAACCATTGAGGCAACTGCAATAATATTTACATGATTTTGCACTGTGATCCAGATAGAATCACTTTTGGCATTCTTCATTACCATACTTAAGAGATCGCCGGTACAACCATGGAGAATATCGCAATCCTCTTTTAAATAAACCACTTCTGCATTTATCTTTTCTATAATTTCAGATAATTTCATTTTTACACCTCTCATATTTCATCTATGCAGTTTGATCAAACAATATTCCAAGTAAATATTTTGGAAAATTCATACCAAACTGCAACGCATTTTTTGCTATTTCAAGCATTAAAATCTGTCTCTCTAATTCTTCTCTCTTAACTGGGTCATCTTCAATTTGTAATTTTAACTGCAGCTGCCTAATTTTTTCAGAAACGTGCTTTGTATCAACCTTTAAACCTTCATTTTCAGAATTTTCCTTGTCTTGATCACTTTTTCCCGGAATATACATCCAAACCCTTGTCTTGCCTGCAACAGCAGCAAGAAAAGAACCTCTTTTTCTAAGATCAAGATATATTCCACCATATATAATATATCCGCCTTCTTTTTGGGCTTTTCTTTCAAAGGCATAATAATTGCTCAATTCTTGAGATAAAACTCTTAAAACACTTCTACTCGCCGGAGCACCATGTGAAAGGCCAGGCTCTCCAGGATCAAGCCTATAACCAAGCATTGGATTTGAGATAGCAGATACTTTCATAGTATCACCTGCTTAAAAATCTCAACGCCTTTTTAATAATATCATCTAATTTATCGTCTTTTTCTGCAACTTTATTTACAGCCTTTTTAGCCTGATTCCTATTAAACCCCAAAGTAACCAATGCTTCTATAGCTTCTAGAACTTTTCTATCTTTTTCATCGATGCTTATATCTAACTCTTTAATTGTGTCTTTTAGTTCTAAAACTATTCTCTCTGCAGTTTTTGGCCCTATTCCAGGTAGGCTCGAGAGCGCCTTTACATCCTCATTGATTATAGCACTTACTACTGACTCAACACTGTTTGATGAAATAATCTTCAAAGCACTTTTTGGCCCAAGCTTGTTCACACCAATCAACTTTTCAAAAAGTTTTAGTTTAATAACCTCTAAAAAGCCATACAAACTTATTCCATCATCACTTACAACCATTTTTGTATATATTTTTACATTCTTATTTATATATTCCTCAAAATCTCCCGTATCTCCTACAATTATTTCATATATTAAATCATTTACATTTACATATACCTTACCATTTTCTATACTTTCAACTTTTCCATTCAAAGCATGAATCATACATTCACCCCAAACAGTTCCCTAGCATTATTTATTAGCTTTTCAGAAACATCTTCACCGATCAATTTATTTATTTCTTCTACTACATATTTTACATAAGATGGCTCATTTCTCTTTCCTCTATAAGGTTGTGGAGGAAGATATGGACAATCAGTTTCCGTAACTATATTTTCCTCTCCAACTAATCTTACAATATCTCTTAATTGCTGATTTTTTTTGTATGTTAATGGCCCACCAATTCCTAGATAAAAACCTAATTTGACAAATTTTAAAGCATACTCTCTATCACCACTAAAGGAATGAATTACACCATCAAACGGGCCGATCATTTCAAGTATATTGTATGCATCTTCATATGCATCTCTAACATGAACAACAACAGGTAATTTTAAATCTTTTGCAAGCATTAACTGTTCTGCAAATACTTTCTGTTGTACTTCTTTTGGGGAAAAGTTTCTATAATAATCCAATCCTATCTCTCCAATTGCCACAACTTTTTCATTCTTTGCTAACTTTTCCAATATTCCAAGATAGTCATTTGGTACACTACTGCTATCATGTGGGTGAATACCTACTGTTGCAAATACCTTGTCATACTTTTTTGAAAGTTCAATACATTGATAACTATCTTCTATATTTGTTGCTACATTAACTATAAACTCAATACCATCATTTTCAAAATTTTTTATAATTTTCTCCCTATCTTCATTAAAATGCTTCATATGCAAATGCGCATGTGTATCTACTATTTTCACAAAAACCCTCCTTTCAATTTTTATTATACCACTAAAAAAACAACTAGTTGCAATCATAATAATATTCAAAAATTCTGTGCTTTATCTTTATGATTTTTCCAAAAAATTAAAAGCGGCCTATCAAAGGCCGCTTTAAAACTCTTAAATTCATTACTATTTATTTTCCATCTCTTTTAATTTTTTTACCAAGAATGATGCAACATGTACTCCTTTTGTTCCTCTTCCAAAGCCTGCATCCATCCCATTTTCTTTTGCAAGATCATCTGTTATTTGAGTTCCACCTGCAACTATAATAATCTTATCCCTAATTCCTTTTTCTATAGCAAGCTCATGGAGCTTTCTCATGTTTTGAACATGAACATCGTTGTGTGTAATAATCATAGATGCTAAAATAGCTTTCGCGCCTGTTTCTATTGCTGCATCAATGAGTTTTTCAGGTGGGACACTTGTTCCAAGATAAGTATACTTAATTCCATATTTTTCAATTCCACCATGTTTTATATCCAAAACTTCTCTTAATCCCACTGAATGTTCATCGTTACCAACAGTACCTGCTACAACATGAATTGGATTGTTTTTGACATATTCGAATATTTCTTCCTCTGGTAGTGTTTCAGGTTTCTTTGGAATTTCCAATTTATCAACTTCAATTTCAAATGGAACCTTTGCTTTTACCTCAATATATGTTCCTTCTGCAGGATGAAGAACTCCCTTGTGAATTACTGTAATCTCCTCTAACCCAAGTTTCTTACACAAAGAAATTGCAGCAGCTTCTGCTAATTCTTCTGGTAATGCAAATGTCATATCTAGTTGAATCCAACCATCAGAAAACCACTCAACTTCAGGCTTTATTACATTCCTCTTTTTCATATCTCTGATTCTTTCAAGCCTTACATTAACATTATCTGTTTCATCTAATTCATCAATAAACTGAATTTTATCGGGGTTATGAAGTGTACAACCGCCTATAAGATCACAAGGTTTTTCGATACCTTCAGGAAGATTGTTGTATCCAAAGTGCTCACAAACAGGAGCCATATAGTCCTCATCCCTTGGTACGACTGTTCCAGCGGCAATTTCTCCATCCTTTTTTCTTGCTATTCCATCGCCAATTCTTTCTGGGTAGTATCCATTATCCACAAACATTCCAGCTTCTAATGCCTCAAAGTATCCGCCCATATCCAAAATTTCTTCCAGCATGAGAATGGCCCTCATTTTCAGTTCTCTTACTTTTTCTCTTATCTTTTTCTCATCAATTTTTACATATTTTTTCATTCCATCTAATGCAACTAATGTATGTTTTGCAGTCTCAACACCACGAATTGAATTTACATGCCATGGAACATTTCTTCCCTCATCCGGAGTAATAGTTGATTGTAAATCTGCTGACGTGAGTCTTGAAATTAATGTATTTAAAACGTGTATTCTTGTAGCATCAAAAAGATCAGATTCTATGTATCTTGTATTCATTTGGGCTCTAAATCTAAATCCATCAAATAATTCTCTCAATGCTACAGCATATGGAAGGTTATACCTAAACTCAGGCATTGGAGCAACAACTGGAGGAACTGTAGATAGCGCTATATATTCTTTTTTCATTCCTGCCTTTAAAGAATACATGCAATTTATTCCATGTTGGACTAATAGTTCAGGCATTACCGTCCACGCAAGTTTTGCTGATGCGTTAGCATTGTGTGCACCGTCAATTTGGAGCATATTAACAGATGCCATTATCTTTTTTGCAACCGCTGCATCAACAAAAGATCTAATAGGATTTATACCTCTATACAAAACATTGTATTGTGGATCCTGGTGTGCACCATTAACACCTTCTTCTGCAAATAAAACTGCTATCTCTGGCCCCGCAACGCCTGAAACATAACTGTGAAAATTAATTGGACGACCTACTTCTTCTTCAATTAGGTCAAGAGCTTTTCTCGTTGCACGTAGTTGCTTTCTTGTGATAGGAATTCCACCAACACCTTCTGGTGTACCCTCTATGAGTCCATCGTAGTGTGATTGACCAAGAGTTCGTATAACCATAATATGATCTGCACCATGCCAAGCTGCCATTCTCATCCTTCTTATATCATCTTCGAACCTTCCTGATGCTATTTCTGAAGTAATTACTACTTCCGGTTGAGGATCAATATTTCCAAAGTAATGTGCAGCTGGAAGTGGAATAGAATTTTCTAAATTTTCGCTGACTTGGTAATATTCATAATCACCAATTTTTGAACCTTCTGGTAACTTCTTTCTCCAGGTCCAACCTTTCCTTTTTGGGCGATATTTGTCCAGATCTTTCAATATTTCATCTATATCTATTGGCTTCTTAGGATCAAGCATCATTTTTCACCCCTTTGAAGAGCCTATCAACATCTTCCCAATATTTTCCTTCAATCAATGCTCTACCTGCTTCTATAATATCCATATTTTTCTCTCTTGCAATTTTCCAAACGATATGACCAGCACCCTTACCAAGGAGTCCTCTCTGGAATATCATGTCAACAAGTTTTGATGCTTCGATACTATTAAACCCCATTCTCAAAAGAACTGACCTTTCAACAGAGGGTGATGTATGGTTTTTTGCAAGTTCTATTAAAGGATCTACAACCTTTTCAACAAGATGCCAAAAATATTGATTTAATTCATCATCAGTCATTTTTTGTAAATGTTTGCTTCTTTCTAAAAAATCATCTTTTCTAGGCTTCAATTACTTCACCTCCAAGTTCTTTAACAAATTTAACTATTTTCTCTGTGGTGGTATTTGTATCTTGAGCCATAAACTCTATTTCTTGCTTGTTAAACTCCTTCTTGTTATACCTTTTTATTACTTCTTTTACATAACTCTTTCTAACTTCATCCATATCAAATTCAATGTATCCAATCTGGGAAGGATGCTCTGGTATAACTATTCTTTTCCCTGGAAGATCTTCTTTTATTGGATCTCCTCTTTTTATCTCCATACCCATTTTTCTAGCAAAAGTTAATTGTGCAGATGGCAATTTTCCTGCCCCAGTGTATTCGGTTTCGTTTACAACTATTACTTTATCATCATCCATTTCCAATGCAAGCGCAAATGCAGCTGCAAGTGATGTATTTCCTGCCGGACCTCTTTGCATTCCTTCAAGTTGTGCAAGCATTTCAGTTATATAGAAGACTTCACCTTGAGTTACAAGAAGATATCTATCCATATATCTCAATGCACGTGCCGCATTCTTTGGAACATCTGACCTATCAGGGAATGTTGCAAATGGAATACCAAATCCTGTATGACCAGTTGTAAAGTATTTTTTGTTAAAGTCATTATCACTTGCCATATGTAGCCCTCTAAGGTTTACACTTGCTGCTATTATTTTTGTCTCACTTGCTCCTGCCTTTTTTAATCCTCTGGCTGTTCCAGTTAAAATTCCTCCACCTGCATGTGTTATAACAACTGCATCGGGATATTTACCAACCATTTGCATAGTTTGCTCTGCTATTTCATATCCAAGACTTTCAACACCTGCTATCGCATACGGTGTATAAAGAGATGCATTAAAAAATCCCGTTTCTTCAAGTAAAACAAGGGTATAATAAAATAGCTCTGGCCCAACCGTTAATTGAACTACTTCCGCACCGTATGCCTCACAGGATCTTGCTTTTTCAAGTATTTCTGGCTGTCCTACCCATCTATTGTCGTAACATTCTTGTGTGATAATACACTTTAAGCCTCTTTTGGCTGCTTGAGATGCAACAGCAGCACCATAGTTTCCACTTGTTGCAGCAATAACACCTTTATATCCATGCTTTTGTGCGTGGTATACACTTACGGATGCTCTTCTATCTTTATAACTCCCTGAAGGGTTTGTAGCTTCGTCTTTAATAAAAATTCTTGCACCTTTCCCCTTTGGAGCAATCTTTTTTATAAGCCTGTTTATCTGTTTTAACTCTACAAGAGGAGTATTCCCAACTCCCGTCTCACTTTGAATTTCTCTTACTTTATCAAGTGAATAGCCTACTTCTTGCATCATCCTTTCATAGTCAAATATTATTTCAGAAGATATGAATTTTTCATAATCTATTCCAACTGCTTTCTTCATTATTTCGTTTTTCCTAGACATTACTGCATCATATGATAAGTCACGCATCATTATCACCTTCTAAAATCTTTCTAAGTTCAATACCTATAGTTAAAAGTTCGGGAACTGGCTCACCAAAATCATGTTCGTATTTTGGATTAATCGCAACAAGCGTTCCTGTTACTCTTCTTCCAATAAGAGTTAATATTTCTACTTCATCTCCTATATTTGCATCTTCGTTCTGCAAAAATCCTTTAACTCTCATTTTTAAAGGTACCTTTTTAGTATCTTCTGGAAGAGGTGCCGTTCTTTCTTCCGGTTTTAAAAGCAGTTTTTCTATTTGAACCCAATCTCCCTTTTTTGCCTTCATGCTTTCCACCTTCTTATCATTTTATAGACAAAACTGAACGTGGTACTGGAAGATCTGCCATTGTTTTTAATCCTGGCTCTGCACCAATTACAATTGGAATCATGTTTGTTGCAATCGCTATTGTTGCCTTTCCACCTGGAATTTCAGGTTTTATCGCAAGTTTTATATCTGGATCACCGCAAATTTCTATGTAGTCTCCTGTTTCAACTCCTTCAAGATGTGGATGAATTTGTTGAGGATGTTGCATTTCAATTACTACTTTATCTCCGATATATGCTTTTGCAGAGTGATTACAACCTGCTACCATCCCTGGTTCCACTTTCACCACAGGTGTTTCTCTGTGAACATTTGAAATAATTGGTTTTCTTTCTTCTTCAATTTTAGTAATATTCCATCCAAGTGCTCTTGCAATCATCATAATACTTTGTGGAAAACCTATATGTCCAACTATCTTTCCAGTTTTTAAACCTTCCTCAAATTGTTCTGGAGTTGTTCCAACCCCTTGAGTTTCCATAACAGTTTTTCCAAACGGCGAAAGATCGTTTATTCTTCTTGCCACTATCTTGTCTACTCTATTGCATACTCCCGTCAATGAGAGAATCAATGTATCAAGAACAAATCCAGGGTTTACTCCTGTTCCAAGTATTGTAACTCCATATCTTCTTGCTAGACTGTCCATGTATAAAGATTCTTCTGGGTGTGAGTCAAAAGGAAATGCCATCTCTTCTGCAATAGTTACTACATTGCAATGATTTTTTACTGCATATTCTATTTGTGGAAGCACTTCTTTAACAAAAGAAGATGTAGCTATAACCACAAGATCTGGGTTAGTCTTTTCTATTATTTCCTTATCTCTACCTACAACTATCCCTAATTTTTCCATCCCAAGTACTTCGCCGACATCTTTACCTGCATGATTTAAATCAATAGCTCCTACCAATTTCATATAGCCACTTTGAACAATATTTTTTGCAATACCACTTCCCATCGCACCTAAACCCCAAGAAACTATTCTCATTCTAACTCCTCCCTTTTTGTATAGTTATCCATTTTTAATGTTATCATGTTATTTAAAACTTTTCCAATGTGTGTAAAATGAATTAATTTTAAGTAAAAAAGATAAAGTGTGAAAAATATCATTAAACACCTTTATACTAAAGTATGCTTTTTTATACCTATTCTATTAAAAACAAAAACTTAACTTCCACCAAAATTGATTTACTGCTTTACTGATAAAAAACAATTTTCTTAAAATGTTTCAAACTATAAACTTTTAAAGTAGAATTGTTACATAAACCTACTATATTTTTACAATATGAAAGTATAAAATTAATAATTGAAAAACAAAATATAACCTCTGGAGGTGAGATTATTAAAAACCTGGGTTTATCCATTAAAATATTGATCATAACTTCTATTTTAGGCATTTTCATGATTTTACTTGGAGTTTATTCTATAAACTCAATGAAAGCATCGCTTGTAGAAAACGAAAAGGCTTTATTGGGAAACGACACTAACTACTTCTCAGAAAAATTATGGAGCCAAATCAACTTTTACTCTCAGATACTAAACAACCTGGATTTAAACATTAAGAATGAAAGCCTCAATAACGTTATGAACTTATTCAAAAACACAAAAAACGGATATGAGAACCTAGTGTTTGTTTATGTTGCTGCTGAAAAAGATATATATATCTATCCTAACATTGAAATCCCAGAAGACTTTGATCCAACTACACAACCATGGTACAAAGATGCAATTAAAAAGAGAGGGAAAATTGCTATTTCAGAACCATATAAAGACAGTATTGCAAATAAATTCCTCATGACTCTTTCTAAGAAAACTTCTTTAAATAGTAAAGATGCAGTTTTAGCAATCGATATTGATATAACGAAACTTTCAGAGGAAATAATATCTCTTGATTCAAATACTTCAAATGAAACACATATACTTTTCAGTAGCCAAGGAAATATTATTTTACACTCGAACTCAGAGTTTATAGGAGCAGATGCTAGTCAAACAACTTTATTCAAAAAAATAAGCAACAATTCAAAAGCAGGAATATTTGAACTAAAAGACGATGATGGCAAAAAGTTACTTGTAAGTTTTAATAAACTTCCAAACGGTTGGATATTTGCAAGTATAGCTGATAAAGACACTCTTCTTAGAACCGTCAATAAAGAAACAGTTAATCTGGTAATAATATTTATTATAGGTTTTGCTGTAAGTATAGGCTTTGGACAATTAATTTCAAATAAATTCATTATAAAACCTTTAAAAAATATCACAGAAGCTTCAAAAACAGTATCTGAAGGCGACTTAACAGTAAGAGTAAACTATTTCTCGAAAGATGAAATAGGAAACCTTTCGAACTCTCTTATTCAAATGATAGACTCTTTAAACCAAATAGTTAAAAACATTGAACTAAATGCCAAAGAAGTCGAAGATGAAGCTAAAAAAGTTTCAAACTTTTCAGAAATCTCTAAAGAACAAATAGAAAATCTTGTACGAAAATTCAGTGAAATAGCTTCAGAAGCTACAAATGCTTCTGCTGCTGTTCAACAAGTAACAGCCGCAGTCCAGGAAGTAGCAAGTACTGCTCAAACTGTTTCAAGTGCTGCACAAAATCTTAGTGAAAATGCTCAAAATGTTACTGAACTCTCAAAGAAAGGACAAAATGAAATAATAAACATTTCTCAAATAATAGAGCAAACAAAAGAAAAAGCAGAGTTTACCCAAAATGTAGTTGAAAACCTATCAAAAAGAGCAAAAAATATAAACAAAATAGTTGAAACAATCAATTCAATTGCGGAACAAACAAACTTGCTTGCATTAAACGCAGCAATAGAAGCAGCAAGGGCTGGTGAAGCAGGAAAAGGATTTGCAGTTGTTGCTGATGAAATAAGAAAACTTGCTGAAGAAAGTAAGGTTGCAACAGAAAATATCTCAAAAATATTGAACGAAATTCTCAAAGAAAGTATTAATGCAAGTCAAGCTACTAAAGAAACAAATGAAATTGTTTTAACTGCAACAAAACAAGCTATATCAGTTAAAGAAAGCTTTGAAAACATTCTAAATAATATTATGGAAATGACAAATATGGTAGAAAACCTTGCCGCAAGCGCACAAGAGCAAAGTGCAAGCACTGAAGAAATGAGTTCAGCTATGGATACTATTAACTCTTCTATACTCTCAATCTCATCAAATCTTGAAGAAGCATCAAACGAACTAATCAAACAAGAAGATTTAATAAAAGAAACATTTGAAACTTCTAAAAAACTTTTCGAACTTTCTGAAAAGCTGCTAAATTCAATAAACAGATTTAAAGTAAAAGATTAAGATAAATCATCATCACACCTCTCCGCCTTGTGCGGAGAGTTTTTTATAACATTCCACGGTTATCCTTTTACAAATTAAATGTACATAAACGAAACAAAATTTTTATAGTAAAATTCAGTCGATGTGTAGTAGTGTAAAAAGTCCTGGAGATCGACTGAAAAAAATAAAAAATTTATGTAACTCCAAAGTATTTTACGTTAATATTGTTTATTATTTATTATGAGTTTTTCAAAAAGGTTGCAAAAAGTAATAATATGTAATATAATTATAACGTAATCTATAGTTCGTACCTTACCTTGTAGGAATTGAAACGCTTGAATTTCCGCAGTTTCAAATGTAAGTGTCACAGTTCGTACCTTACCTTGTAGGAATTGAAACCTACTATGTTTACCTTTGCTACGTATTAGTTCAGGAGTTCGTACCTTACCTTGTAGGAATTGAAACATGTTTTCTTTAATACTTTCAGGTGTTATATATCTCATGGTTCGTACCTTACCTTGTAGGAATTGAAACTAAGCTTGCTAGAGAGCTTAGGCAAGCGAGAATTAAGTTCGTACCTTACCTTGTAGGAATTGAAACTTTTTATGTTATTCTCGCAAAAGCATACCTTTAATTGTTCGTACCTTACCTTGTAGGAATTGAAACATTCTCATATCTCCAAATGCAACACCAATCTTACCTGTTCGTACCTTACCTTGTAGGAATTGAAACTTCCAAAAAGCTTTAAGCACTCTTCCGAGTGCTTTAGGTTCGTACCTTACCTTGTAGGAATTGAAACCTTAAGGTGTTAATCCCTAATGTTTCCTCAAGTCGTAGTTCGTACCTTACCTTGTAGGAATTGAAACTCAAATAGTCTAACTGTATACCAATCTGTTTTTGCGTTCGTACCTTACCTTGTAGGAATTGAAACGTTTGTGAATTTTCATATGTTTCTATAATCTTTTGAAGTTCGTACCTTACCTTGTAGGAATTGAAATTAGCGTTGCTCCTCCAGAAAATGGTAAATGCATTATCCGTTCGTACCTTACCTTGTAGGAATTGAAATATTTCACAAGGATGAAATGATAAGAATTCCTACTCCGTTCGTACCTTACCTTGTAGGAATTAAAACCTATGATAATCTACATCTTTTAATACCATGAGTAAAGTTTATACCTTACTTTGTAGGAATTAGAATGTATAATTAATGCTTATCTTATAAAAAATCTCCTCTTTCTTTAAAAGTGGAGATTTTTATAAATTGTTGTCTAAATTAATTTTTCATACTATAATGTTATAAAATAGGAAAAATGATAATGAATATAAATATTAAAATGGAGGAATTTGGAGGTTTTAAAATGATTAAGAATATAATTTTTGATCTTGGAAGGGTTCTTATTAACTGGGAGCCTGAAAAATATATGAAAAAAGTTTTTGATAAAAAGACCACTACTTTTTTGTTGAAAAAAGTATTTAACACTAATGATTGGAACCTTATGGACAAAGGAGTTATCGATGAAAAAACACTCTGGGAAAATAAATTAAATAAATATCCTGAATATAAAAAAGAAATTGAGCACATGAAAAATAAAGTTTTAGATTTACTTACACCAATTGAAGAAAATAAAAAGCT
This sequence comes from Thermosipho japonicus, assembly GCF_014201655.1. NCBI lineage: Bacteria > Thermotogati > Thermotogota > Thermotogae > Thermotogales > Fervidobacteriaceae > Thermosipho > Thermosipho japonicus. Next base: position 673,689 of record NZ_JACHEX010000001.1, read on the forward strand.
TCTTTATATACTAAAAGAAAAAGGTTATAATCTATACATCTTATCAAATTTTAGCAAAATTGCTTTTCAAAGAGTGTATGAAAAATACGACTTTTTCAAATTATTCGATGGAATGATAATATCAAGCCATGTAAAATCAATCAAACCTGAAGATAAAATATATAAGATCCTTATAGAAAAATATAAAATAAACCCTGTAGAAAGTTTGTACATAGATGACAAAATAGAAAATATAAAGGCAGGAGAAAAATTTGGATTTAAAACAATTCATCTAGAAAAGCCTGAAGAACTAAAAAACAAACTTTCAAAAATACTAAAAATAGATATATAAAAAATAGGAAAGTTTCCTCATTTTTTAATTTTTAATTAAATTCCCGGCCAGCCAAAATCAAAAGACATTCCTTTTGATAACTGTGCTTCATTTTTTAAAATTTCAAATATAACATTTATATATTTTTCTTCGAAAATATAAGTAGTTGTGGTTGAAACTAAAGTATAATCATATTTCTTCTTGGATCCTAAATTATACTCTAAATACGTATTTAGAACCATCTGTGTTCTTGTAGAATTACCTGAAATACTTGCATCTTCAAATTCTGCTTGTATATCATCCCAATATGCTGCATTTTCTGTCAAAAACTTTCTCCAAATATTTGCCCCAGAAATATAAAGTATTTTTGAATATGTATTATCCACCGTCTCAATTATCTTTTTTTCTACATTTATGGCATCTTTAAAAAGATATGAAAGCAAAAGAGCTGACAAAGCTGAAAAGAATATCAAAATTATTCCCAAAGAAATATTAATAATTCCTTTTTTCATATGTTCATCCTCCTATAAATTAGGAATTAAAACAACAATTCTTTCTTTTACAATTTCAAAATATTTACCTTTATATTTCCAAGGAGCCTTCCAGGTCAAAATAAACTTTAAAGCAAATATAGAAGACAAATCAAAATTTGAATCTATTTCAGAAATTGGTTTTTCTTTTATACCATTGCTATAATACATTGCATTTATATCAAAATCTTCAACATTTTCAAGTATATTTGAAATATAAATATTTGAAGTTGAATCAGGAGTTGGAAAATATCTTTCCATATAAATTCTTCCACTTTCCTTTTCAAAAACTATCTTTGTTTGCTTTATCATTACACTAGGATAGCCTGTAAAAGTTACAGATTTTTCATACAAAGGATAAACATATTTGTCTTCATCCCTTAAACTGAGAGTTTTGTTAGTTTTTGCAAGATTTATCTCCTTAAATTCAAATATGTCTGATGGTGTGATTTCACCAGGATAAGTTCCAGGTCCAGAAAGTTTATTTACATCTACCTTTGCAATTCTTGTATAATAGCCATCTGCTGAAGAAGAAAGTTTATTTTTAATTATTACCCAATTTATGTTCCCAACATCTCCACCATACAAGGGAGAGTAAGTTCCGTCACCATTTCTAACAAAAAAATTTTTGTACGTTACAACATAAGTAATATAAAATTCTTTTTTCTGAGAATCTTCATAATAATCTATTGAATTTGCAATTTTACAATGTTCTGTAATTTGAGAATAGAGCTCTCCTTTTTGTATATAACTTTCTTGGTCCCCAGGTACAAAAACAGGTTTATACAATTTCTTTAAAAGTTCTCCACCACTTCCAGCATATTTTAATTCATTTTCAAGTATATCAAAAAGAAGAGATATGGAACTTTCGGCATACAAATTTTGAAGATTTATCTTTGAGCTTTTATAAGATTCCACTGAATTGTCAACAATAAAATAAACTATTTGAAAAGTTATTGCCATTATTAACATAGAAACTAAAAGTTCTGAAAAAGTAAATCCTCTTTTCATCCTATCACTCCATAACTTTTGGTAATGAATTTTCAATCTTTAAAGTCTTTATTCTAGAATCTAATGATATTTTTATCTCAGTGTTCGAATATGAATTTTCAAAAACTCCAGAATTGTTTTTAAAAAATAAACTATCGTAAGTATAAATCAAAAAAGAAGATTTCTCCTCATCATTTAAATATACCTTAATATTTTCATCAGTTTTAAAGGATGAAATAACATTTGAATCTGGTGTTCCATCCAAATCGTTATCTATGAAATAGCTGAATTCTCTATTAACATATTTTATACATACAACATCATCTTCAATAATCGCCGTTCTTCTTGCGTCAATAAACAAGAAAAGAAGATTTTGTAGAATTCCACTCAATTTTGATTCTGTGGAATAATTTTTATAAATAGTTTGAAATCCAACAAAAGAAACAGACATTACAATTGAAATTATTACAATAACAATTAACAATTCTACTAACGTAAATCCTTGATGTCTTTTTACCATTGCTGAGGCACCACCTGAGTTTCAATATACTTTCCATCTTCAGTCTCAACTCTTACAGTAACTATCGTTATTTCTGGAAAAGTAATAAAAGTTGAATCTGAAGTTAGAGTAAATATGTCACTGCTTTCAATATTTTTTTTAGAAATACTAACTTTATACTTCACGCCATTATACTCTTCATAATTTTCTTGTGGAACTATACTCGATACATTCAAATATGTAAGTTCTTCACATTTGTTTAAAAGTAACTCTTCAAGGGATATTAATTCTGAATTTTCCTTTGTTTTTCTCAAAAGGCTCCATGATGGCACAAAAGCAACACCGAATGCAAAAACTATTATAATCAAAGTAACTAAAGCTTCGACAAGCAGTGATCCTTTTTTCATATTAATTATCCCCTCTATTCCAATTAAATCCTTTTATAATAACCTGCGATGGAGCTGTCTCAATTTCATACTTTAAATACTTTAAGTGTGGTGCAGAAAACTCATTTTCCGGTTTTAGAATTATTATTATTTGTGGATCTGGAACAGGTTTATCAAATTCTATCTCCGTGGTAAAATTCTCTACTATTGTTCCGCTAGCATCTGGCATTAAAGGGTAGCTAAACGGATCTATAAGGCTTGGATCTTTTATTCCACTCTTTATATATCTAATTTCAAATGAACCGTTTCCCAACGATAAGTCAAATCCAATATTTACTTTTATTCTTTTGACAAAATTGTTTGGTAAATCCTTTGGTAAAATTCCAACAAGGTTTGTAAGATAATCACTTATTAGATATCCTGGAGAAGTTTCATACTCCTTTTGAGTTTGAGTAATTATCTTATAGTAATTACCAGAATGATTACCATCAGCTGCAACAAAGTCTGGAATACCATCATTATCTAAATCTGCAATTGTCCCAGCATCAAAATCATAAGGTGGATTATCCTCCCATGAATAACTACCATGTACTAGTTCTAAGCTTAAAAACTTAGGTTTGTTGTCAGGTGTTATATCAATTCCCTTAAAAAGATATACACTCCCTCCAAAATCTTCTCCTTGTCTCCAAGCATCTGTCCCAATAAAAATATCTTTGTATCCATCCCTATCTACATCCGTTATCTTTATAATCGTAGGTCCAAAACTTGGAAGACTTTCAGGAGATTTCGAATTTGTTATAGAGGGATCTGTTATGACATAATTACTAAGCTCCCCATTAGATGTAGTTAAGACAAGCTTATTATCTATATCAAACGTCAATTGATTATTAACAATTTTTCCAAAATATACAAAAATACTTTTTTTATCGGTATGGCCAACTATAATATCTATTGTTCCATCGTTGTTTAAATCTCCTATATCTAAAACTCCACCTCCACCATTTGATTCTAAATCATTATCCTGAAATAACTCAATTATATTAGATTCATCAAAAAAACGGCTACTCCCCCTCTCCGGATCATTTAACCAAACCCAAACTCTTCCTTTGTAGTCAATATAAAAAACATCTTTGTAACCATCACCATTGTAATCATAACTTGCCATTGCAGAAACCGTCCATTCTGTTACAAAATCACTATCCTTATAAATTCTTTTATAAACAGCATTTTCCCCATTACTATCCAAAACATCACTAACAAATTGTGCATACTTCCAAGAATTATATGCAAACAAATCTAATTTTCCATCATTATCAAAATCATCAACAATTAAAGTTCCATCACCATTTTGTACAGGTAACCTATATTGTGCAACGTTTTGGAAAACCAATTCTCCATCTTCCTCACCTTTGTTTTCTTTAATTACAACCCAACCGTCATAAGTTAATGATATAATATCTGCATATCCATCTTCGTTATAATCTACAGAAAAAGTTTGAGAGACCTGTCCAAAAGGTCCATATCCAGGATCAGCCGTAATATCTATAATTTTGTACACATTTACTGCTACAATCTTTTTATCAACAACACGTGTTGAAACATTTTTTACAAAAATAGCCCCCCATGCTTTTTCAGGATATTGCTGACTCCAATTCGAAATAGGGAACTGAGCAGTATAAACATCTGCAAATAAATAACTTAAAACGAAAAGAATCAAAAATAAAAATACGATTTTTTTCATATAAATCACCCCAGTTTATAAAACTAGTAAACCTCATTAACAAAATAAAAAGAATGCGGTTTGGACCCTAATCCAAAAAACAAACTTAATACACCGTTTAAGTCCATTTTAAATCCGCTTTGTAAATATAATTGATTATTATTTGGAAACCCAACAAATACGTAAAACAAACCATTTAAATCATTTCTACCAGTAACTCCTACAGCTATTCCAGATTGCTTGTAAAATGGGAAAATGTTTGAAATATAAATTCCAGAATAAGAATAAACGGAATTGTCAAAATCATACTCCACATTTCCATATACATACGAATTTTTGTTAAGGAGATTCAACATACTAATGCCAGAAGATAATGAAAAGACCTCGCCATTTCCAAGTTGTGAGTACACTGTTAAATATAAACTAGATGAAAAAGTGTTATTGGAATATACAATACTAGGAGTCAAGTTAAAACTATAGTTAAAGGTTGTTCCTGTTGCAAAATAAAAACCTGAAACATTCACATTTAAAGATAAATCAGTATTATAACTTACTTTATAATCAAAAGGAACGAAAGAAAGCTCTGTAATTCCATAAAAATAATCTTCTGTATTTCTAAAAAGTCCAGCATTTAAAACGCTAAATCTATCCTTATATAACAAATAAGCATATCCAAGGCCATATTCATTGTAAAAATTAGTATAATCTTTAAAGTATCTTAAATAATAAGGTGCCAAAACAAGATCAGAATCTATTGAAGTCTTAAAATCAAATATGCTACCAACACTCCAACCTCCAAACCCTCCGAAATCTCCCAAAGCAGAACTTGTTAAGAAAAATGGCGCAAATAAAGATGGTACAAAATTATACTTTTTTTCTTCCAAAAAACTTGCTTTTCTAAATGTATAATCATCCAATTTTGAATTCTCTGCTATTACACTTTCTATAGTACTTGTTGACAACTTTGTCTTATATACCGCCATCCCATTCTGGCTATAACTTACATAGTAAACTTCATCTTTACTAACTTCTCCATCAAATGCATATAGACCTTTGCTTAGTAATCTAAAATTTTTCACATCTAACAATTCCATATAATTATCAAATTTCATAGTTACATATATTCCATCATTTGTCTTTTTTAAAAAAGCACCTTTAAGATAATAATTGTCTATTAAATTATTACCCTTGTAAAGAGAGTTCCCCACCAAGTAATACAAATTTTCTCCATCAAATGCAAGGCTTCTTATAAATCCATTTACAACTATTTCCTCACTCAACCCATGTATTATTGATTCATCTGTCTTATCATCATAAATTGAATAAATGACTTTGCCATCAAATACATCAAATGCACTAATAAATCCCTCAACAATCTTTTCATTCTTGCCTATGTTCCATATTTCTGTCTTATTGTTTGATAACACAAGTGCATAAATCTCTCCAGAATCAACTTTAAAATCCAATGCAGAAAGATTATATTTTGCTAGTATATTCCCTTTTTCTAATACAATTAACTCATTTATTGGATTGCCCAAATATCCTGTGGCAGCACCAAACTTACTCTTTAAGATATACAGTTTATTATCAATCTTCTCTATTTTGTAAATTCGTTCATTTTTACCTTCGTATATTTTTTCTCCTTCAAACTTTACATTTAAGCTACTAAGCCACTCTGAAACTTCATCTTCAAAATTATTTCCAAAATGTGCCCTAAAATCATCAGTAAAAATTTCAGGAATTCTTATAAGTGAAACATATGGGATTGAAATATTCAACATAATTTCCAACCAACTATACGATTTATTTATAGAATCTTTTAAATACTTATTTACCTTCTCCATTCCATACTTTTTTACAAGATACTCAAAAAAACCCCCGTTTCCATTGTAAAAAACTTGTCCAACTCTAAAATCATTAGCAATTTTGTCCTGAGGAAAAGTTCCACCAAATGTTGAAAAAAGTGCATCTGAGATCACCGGGTTTCTTAACCTTCCAGAATTTTCTGAAAAACTTGATTCTGCAAATACTGTTGGGGCCTCAACCGAAAATTCTCCTAAGCTTGGAGTATACGGCATTTTTAAATCCGAAAGTGTTTTTAAAATACCGTCACTTGGCTTAAGAGTTACAATGTGAGTAAATTCGTGAATTAACAGATATCTATACCAATCATCAAGAGGAAGATAATTATACATAACTCCTGTAGGATGCCAAGTATAAATTACAATTGTATTATTCTGAAGCGGGTTTGCATAACCATTAGTTATTGTGGTCTTTGTTTTTATAAATATATTAATTCTTCCAGGATCATTTTTAAACATATTAACCACATCATATCTAATATCTTCAAAGATATTTCCAACCCTAATTGCAAGGCCTTCATAACCATCTGGATAATAAATTGTAGCATGTTCAAAAATTAATGCTTTTGAAAACAATACAACCGAAAACAATAGGAAAATAAATAATAAAAACTTTTTCACGTTTTTCCTCCCCTTCTTAATATTATTTTGTTAAAATAATTATATCACACAATTTTACCGACAGGCGCAAGGTAAATTACCATCTCATTATCACCATCAACACCTATTAGCTCATCCAGCTTCTTTTGATCATAAGCAGCAACCGCACACGTTCCACAATCTATACTTGTTGCTGCAAGATAAAGGTTTTGACAAACATGCCCTACATCAATTGCAATTGTCTTATAAGACTCATTTGCATATTTCCACTCCGTTCTATATGGAACGGCAACCCAAACAAAAACTACAGCACTATTTCCAACAAATTGCTGCCCTAATGTTGCATCTATAATTTTATCCTTAAAATCTCCAGCTTTAACTTTGCAAAGTCCATGTTTTAATGATACATATCTATATATGCCTTTTTCCAAGCTCTCCACATTAAATACAACCAAATAAGTATCAAATGGATGAGTTGCACCTGCTGAAGGAACTGTTCTAAAAACTACTTTTTTGTCTTGAATATACTTTCTAACACCTTGCGTTGTCCAAAGTAAAAACGACAATTCCTGTAATGACATAGGTGTATCTGTATATTTTCTTATGCTCTTCCTCTTTTCTATAACCTCTCTGAAAGGTTTATTCCCTAAATCAAAATCTGGAAGTTTAATTATTTTTTCACAATCTTTTTCAACCTCCGGTTTTTCAATACCTTTCTCCCTATCAGTATTTTTTATTTGCCGCCAGTTAGATTTTAAAAATTCTCTATTCTTCACAATCACACCTCCATTAAGAGTATATCAAATTTTACAAATAAAAGTTTTAAAATTTTCACTCAAAATTTGTGAATTAATGATATAATCTATTGGGAGGTGTTTTTAAATGAAAGTTTTTATAACTTACAAAATACCTGAACCTGGAATAAACCTATTAAAAGAAAAATTTGATGTTGATGTATACGAAGGGGAAAGATTTTTGACAAAGCAGGAAATGATGGAACGTGTAAAAGAGGCGGATGCAGTTGTAACACAACTTAGAGATCCTGTAGACAAAGAATTTATAGACGCAGGGAAAAAATTGAAAATAATAGCAAATTATGCTGTTGGATTTAATAACATAGACGTGGAATATGCAAAGCAAAAAGGAATATATGTCACAAACACCCCAGATGTCTTAACAGAAGCAACTGCAGATATTACTTGGGCTTTAATCCTTGCTGTGGCAAGAAAAATTATCCCAGCCGATAAATTCACAAGGGAAGGGAAATTTGAAGGTTGGAAACCCAATCTGTTTCTTGGATATGAAATATATGGAAAAACACTCGGTATTATTGGAATGGGAAGGATCGGAAAAGCAGTTGCAAGAAGGGCAATGGGATTTGGCATGAAAATCATATATCATAACAGAAAAAGGGCAGAAGATGATTATAAATACAACGCAAAATATGTAGATCTAGAGACTTTATTAAAAGAAAGTGATTATATTTCCATAAATGCTCCACTTACCAAAGAAACATATCATCTTCTAAATAAAGAAAGGTTAAGTCTTTTAAAGAAAAATGCTATCCTTGTAAATACGGCAAGAGGCCCAATTGTTGATGAAAAAGCACTGTACGAACTTTTAAAAGATAGAAAAATAGCTGGGGCAGGGTTTGATGTATATGAAAATGAACCTGAAATTACAGAAGGCTTGGAAAAATTAGATAATGTAGTATTACTACCACACATTGGATCCGCTACATATGAAACAAGAGAAAAGATGTCTATAATGGTTGCAGAAAATATAATAGATGCATTAGAAGGGAAAATTCCAAGAAATTTGGTGTGGAAAGAATGATAAAAATAGCGGTTGCAGGCGGGGTAACAGGAGGACATTTATATCCTGCACTTGCCGTTCTAAAAGAACTTGAAAAGCTTGCCCCAATTGATGTTTTGTACTTCACAGTTTCAGGAAAACTAGAAGAAAAAGTCTTAAAAGATTACAATTACAAAACAGTTTCTCTAAAAATCCAAGGTCTTAAAAGACCTATTTATTCTATTGAAAATATTAAAAGGCTATTTAAAATCTTTAACGCTAACAATCTTGTTCTAAGAGAGCTCAAAAAATTTAAGCCGAACATTGTATTTGTAACAGGAGGATATGTAAGTTATCCTGTTGGAATAGCTGCAAAAAAACTAAAAATACCACTTTTTATTCAAGAACAAAATGTAATTCCTGGGCTTGCAAACATTAAATTATCTTCCTTTGCAAAAAAGGTGTTTGTGTCTTTTGAGGAATCTAAAAAATACTTTCAAAGAGATGTTGTTGTAACTGGAAATCCTATTCTAATACGTCATAAAGAAAATTTGAATTTTGAAAAAAAGACCGTTCTGATTGTTGGAGGAAGCGGTGGAAGTGAATTTTTAAATTCACTTGCATGTAAACTTTCAAATAAATTAAAGGATTATCATTTTATATTATCTAGTGGAAAAAAAGAAGTGCCTTGTAAAAGTGAAAATTTAACAATTTTAGATTATATTGAAAACATGTCAGATTATTATAAAGCAGTTTCATGTGCTATTACAAGAGGTGGTGCAACAACAGTCAGTGAATTAATTTTCTTTGATACACCTTCGATAATAATTCCATGGGAAGGTTCTACCGAAGCACATCAAATAGAAAACGCAAAGCAAATTGAAAAACTCGGATTAGGATACGTTATAAGAGAAAAAGATGCAAATATTGTAGAAATAATTAATAAAATTATCGAGCTTTCAAACCGCGAAAGAAAATTATCAACAAAGGAAAATCCAGCAATTTTAATAGCAAAAGAAATTAAAAACGAGGTGTTAAAATGAAGATTCACTTCCTTGGAATTGGCGGAATTGGAATGAGTGCACAAGCAATACACGAACATTTCTCAGGAAATGTAGTTACAGGAACCGACCCATATTCATCGGAACGTGTAAATTATCTCGAAAGCCTTGGTATTCAAGTTTTCAAATCACATCTTCCAGAAAATATTGATAGCGCAGATCTAATAGTTAGAACTCCAGCAGTTTCTGAAGATAACGTAGAAGTAAAAAAAGCAAAAGAAAAGGGTATACCTGTTATTTCAAGACTAGAACACCATATATCTATCTTAAGACCATACACTAAAATCGGTGTTACAGGAACGGATGGGAAAACTACAACAACCGCTATGCTTGCTCATGTTTTGTTAAAACTTGGAAAGGATCCCACCGTATTTCTGGGCTCAACGCATCCAATGTTAGAACACGGAAACTACAGGAAAGGAAGCAATATAGCAGTCTTTGAAATGGATGAAAGTCAACCAGGTTTTGAAAACTATAACCCTGATTATCTTATTATAACTAACATTCGGGGAGATCACATAGAAAATTTTAAAAATTTACAACATTATAACAGTTGTTTTGAAAATGCGTGCAAAAATGTTAAAATATGTGTGTTAAACGTCGAAAATAATATAATAAATAATTCAATAAAGTTCGGACTAAATGACGGGGACTATAAAATAAATAAAATAGAAAATAACAAATTTTCTCAAAAAATTACAATAAATACACCATACGGAGAGAAAAGTTTTATTTTAAACGTTCCAGGGATTCACAACGCACTCAACGCACTTTCAATAATTTCATTGCTCTTTGAAATGGGATATGAAAAAGATTTGGTACTAAAAGCATTTTCTGATTTTTCGCTTCCAAAAAGAAGGTTCGATATATCATTTAATGAAAATGATATCATAATAATAGATGATTACTCTCATACTCCAGTAGAAATTAAAAGTTTACTTTCAACCGCAAAAAACGTTTTTAAAGACAAAAAAATTACAATAATTTTTCAACCTCACAGATACTCAAGGCTAAAAAGAGAATGGAAGCACTTTTCAGAAGCTTTATCATTAGCAGATAAGATATACATTACTGAAGTTTACGGTGCATTTGAATCAAAAAATGGCATCAGTGCTAGATTAATTGTAGAAAAGATAAATGACGCTATATTTGTTCAAGAAAAAGAAGAATTATTGCAAATTTTACCTTCAGAACCCGGAGTATATATTTTTGCAGGTGCAGGAGATATTATTGAAATTTCAAAGAAATTTAAAGAAAAAGTAGGAGGGCTAAAAGTTTGAGTATAAAGCTGAAGGAAATTTATTTAAATGGATTTAAATCCTTTGGCAGACCCGTAAAGATTCCAATATCTCCGAGAATAACTGCAATTGTAGGGCCCAATGGCTCAGGAAAATCAAACATTGTCGAAGCTATACAATGGGTCTTTGGAGAGCACTCACTTAAGCAATTAAGAGCTTCAGAAAAATTTGACATGATATTTAAAGGAAATGGAAAAACACCTTCAGCAAGAAGTGCTTTTGTGGAACTTACATTCGATTTTAATGGTCAAGAATATAAAATAGCAAGAAAATTGGATGCAAGTGGAGAAAATACTTACTATTTAAATGGAGAAAGTGCACGTCTTAAAGATATAACAGCCTTGCTGGGATCTAATGCTCTTGTCTCAATAATTGGTCAAGGAAAAATAGATAAAATAGCAATGGCAACTCCACAAGAACTAAAAAAAATATTTGAAGATGCTGCAGGAACATCAGTATATATTGAAAGAAAAAAAGAAGCACTATCAAAACTTGCAGGCACAGAAGCAAACATAGAAAGACTAAAAGATATAATTTATGAAATTGAGCGAAATAAAAAAAGCCTATATATAAAGGTAAAAAAGGCTGAAAAATACCGTGAATATTCTGAAAAGTTAGAAGCCTTAAAAGAAAAATATTTTGGAGCTATTTATACCTTTGAATCTGAAAAGCTAAAAGAATTGGAAGAACAATATTTAAAAAATAAAAATCTATATAAAGAAAAGATGAATGAACTTGCAGAAACAGAAAGTCGATGGTCGATACTAAGAGAAGAATTTAACAAATTAAATAAAAAAATGGAAGACTTCACCAGTCTTCTTGAAACTCAAAAGCAAAGACAAAACCAACTTCTTGAACTCAAAAACTCATATACAAACAGGCTTAACGATCTTAAAAGCATTTATGTTGAAAAAATGGCAAAAATTGATTCACTAAAAGAAGAAACTCAAAGAATCTCAGAAAGGGAAAAAGAAATACATCTAATTCTTGAAAGTTTAAAAAAAGAACTCCTTGAAAAAGAAGAAATTTTATCAAAAGTAGAAGAAGAAAGAAATTTATTAACTTCAAAATACTCTGAAAAAGAGATGAGTCTTTTAAAAAAGAAAAATGAATACGATGAACTAGAAAAAAGTTTAAATAAACTTGAAAACGAAAAAAAGTCTCTAACAGAATCAATAATTGATCTAACGGAAAGACTAAATATGGTTGAAGAACAGCTTGAAACAAAGCTAGAAAGATCAAAGGAACTTAACGAAGAAATAAGTGAACTTTCGCAAAACTCAGAAAAATATGATAAAAAGACAAAGGAATTACTTGAAGAAATAGAACAATTAAAACAGGAAATGCAATCTATAGCAGGCCAAAGAGAATTTTTAAAAGAAAATCTTGAAAAAATTGTCCACAGAAAAAAGGAAATACAATCTGAGATTTTTGTCATTCAAAAGCAACTAAATGAATATCAAGGCTTTTCAAATGCTATTAAAAGGATTTTTGAACAAAAAGATCAATTTCCCGGTATTATTGACGTTGTTGCAAACATTATAGAAACAGATGAAAAATATGTAGAGGCTATAGAAGCTTTATTAGGAGGAAGATTACAACATATAGTAGTTGAAAGTGCTGAGGTTGCAAAAAAAATATTAAATTTTGCAAAAAATGAAAAAATCGGTAGAGTAACTATTATACCTTTGGATTTAATATCACTAAAGTCATCTAATATCAATCTTCCAAAAAACGCAATTGACTTTGCCAAAAATCTTGTCAAAGTAAAAATAGACGAAAAAGAAAAACTATTAAATTATCTATTTGGAAATGACATTGTAGTAGACAATATAGATATTGCTGTAGATATAAAAAGAAAACACAATCTAAGAATAGCAACTTTAGATGGTGAAATAATAAGTTCAAGTGGTGCAATGACGGGAGGAAAATATGAAAATTCTACGTCATTCCTTGCCAGAAAAAACTTACTAGAAAATTTAAAAAACGAACTTACTGAAAAGGAAAAGATAGAAGAGGAAATAATTAAAAAACTAGAGAGTCTTAAGATAAAGCTAGATGAACTTAGAAATTACAGTGAGGTAGTAAACAGCGAACTTTTAGAATATTCAAGTAAAAGTTCATCTTCAAAAAGATTATTACAAGAATTAGTAAGGTCTGAAAATGAATTGAGTAAAGAAATTAAAAATCTTGAGAAGTTAAAAAATGATTATTCATTAAAAGTCCAGGGAATGAGTGAAAGGATAAAAGTTATAGAGTCTGAAATAAAAAGTTCTAACAATACATTAAAGCTTTTAAAGAAAGAGTTGGAAGATTCAAACAAAGAAATGTTTGAAGATAAAGAAAAATTGGAAGAAATTAATGAAAAATACATGGAACTTCAAAGCGAAATTAGATCACTATACGAAAGAAAATTACAATACGAAGGTGAAATTACAAGAGCTTTGAAAAGAAAAGATGAAATCGAAGTAGAAATATCCACTTTTTCCAAAGAAGCAAAAAGTTTGAGAGACGAAATTAACTCAATTGAAGAAAACATAAAAGAATTAGAACAAGAATTAAATACATTAAAATCAGAAACTGAATCTTTATTCAAAAGCATGAATGAAGACAAAAGTGGAAAAAATGATAAAGTTAAAGAACTAAAAGAAGCGGAAGAAAAGATGGAAAAACTACGCGAAGAAACTGAAAAGCTCAGGGAAAAAATGCACTCTCTTGAGCTTGAAATACAAGCTAAAAAGCTGAAAATTGAAAACATCGATGAAAAATACAGAAAGGTCATAAAGCTTTCAGAAGAGGAAGTAAATAACATAAAAAAAGAAATGGATGACCTTGAAAATAAAATAAAATACATCGGGCCCGTTGATTTTGAAGCCGAAGAAGAATACAAAGAAGTTGTAAAAAAATACGAAGAGCTTGAGCTTCAAAAAAAGGACCTTGAAAATGCAAAGCAAAAATTAATTGAATTAATAGAAAAAACAGACGAAGAAGCAACACAGGTATTTATGAATACCTTTAATACTGTAAGAAAGACATTTAAAAAATACATAGAAGAGCTTTTTTTTGGTGGAAAAGGAGACATTAAACTTCTTGATAAAGAAAATGTTTTAGAAAGTGGTATAGAAATAGTTATTTCAAAAGCTAATAGTAGAGCACAAAAGCTGCAGCTTTTGTCGGGTGGCGAAAAAGCACTGGTCGGCCTTGCGCTTTTAATGTCGCTTCTTGAAGCTCAACCAAGTGCACTTTATGTTTTAGACGAACCAGATGCTCCATTAGATGAATTTAATGCTGAAAGATTCAAAACTTTATTGCAAAATTCAAACGCACAGATCTTACTAATAACGCACAAGAAAAATGTAATGGAAGCAGCAGAAATAATGGTTGGGATTACAAAAGTTGATGACATTTCAACTGTTGTTCCAGTAAGATTGGAGGAGGTAGTATGAGGCATCTATTTTATTTACAACAATTTTTTGAAAGACTTCCATCACCAGCATTTATAAAAGACAACAAATTCAGATACGTCTGGATTAACAAGGAATGGAAAAAAACTTATGAACTTGATGATAGAAAGGTTATAGGAAAAACCGATCAAAAAATTTTTGGAAATACTATTTCTGAAAAAATTGAATCAAAAGTTATTAAATCGAAAAAAAATCAAGAGTATGAAAAAGAATACAAAGACAAATTCTTCAGAGTCGTGGTTATTCCAATTAGGCTTGGCGATGGAACATACGGTGTTGCAGGAATTGAATTTGACGAAACAAAGAGATATTTTAACGATTTAGTACTTCAAGCCAACCTAAAAGTATCAGAAATAATTAGAGAACTTTTAGTTTCACCACTTGAGAGTAAAGATTTTTTTGTTGAAAGGCTCCTTGATAAAGTTCAGGAAAAAATGCACTTGGAAAAGTATGCATTAATAAAAAATGATGAAATTATAAAAAGTTTCTTTCCAGAAAATGTATGTTTGAAAGCAATGACTAAGGAAGGAATAAAAGAGTTTAGTGTAAATACTGTAAAATATATTGTCATACCCTTTGATGAATACAAAGTTGTTATTAATAGCTCTCCAATTACACTTAAACTTACTAATTACATTGTTCCTTTAATATTGCCAAAAGTTGAAAATGTTTTGTCAATGATAGAAAACGAAGCAAGAAAAAAACAATATTATACAACCATGGAAAAAATGGTTGAAGCTGTTATCTCATGGAAAAAAGCAAAACTTGAAGATTTTCTCCAAAAAGTGCTTGAAGATATTGTTCAAATTATACCTGAAGCAGAAAAAGGAACTGTGTGGTTAATAAAAGATGGAAAATACAAATGTATTGCCGAAGTAGGATACAAAGATGCTACAAAACTTGAATTTCCACCAGAAAAAACCTCATACGGTCAAAAAATTGAGGAGATGATAAAAGAAGGATACACAGTATTCGAAATTGAAGGAGCAAAAGATTTAGTTTCAACAAGCCCACTTGCGGAAACATTTAAAAAATATGGTATGTTCGATCCAAATTTTAGACCCCTTTTGGGAATATTCAAAGTTGGAAATAACGTTATAGGAAATATTTCAATAGATAATTTTTCAGGAATTTCCTTTTCAAATGAAAGCAAAAAAATTCTAGAGCAATATGTAAAAATACTCTCGAATTTTTTAGAGGAATATGAAATTTAGATTACAAAAATTGCTTGACTTTGCATCTAAACAAGAAGAATTAATAAAGCAAGAGCTTTTTAAAGTAAGGATGGAAAAAAAGAAAATTGAAGAGGAAATTCAAAAAACCGTAGATTACTTAAAATCTCTGGAAAATGAAATTTTTGGAAAGCAAATAAACGGTTTATATTTAAATATGCTCCTTGAAATTAAAAACTCTGGAGAAAAATATATAGAAAGCTTAAAAGATAAGCTTTATGAAATATCATTAATGGAAGAAAAAATTTTAAAGGACTATCTTGAAAAAAGAAAAGAAAGAAAATCTTTGGAAAAGCTTAAGGAAAGGTTTAAAAATAAAGAATATATAGAACTTCAAAGAAAAGACATTAAAAATATAGACGAAATAGCCGAAAGAAAGCACTTCTTTGGAGGGGAAAAATGATATACCTGTACAAGTTTATTGGAAGTTTTGTGCAATTTCCTGGAATTTTAATAGTATTTTTTTCTCTTTTAACTATATATTATTTTTTAAAAAAACGCCAAATTTGGCGATTTTTTCTTATTTTATCAATAGTTTTTTATCTTATTTCTTCTCCATTTTTCGTATATTTTCTTTCAAAAAGTTTCTATATAAAAGAAAAAAATATTCCCGACTCACAAAATTCGGTAATTGTGATATTGGGCGGTGGTATCACTTTTTTTGACGGAAAATATGAAGTAGGAAATCATACGCTTAAAAGACTTCTAAAAGGCTTTGAAACTTATAAAAAAACCAATGCTCCAATAATAATTAGTGGTGGTGTAATTGGAAAAGGAATTAGCGAAAGTACTATTATGAAAAAAATCTTAGTAACCTTCGGTGTAAATATTAATGATATAATTGTTGAAGACAAGGCAAGGACAACAAAAGAAAACGCAATTTTTGTATCAAAACTATCAAAAGAACAAAATTTTGAAAATATTATACTTGTAACTTCATTTCTTCATATGAAAAGAAGTATTATGCTCTTTGAAAAATACTCAAAAAAAAATATAATTCCTATTGTATGTGATTATCCAATAGACTATAGAAACAGCTTCTTAGATTACCTCCCCTCTGCAGAAGCACTTTATACATTTTCCCAAATTACTCATGAATTTTTTGGGATTCTAAAAGGTGGTTAAATGAGAAAAGGAAATTTGATATCTATAGTGTTAATTGTATTTTTAATCTGTAGCTTTATACTATTAAAAATCTGGCAAATACTATATATAAGGCTTAACAGCATGCCATAATGAAAGGATGGTGGATTTATGTTTCCATTGTATGATACCATACCTAGCAGAAAAAAGCCGTACATTACATACACTATTATATTTATAAACGTTGCCGTATTTTTATACGAGTTAATACTTAATAACACTGAACTTCAACAATTTTTCTTTAACTATGGTGTGGTTCCACTGAGATATACTCACGTATTAACAAATAAAATAAAGTATGTTTACCAATGGAATATAATAGAAAATATAATCTATTCAAACCCTATTTTCCCTTTTATCTCACATATGTTTGTACATGGTGGTTGGTCACATATACTTGGAAATATGTGGTTTTTGTGGATTTTTGGTGATAATGTTGAAGATAGGATGGGACATTTTAACTACCTTCTTTTTTATTTAACAGGTGGATTATTTGCATTATTTTTCCACATGGCCTTTAATCTTTTCTCTCCTTACCCTCTTGTAGGCGCATCAGGCGCTATTTCCGCAGTTATGGGAGCATACTTTGTTAATTTTTGGTATTCAAAAATTGTCTCTTTGGTAATATGGTTTGTTCCATTTTTAATTGAAATTCCCGCATTTATTTATCTTTTTGTATGGTTTACTATACAAATCTTAAATGGAACATTATCTAACATAACAGGTTCAGGTGTTGCATATTGGGCTCACGCAGGTGGTTTCATATATGGAATGATTATTGGTAGCAGGGTAAGGAGGAGGTATTATATATGAAAAAGGTGGTAATATTAACAACTGGCGGAACAATTGCTATGGTAAAAAATGAACAGGGGGTAGTTCCATACGATAAGGGTAACGCTTTAATAAGTGAAATACCTTCACTTAAAAACCTTGGTGTTAAAATTGAAGTTAGAGAATTTTCGAATATACCAAGCCCTCATATGACTCCACAGAAAATGTGGGAACTTTCAAGAACTATAGATGAAATTTTAAAAGATAACGATGTTATAGGTGTTGTAGTAACTCATGGGACAGACACACTTGAGGAAACTTCTTATCTTTTAGACTTGACTCTAAAATCTGAAAAACCTGTTGTTTGTACAGCAGCTATGAGAAATATTGGCGAACTGGGAACAGACGGTCCAAGAAATGTTTATTCCTCTGTATTAACAGTTTTATCTCCGCAAGCTAATCAAATGGGGGTAATGGTCTGTTTAAATGATGAAATCCACGCAGCTAGAGAAGTAACAAAGACTTATACAAGCAACGTGGCAACTTTTGACTCTCCAGGTTACGGCCCCTTAGGAATTGTTGATGAAGATAATGTCATATTCTTTAGAAAATCTCTTACAAGGGAAAAAATTTTAGTCGATAAAATAGAAGAGAAGGTGGCGCTAATAAAGACTTTTACTGGAGATGATGGAAAATTATTAAAATATGCCGCAGAAATAGGTTATAAAGGAATAATACTTGAAGGATTTGGAAGAGGAAACGTTCCACCATTAGTAGCAGAAGCAGTTGAGGAAATTGTAAAAGAAAAGAAAATACCTGTAATAATTACCTCAAGATGTTTTAAAGGTAGAGTATACCCTGTGTATGGATATGCTGGTGGAGGAGCTGACTTGAGGAAAAAAGGTGCTATTATGAGTGAACATCCAATAGGCCAAAAAGCAAAGATAAAACTGATGGTTGTCCTCGGAAAAACAAGCAACCTGGAGGAAATAAGGCAATATTTTGAACCTAACATTTCAAGGAGGATTATACTACATGAAGGATAAAGATTTAAAGGCTGCTTTTTTTGTTGGAATATATGCTTTAATTTTTCTTATTTTCTGCATTATTTTTGATACAATTCTAAATATCTTTGTTTTCACATTAATGTCAGTTTTGATTGTGAATCTAATTGCCAAATTTTTCAAACTTATTAAGATTTCTACAAAAACTTCCATAATTTTAGGATTGATAATTTATTTTTTTATAATTATTTATGGTATAATATTAATAATCCCATCTGTAGCTCAACAATTTGGAGAATTTATTGCTACTATAAATTCGGTCTTTGAGAATAAAGCATGGGAAAGTTATCTTGAAAATAATCCAGAACTTCTCAGCGGAGTAAATGACGTTATGAATTGGGTAAGGCCAAAATTGAATGATCTGACAACTTCTTTGCTAAATAACGTAGCAAAAGGAACGCCTACATTTTTTATAACAATATTCTACTCTATCTTACTTACAATATACATCCTACTATACTCTTCATGGTTAAAAAACACATTCCCTAATCTATTTCCGAAAGATATTAGAAATGATGTGGCAACTTTCTTTGACAAAGTATACTCTACTCTCTCTAATTTTGTAAACGTTGTAGTAATTAATGCTGTAATAACAGCTATAGCTTTTTATATCGTGTCATCGTTTTACTTTAAGGATCTTGCAGCCATATTATCATTTTGGGCAGGTATAACAAACTTAATACCAATTGTTGGAGTCTTTTTTGAATATGTACCTGTGTTCTTATTCTCGCTAACGCTTGGCCTAAAAGGATTTATCATTGTTAATATTTTCGTTATAGCTATTCATCTTGCACTTTTCATAATTTTTGTAAATGTTATGAAGATGAATCTTAACCTAAATCCTGTTTTAATGATAATTGCAATAATAATTGTAAATCAGATATTTGGCCTTGTCGGTACCTTTTTTGCTGTTCCTCTTTTAATATTTGTTGTTGCGTATTGGGAAAAATTTGTAAAACCAAAGTTTGAAACTTAATCTTTTGGAGGTGGTTTATATGAAAAGAATTATTTATCTATTTATCTTTTTCATAGTTTTAACCTTTCTACTTTGGTCATGTGGATTGAAAATTCCAAATGAACTTCCTAAAAATATTGAAGTCAAGTATACAAAACACGTAGAATTACCAATAACAACTTTTAAGTTCGAAACAAAAGACATTACTAATGATCTATTTAATAGTATGCAAGAACAAGCCATTAATGTAATTGATGGAAATCCTGTGACATTACAATATGCCACAAATATAGAATTCTCTCCAAAAGATCTGCTAAATGATTTTGAACAACAAATTAATGACTTTTTAGAAAATTTTAAAAATAGTATAAGTCTTTCATTCTCAGCTGATCAAGCTTTTGATATTGTCACACAATCAACCACGCTCGCTTTACCTAATGTTCCATCAATAACCGGGGAAATTAACTTAGATCCTATATCTTTTGACGATTTATCTTTATTATCTATTACTATACCCTTAAGTAGCTCTCAAAGCTCTGTATCTACTGATGTTACTTTTGAAACAGATAAATTCTCCTCTATACACCTTAATGCAGGAAATGTAATTTTAACAAGTACAAATCCAGATCTTGAATTGGGAATAATAATATCTGGAAAAGAATTTAAAAACAATGATTCTGTTGCAGATTTAACACTGGAAAACGGGCAAACAATAACATTAGTTGGAACATATACCGGTTCTGAAGCATATACTACAGCAAATGTTGAAGTAAAGCTTGTCAATTTAAAAGTTGATAAGGGGACAGGTATAAATAGTGTAAACTCTAAGATAGCAATAACACCTATATCCTTAAATGCACTTGACACCAAAGAGTATCAAATAAAACTTTCTGGAAATATTCTATCTGATTTTTTTATTGACGCTACAAATTTAAATTTAGAAAAAGAGATCATTATTAAATCCGAAAGTCAGATCGTTGCTTCGGGAAGCCCTGTTACTTTCGATGAAAATAAATCAATAAACTCTACAGTTCCTCTTACTATAGAAGCTACATTGACACTCTCGGGAAGTAGTGTAGATTTAGATATTTCAAAACCGATTACTTACTCGATTGTTCCAAATGCTTCGATCATAGAAATACAAAATTATCCAATTAACTTTACACAAACTATAGAACTCCCTGAAAATTTAATTGAAACAAAAATTGGAACTGGAACTGTTAATTTAGAATTTAGTGGTCTCTCAGATTTACAAGTAACCGGAAGTGTTTTTGACAGTACAATTACTAATGCTATAACATCTTCTGGAACAATAGCATATATAGATTTCTCAGGTATTTCTCTACCGGCCACTATAACTTTACAAACAATTTCAGGAAAAATTACAGACAATCAAATTTCATTTGCTGGATTCCTTTCTGATGATTTTGAAATTGAACAAGCAAAAATTTCAAACGAATTTTTAAATTCTTCGAAACAGAACTTATCATTTGAAATTCCCGCTAAAGTTAAAGATTTTCTAAATTCTGTCGATGCAACTATTGTGATAAATATGGACTATGCAGCAACTAATATATCCGATTTAAAATTAAATATCCAATCAAACTTCTTTGAAAACAAAGAAATTCTACTTAGTGATTCAGGAAATGCCACAATAAGCAACAATGTTAAAACCCTTGACTTTAACTCTCTTAGCCAAATAAATATTTCGGTAGAAGCAACTGGAACACCTATAATAAGAAATATAAAAAAGGGAAAAACTTACGGTATTGATTTGATAATCTCTGTTCCAAAATTTGATCTCGATAATTTCAACGTAAAATCTCAAAAATTAGAAATACTACCACAAACTACACTTGTTGATTTTTCAACAATAGATGCTTCTGATATTCTTTCTAGTCTTGAACTAGATATAGATATGCCGTTAAAATTCCTTGCAACAAATACTTCAATAGATGCAACTCTAATTTTATCGTTATCTAACAACACATTTGAAATTGCTTCAAATGGTGGAACTGTTAATATAGGTGACTATATTGAACAATTAATTAGAAATGCTTCATCAATTACTATTTCAGCATCTCTTGTAACAAGTGATGGAATTTTAACAAAAGATTCTATATTTGGCTTTGATGCATTAGTATCTATACCACTTTCTGGAACACCAACAAAAAATATCGAATTGTACACCAGTGCTAATGATGATTCATTAGATTTAAGTGATATTTCTCCATTGGTTAATATAATTGACTCTGCAACAATAACGTTTGCTAAATGGGAAAACTCAACTGGTTTAGAAGCAAAAGCTTCAATTAATGGGAAAGAATTTTTAATTGGAAAATCCACACCAACAATTTCTTTAACAAACGCAGAATTAAAAGAATTAATAAATTCTCCAAATATTTCTGTTTACTTGCCTACTGAAAAATTCATACAATTTAATTCGGAAGGTCTTATTGACATCGCACCGTATTTAATACTAGATTTGAAAGTTGCAACAAACGTTACATTTGAAGGAGGGATGTAATTATGAAAAAAACAACGTTAATATTCTTATTTGTAATATCTATCCCAATTTTTGCAAGTATTTTAAATCCTTTTGGAAACTATACTAACCCTGGCCTTGTCCTAGAACAAAATTTCTACCTTGCTGGTACTAACTTCTATGTTGATTTACTATTTAAACAAGATCTATTAACCATTAAAGATTTAAATATATTACTTAATAAAGGAATATTGAATTTAAACAATATAAAAAAGATTTCATTTTATTCATCATTTAACAGCTCGGCATACGGAACATTTAAACTAGGGGGTTTTGCAGTATCTCCATTCTTTAATGTCGAAGGGAACTTAGGATTGTTTATTCCAGATGAAATTAAAGATTTTATTCTCAACAGAGACATAGAAATAGATAACACATATGAATATCAACTAGATGATAAAAATAAATTTTTGCTTGCGAATTCATTTTCAAATATGGGTTTAACAATAAATCTTGGAAAATTTTTTGTTGCACCCTATCTATATATTCCTATTCTTTATACACCTGTAAAAAATGAACAACAAACATTATATTTTAAATATACTTCTTCATCGTCTCCTGCAGAAATATACTTTAATTTAGACGGCAAAGCAAGTATATATTCAATCTTGCCATTGGATCAAATATCTTCTGATAATTTTGATTTAAATAACTTTATTAACTCACTCGATGCAAATGACTTAGGCGTTTCTCTTTCAATAGGATATAATTCGAATAACTTCGGTTTTTCCATAAATAACGTAAAAATCAAACCATCTAATGCCAGATACAAGGCTACTCTTACTACTCTAGCTACATTAACATATGAAGCATCTGATTTAGATATTTCTTCGAATTTTGAAGCAACTGCTATACTAGAAAATTTTCAAGAAAACAGCATTTATGTCTTTAAAGTTCCTAACATAAGTGGATATTTACAAACTTCTGGAAAAATTATAAACCTTGGTGTTAGAGGAAACTATGTTTTAGATAACACCAATCTTAATTGGAAAGCGGGATTATTTGTTAATGGAAACTTTAAAATTCTATACCCATATTACTTTATTGATTATATAAACCCGGCAAAAGCATTTGTACACACTATTGGAAGTGAATTTGACATTCATATTATTTACTTAAATATTAATTTAAAACTTATTTCTCGCGATATTTCACCATTCAACGCAAACTCGTTTGGTTTGAGTTTTAGCTTTGGCTTCGGTATCTAGACTATACAAATAATTTTATTTATGATATACTTGTTCTGAATAATTTTTAAAGAGGAGAGTTGAAAAGTATGCATGATCACCATCACGAACATGAGCACGAACACGAACATTTAGAGGCTTTTACACTTTATGATGAAGAAGGAAACGAACACAACTTTATACTACTAGCCGAAATCGAAAATGAAGGTTCAGATTATTGGGCTTGTGAAGAAATATTTGTAGAAAATGAAGAAATAACAGATTTTGGAGAACTCTACATATTCAAGAAAACAGTTGACAAAGAAGGAAATGTATTCCTGGATACTATCGAAGACAAAGATGAATTTAACAGAGTTGCAAAAATGTTTGAGGAAATGTCCGACTTTGAAATAGTTGATGAGGAAAACGAAGATATTGACAATTAAAAGTTAATTTGTTAAAATATTTTCAGGTTGCAGGCGTAGCTTCAAGAGGTGGAGCGCCTCCTTGGTAAGGAGGAGGGTGTGGGTTCGAGTCCCACCGCCTGCTCCAAAAGGCCTCTTATAAGAGGCCTTTTTGTGTTATAATATACAAGGAGGCTTTTCTTTTGAAAAAACTCTTTTTCTTAGTTCTGACTTTATCTATTACAACTTCCATATTTTCATATACTGTATATTTTGAAATAGAAAACTTAGAAAAAGTTGAAAATGACATATTTTTAGCTGGTTCTTTTAATAGTTGGAAATATGGTGATCCAAATTTTAAGTTCGAGTTTAAAAATGGAAAATATATCCTAAAGACTGACCTTTCTGGGGTTATAAAATTTACAGTAAATAGAGGCAGCAAAGAGAAATCTGAAATTGGAAGTGTCAGAATTGCACGTATATTTAAAGATAATATTAAAATAAAGTTATTTGTAAAAGGATTTAGTGATATGAAAGGAAAACTAATAAAATATGAAAATTTTTATTCCCCGCAACTAAAAAATTTTAGAGATATTATTGTATATATCCCACCAAAATATAAAGAAAACCTCCCAGTAATTTATATGCACGATGGGCAAAATCTGTTTGATAAAAAAACATCTTTTATAGGAATAGAATGGAAGATAGATGAAACATTAGATGAGTTAATTAATAAAGGAGAAATTGAACCAATCATTGTTGTTGGAATATACAACACAGAAGATAGACTTTATGAGTATAGCCCATGGTATGATGAAAAATTTAAAGCTGGTGGTAAAGGTGATTCCTACATAAAATTTATCGTTGAAACGCTCAAGCCCTTTATTGACAATAATTTTAAAACAAATAAAGAGAAAATTTTCATTGGTGGCTCATCTATGGGAGGTTTAATATCTTTATATGCCTTGGCAAAATATCCAGAAATATTTTCAGGTGCAATTGTAATGAGTCCTTCTTTGTTTTTTGCAAATGGGAAAATTTTTGAATATATAAAAGATAATCCTCCAAAAGGAAAAATCTATATGGATGTGGGAAAACTTGAAGATAAAGAAATGGTAATACTTGCAAACAAAATGAAAGAACTTTTAAACGATTTTTCTGTTAAAATTTATTTTAGAATAGATGAAGATGGAAAGCACAACGAATATTTTTGGGGTAAAAGATTTAAAGATGTTATAAAAAAGATTTTAAACGATTAATCGGGAGGGATGTATATGAAAAAATTAGTTATTACTATTATACTATTTTTTAGCATTTTACAATTTGGAATCAGTTTATTAAACCCTTTTGGCCCAACTATTTTTCCAGTAGCACCTATCCTTGGCGAAAAAGTAAAAGGAGAAGTTGGAATTTCAATTGAGCTTTGGAAAAATCTAGATGAAGTAATCTCAAAGGTATCATCAAATTATTCAAAGTTTGTAGTACTTCCAATTACAACGGCAGCAAATATATATTCAAGCGGAGTAGACATAAAATTAGTTGGTGTACATGAATGGAAAGTTTTTTATTTAATTGCAAACGAAGACTTTAAAGATTTAAGTTCACTTAAAGGAAAAACAGTATATTCTGCTCACGGCCGTGGACAGACAGTTGATGTTTTACTTAGATATCTTTTGGTACAAAACGGCCTTAAACCAGATGTTGACGTAAAATTTGCATATGCGGCTCCTCAAGAAATTGTAGCACTTTTTAAATCAAAGAAAATAAATTATGCAGCTCTTCCAGAACCCTTTGTATCAATGTGTCTCGATAGTGGAAAAATAGTTCTTGACTTCCAACAAGAATGGAATAAAATATCAAATTCATCATTAGGTATTCCTATTGCAGGATTATTTGTAGTAGGTAAAATTACAGAATTTGAAAACGTAATAAACGATGTTGAAAAAACATTCAAAAAAAGCGTTGACTACGCAAATAGTCACATAGATGAAGCACTTGAAATTACAAGTAAATATCTTCCTATACCATCTGCTATTCTAAAAAAATCACTGGAAAGAACAACATTTAAATATATACCAATTAATGAATGTAAAAATGAAGTTCACAACTTTTTAAAAACAATGCATGAACTTTATCCAGAAGGCATTCCACAAGTACCTGACGAGGGTTTCTATCTAAAATGAAATTTTTATACGGACTAATTTTATTCATCCTTATTTGGTGGATTTTTTCGATAATAATAGATTCTCAACTCATCCTCCCTACACCAATTTCTGTAGGGAGGGTTTTTATTGATCTTGTCCAAACCAAAACCTTATGGTCTTCTCTACTTTCAACAGTACTCAAAGGTATTATTGCATTGGCTTTTACTATCATTCTTGGTTTTTTCTTTGGCTTTTTAATGGGAATTTTTGATATGCTATACGAACTTTTTAGACCTGCTTTTACTATTTTTCAGTCAGTGCCTGTCATATCCTGGCTTGTCTTAGTAATATTTGTTTGGGGGATTGGTTTTAAAGGACCAATTGTAATAACTGTTCTATCACTTCTTCCAAACACGACCTTTGCAATAGCTCAAGGAGTCAAAAATACTGACAAGAAACTAATTGAAATGGCATATGTTTATAATGTTCCAAAAAAAAGAATAGTAAAAGATATCTACATAGGCTCAGTAATTCCGTTTCTATTTACCGCACTAGAGGTCATCTCTGGAAACATATGGAAAGTTATAATAGTCTCTGAATATCTAGCAGGGAATGAAGGTATTGGTGTTCAAATTGCTTGGGCAAGACAATATGTAAACGTTCCAAAAGTATACGCTTTAACTATATTTGCTATACTCCTGGGAATATCTTCAGAAAGGCTAATAAAATTCATTATAAAAAGGAAGGAATTTTATTATGCTTCTTAAATTAGAAAACGTCTCCAAAAACTTTGGTAAATTATGCATTTTTAAAAACATAAACCTTTCAATCTCAAAAGGAGAAAAAGTTGCCCTTCTTGGACCCTCCGGATGTGGTAAAACTACACTTTTGAGGATAATAGCAGGTCTAGAAAATGTTGAAGGAAAAATTGAGAAAAATTTTGATAAAATAGGATATATCTTTCAAGAACCAAGGCTTATTCCCTGGAAAACAATATATGAAAATCTCAAATTTGTATCTGAAGATAGTAAAAAGATTGATAATATTCTTAAATCTCTAAAATTATACGAATTTAAAGACTATTATCCTATTAAACTTAGCGGAGGCATGAAGCAAAGGGTAAATCTTGCAAGGGCACTACTTATTAAACCAGATTTACTATTACTTGATGAGCCATTTTCATCTCTTGATATCCACATAAAATGGGATTTAATAAAAGATCTAAACACTCAAATAGATAAAAATCATATAACTACTATTCTTGTAACTCATGATTTAAAAGAAG
The DNA here is from genome assembly GCF_014201655.1 of Thermosipho japonicus. Lineage (NCBI taxonomy): Bacteria > Thermotogati > Thermotogota > Thermotogae > Thermotogales > Fervidobacteriaceae > Thermosipho > Thermosipho japonicus. Next base: position 700,912 of record NZ_JACHEX010000001.1, read on the forward strand.
CATTAATGTTATCCGATAAAATATACGTTCTTTCAAATAGACCTACAAAAATCATAGGAGAGTTCTTAACAAGTCAAATTAATGAATCTGACCTGTCAAATGAAATTATTAAGTTATGGGGTGGATAAGAATGTATATTCATAAAATAAAAAAGACCGGGAATATGAAAGTTGATGCTTTTGTTTTAACGGACAACTTATTAGAAATATCCGAAGCAATTGAACAACTTAAAAACGTGGCTTCTCTTCCAACTATAGTGAAAGCCGCTTATGCAATGCCTGATATTCATTGGGGATATGGATTTCCAATTGGAGGTGTTGCTGCTTTTTCTAATTTAATAAGTCCTGGTGGTGTGGGATTTGACATTAACTGTGGAGTTAGATTGCTTAAAACACAAATAGACTATAATGACTTTAAAAAATATATAGAAAGCACTATTAAAGAGCTCTATAATGTAATACCTGTTGGAGTTGGAGCAACATCAAAAAAATTTGATAAAAAATCTTTAAAAAAAATAATAGAAGAAGGAGCTAAAAGAACAATTGAAATGGGATATGGACTTTCTGAAGATTTAGAATACATTGAAGACTTTGGAAGAATTTCTCCTGCAAGTATGGAAGACATATCTAAAACAGCATATGAAAGAGGCAGAGAAGAACTAGGTACACTTGGTGCTGGAAACCACTTTATTGAAATTCAAAAAGTTGAAGAAATATATGATGAGAAAAAAGCAAATATTTTGGGGCTTTATAAAAATCAAATAGTAATAATGATTCACACAGGTAGCAGAGGTTTTGGACACCAAATTGCAACTGATTATATAAAGCTGATGAGAAATTTACATAACGACCTCCCAGACAAACAACTTGCATACGCTTATTTTGATAGTGATCTAGGACAAAAATATTTTTCTGCGATGAATTGTGCAGCAAATTATGCATTTTCTAATAGGCAGATTATTACACACTACATAAGAAAAGTTTTCTCCAAATATTCAAAAGTTGAAATCGTATACGATGTTGCACACAATATTGCAAAGGTTGAAAAACATGACAATCAAAAGGTAATAGTCCATAGAAAAGGTGCAACAAGAGCTTTTGGGCCATATCATCCAGATATTTCTGAAAAATATAAATCCATCGGCCAACCTGTTTTAATTCCTGGCGATATGGGAACTGCTTCGTATGTAATGGTAGGAACAAACGAAAATTTTGCATTCTCATCAACCGCCCACGGAGCAGGGAGAGTCTTAGGGAGAAGACAAGCTTTAAAAAAACTTAATTTAAATCAAGTACTTTCAAACCTTCAAAAAAGAGGTATAATAGTTAAAAGTAAATCTAAAAAAACAATATTAGAAGAGGCTCCAGATGCGTATAAGAAAATAGACAGAGTGGTTGAAATTGTAGACAGATTAAATCTTTCTAAAAAAGTTGCCAAATTAATTCCTCTGGGGGTTATTAAAGGATGACCAAAAATGAGTCTTTATTAATAGTGGAAGGAATATTTTCAAATTTTTATTTTATTTTAACTCAGGGAGTTGTTTTTACCTCTATTGCACTTTTTTTTAATTTTAATGAAGTGCTTTTGGGTATAACAGCTGCCTTTCCTATGGTATTCCAGCTACTTCAAATAGTCACTCCTTCTATTATAGAAAAATTCAAACACCGTAAAAGACTTTTAATGTTATTCAATTCATTCAAGCTACTTTGGTTTGTTGTTGTCATATCAATAATGCTTGGTAAAAAATCCCCAATGATTTTAATAATTACATTTGCAATTTCACAAGCTTTTACTTCATTGGCAGGTAACACTTGGTCTTCACTTGTTTCAGATATAATTCCATCTGAAAAAAGGGGAAGATATTTTGGTATTAGAAGTGTTTTAATTTCTTTTTCAACACTTTTAATTTTCTATCTATTTTCATATATTATAGACAATGTTCCTGAACCATATAATTATATATATGTAATCTCAATAAAGTTAATAGGAACAATTTTGGGACTTATATCGTTAATTCCCGTAGATGATCCACCTTTAAAGAGTTTAGGAACTATTAGTGAATTAAAAGAAGTTTTTAGTGAAAAAAACTTTTTGAAACTAGCATTTGCAAATATGTATTGGAATTTTATCTTATTATTAACCGCACCATTTTTCTCATACCACCAGCTTAAAAACCTTCATATTCCCATGACATATATAAGTTATGCAACCATAGTAATGACACTTATATCCATGCTTTTTTATTTTATATGGGGTAAAATGAGTGATAAATTAGGAAATAAAACTGTCATGATCTCAGGTATTCTTCTTGTCTCTTTAACACCGTTTGTTTGGATATTAATGAATGAAAAATATTGGCCAATTGCAATGGGACTTGATGCCGTAATATCTGGGGTAGGTTGGGCTGCAATAAACCTTTCACTATTAATACTTCCAATGGAAGCAGCAAAGAGAATATCTCCTATGTATTTTGCAGTATTCGGTTTTTTTGGAGGCCTAGGTGGACTTATAGGGTCACTCTCAGGAGGATATTTTGCTGCAATATTTAACAAATACAATTTTTATATTAATAACTATCATATTTTTGGTTTACAAATTTACTTTGTAATTGAAGGTATACTTAGACTGCTTGCAATCCCAATATTTGCAACTGTTAAAACACAAAAATATGTTTCTCCAACTATCTTTGTGTTTAACGTACTAAATGTGATTTCAAGACGCCCAACACAAAAAATATACGAAAATGCCAAAATCGAAAGTGCTTATATATTAAAAAAGGTTCCTCTAAAAAAGGAAAGAGTAAAAAGATGGTGGTAGTATTTTAAATTTTAATGTATTTGGTATCAAATTTGCTAAAAAATTGTTTTGTATAAAAAGAAGGTTATATATTTTATCTTTGCGTCCAATCCTTAATACGCCATATGAATACAAGTCCTAAAAATATTGGAATATAATAGCTAAAAAGTCTCCACAAAAGTATAGCGCGAGAAATTATAGACGAAGAAATTATTCCTCTTAAAGATAGTTGATACATACCCTCAATTCCTCCTGCTGCACCAGGAGTAGGGGCAAAATATGCAACCGTGTTTATAAGTGATAAAATTCCCACCAGTCTCAAAAAAGAAATATCCATATGTGCAAAATGTTTGAACATCAGATAAAATGGTACGGCATGTAAACAAACTATCACAAACCAAAAGGCCGTATCAATCAAAACTATGTATGCATTCTTATTCCACATATTAAAAACACTTTCTTTTAGATTTGAAAGCCAATTTTCTAACTTTGTCAAATCCAGTTTAAATAATTTTGATAGCGGTTTTATTAAAAAGCGAAAAACCTGTGGGAAAAACATGAAAATTAAAATCGCTACAGTCAATGCAACTTGAACTATAAAACCAATTAAAATTATAACTTTACTAGCATTTCCAAAATTCAAATTTTTAAATGCATATTTAAAAATCCAAACATCCAAAATTATATTTACAACAAAAGTCTCAAATAACCTAGTTGAAATAAAATTTGTACCATCTTCACTCTTAACTCCTAATTTTGAAAGATGATAAATCTGAAAAGGCTGCCCTCCAACATAAAGGGGCGTAATGTAAGAGAAAAAGTTACCAAAAAAATAATTCTCAAAACAATCTATATACCTTACTTTGTATCCAAGAACCTTTAAAAATATTTTTGTGCTAAGCCCTCCAATTAGGTACATTAAAATATAACCTACTAGCGTATAAATAAATATATATGTTGGTATATTTTTTAATCCAGATATATCGCCTTGAAAAAACTGTATGGCAATTATTATTCCCAAACTAAGTACAACTGCAATTATTGCGTTTAATATTAATTTTTTCTTCATTCTTTCTTTTTACCTCCCAAAAGAAGTAAATATCCGGACATGCCAAGTGAAGAAATAAAATAACCAATCACAAGTATGTACATCCCCAACTTAACTTGACCAAACAAAGGTAAAAAGAAAAACGCCATCATTTCATAATCCATCCAGGTCGGGACAGGTGAAATGTAGTATCCTTCTACTTTCTTTTCTTTCTTAAAATCTTTAAAACTTTCTTTTGCTTTAGGATAAAGCCAAAGACCTGCTGAAAATGAAACAAGCCATATAAATAATATTAATAACCATTTCTCATCTAAAGTACTTTTATATAAGTACCATGAAATCCCAGCGGTACTTCCAACAAGTCTCAATGAATCTGTCCAAACTTCAAGTATTACTCCAAGCATAGACGTTTTATTTAATGCCCTTGCCGAAGGGCCATCAATAGCATCAAATAAAAACGCAAGAAAATAAAAGAGAGCCCCTTTAATAAATAAGCCTCTTGAAAAATTAACAACAGAAAACACTGTAAAAATTCCAGATAAAATACTGATATAATTGGGATGCATCTTCAAAAAGTTAACATTGAACCAAACAAAAAATGAAGCTATCCTATCAACAAAAACGTAACAAATTGGTGCAGCTGGAGTATCAAAATACTTCATAATCTCTCTATATCTCATTTTTCCACCTCAAGTTCATTAAAATGATCTATAATCCTATGGTAATCTTCTATGTAATCTACTTCACCCCAGAATAACCCCTTAATATCTTTAACATAAACATTTCTCTCATTAATGAAAGAATACAAAACATTTTCCCACCAAAGATTGTACTTTTCTTGAGAAACCAAAAGTTCTAATCTTTCTCTAAACTTTTCTTGAAATTCCTTTCTTATTATAGACACACCTACATATTCTCCTGAAATTTTTTCAGGCAAAAGCTCTTTTCCATGATCTTTTAGTATATTATCCTCTACATAAAATAAATAATCACCTTCTTCTTTTCTAGAAGAATCGTACAACATTAAAATGTCTTCTTTTGAATTACACAAAGTTTTCAAAATTTCCTCATCCCAGTAAACATCGGCGTTTGCAACTATTATATCTTCTTTCCCAGAAAATTCATCCTTTGCAAACCAAAGTGAAGCTATACTATTAGTAACAGAATAAAAAGGGTTATAATAAATTTTAACTTCATCAAGTATTTCTAAAAATAATTCTCTTTTATAGCCTAAAACTACCGAAACATCTATGTTATTATGCTTCAACATCTCAATCGTTCTCAATATAAGTGGTTTACCTTTTATATCTACAAGAGATTTTGGAATATTAGATATCTTTCTAGAAATTCTTGTTCCTTTTCCTGCAGCAAGAAGTATAGCCTTCATCTTACCATCCTTTCTAGATATGATACTAAAACTTCATTATCCTTTTTTGTAAGATTACCTATGTGTCCGATTCTAAGAAGCTTGTCTTTTAACTTTCCTCCACTTGGTGTCACATATATTCCTTCCTCTTTTAGTCTTAAAAATATCTCAAATGCATTGTCAACTAAAATTGGCGTTAGTGCATTTGAAAGTGGGTAATCTGGTATCTTTACAAGTGATTTAACACTTTCTCTAAAATGCTGTGAAAGACTTTTTGATTTTAAAATATAGCTTTCTATTCCATTTTCTTTTATACTCTTTAATTTTGCATATAATTGATAAACAACTGAAACGGCTGGAGTAAATGGTGTTTGTCCTCTTTCCATGTTTTGAAAGTAATCTTTTAAGTCAAAATACATACTTTTAACTTCGTTTTCTAAAACTTTTTTATAAGCCCTATCACTTAAAAACAAAAATGATAACCCCGGAGCAAGAGCTAAAGCTTTTTGGGAACTTAAAATCACACAATCAACATTATACTTTTTCATACTAAATTCATCGGCTAAAAAAGAACTAATTGCATCAACAACAAGCATCATGTTATTCTGACGGCAAAATTCTGATAAAAGTTCTATATCATATAGTTGTCCTGTAGATGTTTCATGAATATTTACTAAAAGCCCCGTATAATCTTTTCCATTAAATTTTTTTAAATGATCTTTTGTGAGTTTTTCACCAAAGGATAATTTAATTTCATCATAACTAATTTGGTGAATTTTACAAAGGTTAGCAAATCTATCACCGAAAGTTCCTCCGTTAATCACAAGTACTTTATCTTTGTTTGAAAAAATATTCATAACAGCTGCTTCCATAGCACCAGTTCCTGAAGCAGTCAAAAGTGCAAATTTTGAATCTTCAGGTGCATCTATTACCTCTTTAAAAATATCCTCTATCTCCAACATCATTTTAGAAAATTCAGATGTCCTAAAATATGGTATAGGCTTTCCACCTATATCTAAAATTTCTTCTTCCATCTCAACAGGACCAACGGTAAAAAGTTTAATAATTCCACCTCCTATTTTTTAAACCATTCAATAATTGTTTCTGCAACCTCTTCTTTTTCTATATCATTTGTCATTACATGTCCTGTTTTTTTAAAGATTTTCAACTCTTTACTTTTTGAAGAAACGTTGTTATAAATGTAATGTGCAGCTTCTAGAGGAACCGTCATATCTTTTTCTGATGCAAGAATCAAAATATCAGAATTTATATATTTTAATCTTTTTCTAGCAATTTTCATTAATTTATACAAATACTTTGCCTGAAGTGGCCAATTGTACGACCAATATTCTTTTGAAAGATACTGCAAATCTTTATTTTCATAAGTTCCGTTATATCCTTCTCTTTTTATTTTCTTTAAAAAAAGAGAAATATATGGAGTTAACGCTATCTTTTTTTCAGTAGTAAAAATTGCACCTGCAATGCTAACAATCTTTTTTGGATTAAAAATACTTGCAAGAATTAATGTTAATACGCCTCCCATGGAAAGACCAGCTACATAAACCTCTTTACACTTTCCAGATAAATCAAAATAACTGTCTATGACCCTTCTAAGCCAATCTCTGTGATTGCTTTTTAAAAAATCTTCGCTTGATGTGCCATGACCAGGAAGTCTTGGAACATAAACGGTAAAGCCCTCCTTATTTAATTTTTCAGCTAAAAATTTCATATCATGAGGACTTCCAGTATAACCATGAATAAGTAAAACACCTATGGCATTATTTCCTTCAAGAAAAATTGGTTGTGATACTTCCACCGTTTTTATGTTAGTGCTAAATTTTAATAAATTCATATAATTCCCCCTTAAAAAATTTAATACACTCTATTATTATACCTCAATATAAAAAAATGCACTAACTTTTTATTAATTTGTACAAATTTAATATAAAAGGTAAAATATAATTAGAGAGGAGGGAAAATATGAAATACTTATTAAAAAATGGAAAAGAAATTAATTTTGATCACACTTATATAATGGGAATAATTAATGTAACTCCAGACTCTTTTTATCCTGGAAGTAGAATTGATCGTGATAGGCTAATCGATACTGTCTCTCAAATGATTAAGAATGGAGCTGAAATAATAGATGTTGGTGGTGAAAGCACAAGGCCTGGAGCACAAGAAGTATCTTTAGAAGAAGAATTAAACAGAGTTGTTCCCGCAATAGAAATTATTAAAAATAACTTTGAAATAATCGTATCAGTTGACACCTACAAATCAAAAGTGGCAGAGGAAAGTCTTAAATTAGGTGCTGATATAATAAATGACATAAGCGCTTTTAGATTCGATGAAAACATGGTAAAAATAGCAAAAAAGTATGATTGTCCCGTAATACTAATGCACATGAAAGGGACACCAAGGAATATGCAACAAAATCCTTTTTACGAAGACACAATAGGTGAAATAATTACATTCTTAAAAGAAAGAATTGAATTTTCAAAAAAACACGGGGTAGAAAAAATTATAATTGACCCAGGTATTGGTTTTGGAAAAAGACTAATAGATAACCTTTTAATCCTCAAACATATTGATGATTTCAAAAAACTTAGATATCCTGTTCTCGTTGGAGCAAGTAGAAAATCTATGATAGGAATGATCTTGGACCTTCCAGTTGAAGAAAGGCTTGAAGGAACTTTAGCCATAACAGCATATTCAGCAATGAAAAATGTAGATATAATAAGAGTTCATGACGTAAAAGAAAACTATAGAGTAGTAAAAGTAATTGAGGCGATTAAAAATGCGGCTGGATAAATTTTTGTCTAATGCAAAAGTTGGTTCAAGAAAACAAGTTAAAAAACTAATAAAGGAAAAAAGAGTAAAAGTAAATGGAAACGTTGTAACAAAACCTGAGTTTAATGTAGGTGAAAATGATGAGGTATTTGTGGATGATATTGAGGTAATACCTCATCATAATGTTTATATTGTCTTTAATAAACCATCAGGATTTACATCAAGTAAATCTGAATATGAAAGAAACATCTTCGAATTTATAGACCATCCTTACCTTGATGAATTACATATAGTAGGTAGACTTGATAAAGACGTAGAAGGCCTGATCTTAATAACCAACGATGGAAACTTCACCCACAAAGTAATATCACCAAAATCAAATGTGGAAAAAGAATATATTGTAAAAACAGAAGGAGACTTAACCAAAGAAATGATTGAAATTGCAAGAGATGGTATAACACTCAATAATGGTATCAAATTTAAACCTGCAAAAATTACAAAAATCGACGATGAAACCATCTCGTTAGTTATTACAGAAGGAAAATTTCATGAAGTAAAGTTAATTGTTAGTTTCTTAGGTCTTAAATATAAAAAGATAAAAAGGATTAGAATAGGAAACCTCTATCTAAATGACTTTAATCTAGATCTGGGTGAATGGAAAGAAATAGACTATAATACAGCGAAAAAGACTCTCGAACAGTAATTATCTTTGATAAAGTGTAAATTTTTTCAGAATACATGCATCAAAAAAGTTTTACTTTTAAGTTACATAATGTTATAATTTCTCCGTAAATTGTGGGGAGGTGTAACGATGAGTCAACTATCAAAAGAAATTACGCTAGAGCTTGTAAGGGTAACAGAAGCAGCCGCACTTATGGCTAGCAAATACTTAGGTAGAGGAAACAAAGAAATGGTTGATAAATTAGCAAGTGATGCTATGCGTGGAATGTTGGACTATATAGACATGCAAGGTGTTGTTATAATCGGTGAGGGCGAAAAAGACAAAGCACCAATGCTATATATCGGAGAACAAGTTGGAAATTGGGAACCTAACACCCCAGAATTAGATATTGCTGTTGATCCAATAGATGGTACAAGACTTGTCGCATATGGCCTTCCAAACGCAATCAGTGTGATTGCTGCCACTGACAGGGGAGCAATCGAATATCTACCCACCTTTTATTCATACAAACTTGCAGTAGGCCCTGAACTTGCCGGGAAATTAGATATCAATGCATCGATAAGGGAAAACCTAAGGGTTGCAGCTGCAATATTAAATATAGATATTTCAGAACTCACCGTTGTAATATTGAACCGCGACAGACACAGAGAAATAATAGAAGAAGTTAGAAAAGTTGGCGCAAGAATAAAACTTATTAGTGATGGAGATATAGCTGCAGCAATAGCAACTGCCTTACCCGAAAGTTATGTTGATATTTATATAGGAATTGGTGGATCTCCAGAAGCTACCTTAGCTGCTGCTGCTTTAAAATCTTTAGGCGGAGAGATACAAATTAAACTCTGGCCAATAGATGAAAATGAAAGGAATGATTTAATCGAAAAAGGTTATGACCTTGAAAAAGTATACAAAACAGACGATTTAATAAAAAGTGATAATGTAATATTTGCAGCTACTGGTGTTACAGATGGGGATCTATTAAGAGGAGTAAAGTATTCAAAAAATGTTGCTATAACAGAATCTATTGTTATGAGATCGAAAACAAAAACGTTAAGAAAGATAATTTCACACCATAACCTGAAATATAAAACCATCCCGCTAAAGAGCGAAGGCGAAGTAAGATTTATTAACGGAAAAAAAGGCAATGATTAATATCTTGAAGAACTCCCCTTCCGAAAGGGGAGTTCTTATCTAAGATAGTCTAATTTCTATTTTCTTTTTTAATTTTCCGAAAAATAAGATGGAAATCAAAACTATTGTTGCTAGTGAAGAAATCATTATTAACCAACCCCACCATTCTAAGCTTTGCTTCTGGATAAATATACCTAGTGGTAATATTGTTCCAAATGCAAGGCCCATGGTAACAGCTTCAAGTATAAGAGTTTGTGAAACGGAAAAAATTCTATTCATATTAATAATTTTTAAATTAGAGGATGAAATCGCAAAATATGCCCCAAGTATAGAACTCATTGCAAATAACAAAAGTGCGAATAATAATCCCAATAACATTATTGGCTTTAAAGTAAAAATAATGCTTGATACAATAAAAATTATTAAAAGCAATACAATATTAATCAAAACAGGTATAGCTATTTTCGAAAATACAAGAGTTGAAAACTTAACTGGGAATACCGATACATATTCTATTTTTGAAATTTCCGATATCATTAGCATACCTGTTTCAAGTGCTATATAAAAAGTAAAAATTGGAATTGTAAACATAATAGGGCTTAAAATATCTTTGTTTATAAACATCATAAAAATACCAAATCCTATTGGATACAAAACAAAGTATAAAAACTGCTCATATCTTATAGTTGCTTTTAAATCTTTCCTTATTATTGCCTTTAAAATTGAACCTGTCCCTTTTATATCATATCTTTTTTTAGAACTTCTTTGAACAGGTTCAAAACCAATTTTGCTGGATATCATTCTAAATAACATAAATAATATTACAGCCGATATAATTGAAAAAATCAAAGTTCTTGTTGAAATAAAACTCCATGCCAAAATATTATATTCTTTTGTAGAAAACAAAAACATTTTCACTAAATTCTGTAATTCTGCAACATCAACATCGACTAGTGCAACTACAAAGAAATAAAAGAATATTGATAAAAGAACAATTATCATATAAAACCTTCTTGTAAATGATTTAGAAGTTTTCCCTCCAATCAATATTGCTATTGTAGATGATAATAAAAGTAAAAACGCTAGGTGAACAATTAATTGTACAATTCCTAAAAGAATGTTTCCTTTTGTTGCAATTAAATAAGCTAATGTCACAAATACAAAAAAGACGAGAACATAAATTTGAGATATTGTAGCTGTAAATATCTGAAATACTGTTAAAGTAGTTCTTGAAATTGGCATCGTTAATAAAATCTCTAGCTCATCATTTCGAGAAAGAGAATACATCGCAAGACCTATAAATCCTACAATGAAAAACAATGACAAGATCGATACCCAAAAAAGAAACATAAGCCTTGAAGCCGCAGGATCTGCCATATAAAGTTTTTCAAAGATCTGTTTTGAAAAAATAAACACGAATATTCCAAGGGGTATAGAACCAATTGCATAACCTAAAAGTTGCTTTGAAAAATTTTTACTTACAGAAGATCTTTTTCTCTTTGTAGTATTCATATAAGGATTGGACAAATACTTTAATAAAATTATAAATTCTCTCATTATTTCACCCCTTATAACATTTCAACAATATTTTTTATATCTTCTTCTTGAGCTGTGAGTTCTAAGAATAGATCTTCAAGAGACTTATTCTCACCATTTCTCAAAGTTTCCATGGTTCCCTGAGCAATTATCTTCCCTTTATCAATTATTGCAATTTCATCACACATTTTTTCGGCAATTTCCAAAATATGTGTGGTCAAAAATATCGTAGTACCTTGAGAAGCGTATTTTTTCAAAAGTTCTTTCAAAATCTTTGCGCTTTTTGCATCAAGTCCTACTGTAGGTTCATCCAAAAATATTACTTCCGGTTTTCTCATCAAAACACTTATAAGCATCAATTTTTGCTTCATACCATGCGACATGTCTGAAACTTGTTTAAACAAATAATTAACTCCAAATGCAGCAGATAATTCCTGTATTCTTTCTTTTACCTCTTTTTCATTTACTCTATAAATGTCCATTACAAACTCTAAATATTCATATCCTTTTAGATGATCATAAACCCTAGGCTCATCAGGTACTACACCTATTCTTCTTTTTACTTCTAGCTCATGTGTTTTCATATTAAGCCCAAGAATTTCAATTTCTCCGCTTGTTGGCCTTAAAGAACCAGTTAACATTCTAATAGTTGTTGTTTTTCCTGCACCATTTGGACCAAGAAATCCAAAGATTTTTCCCTTTTCAACAGTTAAATCAATATTATCCACTGCTACAAAACTTCCAAATTTTTTAGTTAAATTCCTTGCTTTTATCATTTAACCACCCCCTAATGTATTCAGAAAATTTTTCGCAAAACTCACTTAGTTTTGGAGAACCTAATAATTTATGTGTTTTACGAGAAATTCTAAAAATAGCTTTATCTTCCTTTACATTTACTGTAAAACCTTTTCCATAAAAAATAGCAGTTCTTTTAAACGGGGTAAATACAATAATAGGTTTTCCTGTATATTCTCCTTTTTCACAAGTTTTTGCAATTTGCTCTGCAACTTTAGAATTATAAATCCAATTATATATAGGCGTCTTTTTCATTCTGTAAATACTAAATATTGCAAAAATAGATATTATCCAAATGTATTTAGGAAACAGCAAAATTAGAAATATAAATATTCTAGAAAGCATTGAAGTAAATGTTAATCTATAACTAATATAATTAAAAACATTCATCAAAATACCTAATAAAACAAGAATATACAACAAATAATTACTTTTGTCCAAAAATATGGAAAGCACTATACCTACAAATATCAAAACCGACCAAAACTCACTATCTTTTAATAAAACACTTTTTCTATCATATCCTAGAAATTTTAAAACAACGAATCTGAAGAATACTATAAAAACAAGTGTAAATATTGTTTCAATCATTATTCAACCACCTCAATCAAATTCAAAGAAAGAAATTTTTTTAATGCACATAAAACATCAAATTCGTTGATGTTTATTTTTTCTGATATTTCACAAGCTGTTATTCCATTTGAATTAACTGGTGGAATTAAGAACAAAACCTTTCCTTCAATTTCATTAAATTTAATCTTTTCCTTATTTAAAATAACACCCTTTATTGTTTCTCTATTTAAATCATAACTATATTTAAAATCTCCTGATCTCTCCCTTATTCTTTTTCCTTTAAGTTTAAAAATACTCAAAATTTCATTTATATCAATAGTGATTTTTCCCCCAATGTATCTATACTTTTTCGAAGGCCTTCCTATCTTTTTTTCCTCTCTAAATGCTACTATGTTAAACTTTTCCATTACTTCAAGATACCTTTGAACCGTAAAAGTATGATAACCTAAACTTTTTGCAATAGCACTTGAATTCATGTCTGGATTATCTTTCAAAAAATTGAGTACTTCAAAAAGTTGCGGTGATGAAATTATTTTTAAAAGTTCATTCATATTCCCACCTTAACACTATTTATTTCAATTCTATTGAAATTATATCTTATATGAATTTAAATGTCAAATAATTTTTTTTAGTTTAATCTTTTGTAATACTCTCTAGCTACTAACAAATAAACTTATTTTCCAACTTTTTACATTTTTGAACTCTTTTCATACTTTTCTTAAAGCCCATTATTAATTATTTAATTCTATTTCTAAATATTAAAATTAACTTAACTATATTTAGAGTTAGGATATCAAAATTGTGTTAATTTATGTTAAAATTAAATTGAGGTATATGTTACTCTGAGTTTTTACTGTAAAGATAAAGAAATGTTTCTTTTACAACAAACAACAATTTAATTAATCTTAAAAAACTACTAAAATTACTGCTTGAAAATTATTCTACACTTTAAGGGGGGATAAAATGAAGAAAAAGTACATGTTAGCAACTTTTATCTTTTTAGTATTTTTATTGATGGCCTCTTTAGCATTTGGAAATTCTGGTGAAACAAAAACAGTAAACTATGGAATTTGGTCAATTATTCCTCCATTACTAGCTATCGTCCTAGCATTTGTAACAAAAGAAGTTATACTTTCTTTGTTATTAGGAGTATTCTCAGGCGCTGTAATCAATGTTTTTACAACATCAAACTCTGGATTTTTTATGAAAATTATTGAAAGTTACACAAAAACCTTTGAATACCCTGTAAATGCTCTAGCTGATAGTTGGCATGCTGGAATTATTATATTCACATTAACCATTGGTGGATTAGTTGGTGTCATTGCAAAAATGGGAGGAACAAGAGCTATTGCAAATGCTCTTGCAAAAAAGGCTAAAACCCCAAGAAGTGCTCAATTAGTGACTACTTTAATGGGGGTTGTGGTATTTTTTGATGATTATGCTAATACTCTTATAGTTGGCCCTACTATGAGACCTTTAACAGATAAATTAAGAATTTCCAGAGAAAAATTATCTTACATAGTTGACTCAACAGCTGCACCAGTAGCAACAATGGCAGCTATATCCACATGGATCGGATATGAATTGGGCTTAATTTCAGATGCTTTTAATTCCTTAGGAACAAATGTGAATCCATACAATATATTTTTCCAATCAATTCCATATAGAATGTATGGTTTGTTTGCATTGTTTATGGTATTTATGGTTGGTCTTTTACTCAGAGATTTTGGACCAATGTATGAAGCTGAAAAAAGAGCAAGGTTAACTGGTAAAGTCCTGGCAGATAACGCAGAACCAATGTTATCTACAGATTTTGAAAAAGAATTGGATAACAGTAATATTCCTTTAAAAGTCTCAAATGCTTTAATCCCTATATTAACACTAATCATTTTCGCATTCATTGGCCTATGGTATTCAGGTGGAGGATTAGAAAAACCATTTAGCTTAGAGGGAATTAGAAATGCTTTCGGTGACGCTGATGCTTCAGCCGCACTAATTTGGGCATCCGCCCTAGCAAGTATCGTTGCAGTTATAATGGCCGTTTCCCAAGGCATTATGACTTTGAGAAAAGCTTTAGAAGCATGGGTAGAGGGAGCAAAATCATTGGTCATAACAACGATAATACTAATTTTAGCTTGGTCAATTGGTTCGATCGCAACAGATCTAGGAACTGCTGATTATTTAGTAAAAGTCGTTTCATCATCATTGCCTGGATGGTTAATCCCTTCATTAGTATTTGTAATGTCATCAATAGTTGCATTCGCAACAGGTACGTCTTGGGGAACAATGGCTATCATGCTTCCTTTGGCTATTCCTTTAGCAGCTGCATATACAGGAAATGAACCTTCAACATTAGTGTTTGCTACTCTAGGTGCTGTTCTAACTGGTTCAACATTTGGTGATCATTGTTCACCTATTTCTGATACCACAATAATGTCTTCAATGGCTTCATCTGCTGATCACATTGATCACGTTAAAACACAATTACCATATGCCGTCACAGTTGCAATTATAGCTTTTATAGGGTATATATTAGTAGGTATTGGTTTGCCAATTTGGATTACTTTAATAATCGGATTTTCTTTAATTTGGGCAATATTAAGATTTTTCGGAAAATCAACAGATCTAAAAGATTTAGAATTAGAAAAAGAGATATAAAAAAAACAAAAAAGGAGGGCTTTCCCTCCTTTTGGTTTATAAATATTCTATTTATCAAAGTAATATATATTCACCGATTTCTCATTAGGAAATGTAAAAGTAATACAATTAATATCTTTCCTTACTTTTTCAAAGTCCTTAACAACATATGCACTTTTTGTAGAATAGTAGGTTTCAAAGGAATCGAAAGGTGTTGTGTTTGGAAGGTTATAAATAGTCAACCAGAAAAGATCTTCTGAATACAATTGGAGTAATTCACGTTCAAGTATCTTAGAATACATCTTTTGCTGATATTCAATTGACGTGAAAACGGCAGTTACAGCTACAAAAACAAGGATTATAGCTATAACTGCCTCTATATAGCTCATACTATCACTCTTCAATCCATTCTTTAGCTGTTCCTACAACATAATCTCTTTCTATTTCTATTTGCTCTCCTGTTTCCATATTTCTGAGTATCACAACATTTCTTTCAAGTTCATTTTCACCAACAATTACACAGAGTTTACATTTCAATCTAGATGCATGCTTTAATTGAGCACTTAAACCTCTTTCCATTGTACTAAATACTACAGATATGCCATTGTCCCTTAAATCCTCGGCTATTTTTAACGCTTCAATCCTTGCTTGTTCTCCAAGATGAGCAACAAATATTTCGTTATTCTTTATATCTTCCACTGGAATTTTTTCATTTTTTAATGCTATAATAAGCCTTTCTATTCCCATTGCAAAACCTAAAGACGGCGTTTGACTTCCTCCAAGTTCCTTTATTAACTTATCATATCTTCCCCCACCACCAATTGCACTTTGCGCTCCAAGGTCTCCGTGATGAATTTCAAAAACTACACCATTGTAATAATCAAGCCCTCTCACAAGAAGGGGATCTTCTACATAATTAATTTTTAGATTATCCAGTAATCTTTTTGTCTCTTCATAGTGATATTTGCATTCATCACATAAATAATCTGTAATCTTTGGAGCGTTTTTTACATATTCAACATCAACTTTGCAATCAAGCAATCTTAAAACATTGGTATTATATCTTCTTTTACAGTCATCACACACATTATCCAATTTATCTGAATAATACTCTTTTAATGCATTTTTATAATTTGCTCTACATTTATCACAACCAATAGAATTGATCTTTATAGTATAGTTTAAAAGTCCAAGATTCTTTAAAACCCTATCAGCAACAATTATTGCTTCTGCATCTGCAAGCGGCGAAGAAGAACCAATTAATTCTATACCAAATTGGTGAAATTGTCTCTGTCTTCCCTTTTGAGGTCTTTCATACCTAAACATAGGACCAATATAAAATAATCTTTTTGGCAATCCCGTTGCCATCATTGAATTTTCAATAAAAGCTCGAATGGTTGGAGCAGTTCCTTCAGGTCTTAACGTAATGCTTCTTTGCCCCTTATCCTCAAAAGTATACATTTCTTTCTGGACTATGTCCGTTTCTTCTCCAACACTTCTTATAAATAACTCTGTGGCCTCAAAAATGGGAGTTCTTATTTCTGAATAACCATATAGCCTTACAGTCTCTTTAACAACATTTTCAATATAATACCAGTACTTAATATCATCTCCAAAAATATCCTCTGTGCCTTTTATTCGCTTGTACACCGCTTTTCCACCTCCGAAAGTCTCTGCCTTGCTTCTATTTTACCCTCTTTGTTTATATAACTCCAAATTTTCATTCCAGGTATTTTAAGTGCCACCTTATACATCTCTTTTGCTTTTCTACATTCTTTTTTCTTTTCATACAACTTTCCAAGTTCTACATAGGTATAAACATGGTTTGGATTAAGCTCAAGTGCCCTTAGAAGATGCTTTTCAGCAAGTTCTAATTTCCCAAATGGTGTTTCAAGGTTTAATATACCATATAAAAGATGGGCAAGGTATTGATCTTGCCCAAGCTCTACCGATTTTTTTGCATAATTAAAAACTTTTGACGAATAAAAAAGTGCTAAAAGATAGTTTTTTTGAACATAATGCCCGTATACAAGAGCTGCTGCATAATAAACCTTCCAGTAGGTTTGATCCTTTTTTAAAAGCTCATCTACGTATTTTTTGGCTAATTCTTGGTAATCATTTTTTGGTATATTTTCACCCCAAAAATATAAATCTGTATACGCAAGAATCACTTCACATTTAAATTCAAGAGGTAATTTTTCATATACCAATGAATTAAGTATACTCAATACTTTTTCTTGATTTCTCTCACCGACAGCCATCTGAAGATCTAGCATATCGTACGAAAAAGAAAAAATAGAAAGTAAAATCAAGCTAAAGAACAAACTTTTCAATTGCAAAAGCCACTCCCCCTTCGTTATTTGAAAGGGTAACAAACCGTGATGCTTTTTTTACCTCGTCACATGCATTATCTACAGCAACCGGAAAACCAATCAATTTCATAACTCCAAGGTCGTTATATCCATCTCCCAAAAACATAGTTTCTTCACTTTTTACGTTAAAATAATTCATCAAAAAAGTTACAGCTTCCTCCTTTGAAGACCCTGGACCAAAAAATTCTATAAAACTCCAGCCATCAACGACTGTACTTTTTACAACACTATATTTCTCTGGATACTTTTGCTTTATTATATCATTTATATACCAAATCTTTGATTCATCTCCTATTAAAACTACTTGTGCTACCTTTTCCCTTGTTATATATCTTAAAACATTATCCACATACTTTATTCTCCAACTATTTTGCTTAATGTAGGTTACAAATCCTCCGTTATGCTCCTTGTCCATGTACATATCGATCTCATCTAAAAAATATGAATACAAAATATAATCAAGATCAAACTTTCTTGCATAATTTATAAGGTCTTTTGCAATGGCTGACTCTAACAAAGACTCATACAAAACTTTATTCTCCAAAGGCATGTAAATAAAAGCACCATTTTGCAGTATAACAGGAACATCCAAACCTAATTCATCAATATATCTTTTAGCCGAATAATAATTTCTTCCAGTTGCAATACTCACATAAACTCCTTTTTCCATAGCTTTCCTTAAGGCAAAAACATTTTGTGGTGGTATATCCTTTTGACTGTCTAGTAATGTACCATCCAAATCTGTAACTATTAACTTTATCAATACAGACTTCACCTCACTATTTCGACTTTTCCCATATCACCAATAACAAATTTCATAGCTTTTGGCTTTTTTTCATTATTTACTATCTGCACATTTTTACCTATAAGAGATGAATCAATAGGGTATGGAAGATTCATTAGCTTTACATGATCCATCAATATGCTGTTTTCTATCTCACAATCTTCAATCACTGCATTATTCCCTATTGACGTGTATGGCCCAATGTAAGAATCTTTAATTATACAATTCTTACCAATTACCACAGGCCCTCTAATAGTACTATTTATAATCTCACTATTTTCTCCAATGGATACTCTTCCTTGTATTACACTTGAAGTATCAACTATACCATCAATTTGCACTTTGAAATGATTATCATCCAAAATTTTTCTGTTGGCCTCTATTAAATCTTCAGGTTTTCCGGTATCTTTCCACCAACCGTAAACAACATGCCCTTTTACTTTATAATTATTCTTTATCAAATATCCAATTGCATCTGTTATTTCAAGTTCCCCCCGCCATGAAGGTTTTATATTTGCGATTCCTTCAAAAATTGTATTTCTAAACAAGTAAAGCCCTATTATAGCAAGGTTAGATATTGGCTCTTTTGGTTTTTCTACAACTTCTATTATCTCCCCTTCTTTTACAACAGCCACACCAAACCTTGAGGGGTCCTTGACTGGTGAAAGTAATATAGAAGCTTTCATGTCCTCATCATTTTTAAATTCTTCAACAAATGAGGTTATATCATCCAATATCAAGTTATCTCCAAGATACATCAAAAAATCATCATCTTTGAGAAAATCTTTTGAAACCATTACAGCATGAGCAAGTCCTTTTGGCTCTTGCTGAAGAATATATTCAATCTTCAAACCAAATTTTTCACCATTTCCAAAAAAATTTTTAAAGTCTTTTATATTTTCTGGATTTACTACTATACCGACTTCTTCAATTCCAACACTTTTTATTTTTTCAAGGCTGTATGATATTACAGGTTTATTTGCTATTGGAATTAAATGTTTAGCTATAGTAAATGTGAGCGGTCTAAGTCTTGTCCCTTTTCCAGCACATAAAATCAAAGCCTTCATATTCACCCTCCTCTTTTTTGTGTCTAATTGATTATAGCATAGTCTGTACTTTTCTAATAATCTCTTCAGGAGAAAATTTACTAACTCTTGCAAGATTTTTGTTAGTATATTCTTCAAAATCTTTAACTGCCTTAGACAAAGAAAACATTTCTTCGAATTTTTTAAAATCTTCATCTGTTTCTATCTCTGCTAAATATTTAACTTTTAATGGATAATCAAGCTCTATAAATTCATCAACAATTACCTCTGCTTCCTCCATTAAAAGAAAATGCCTGATCTTAGCAATCACTGGTTTTTCTTTTAAGATAGATAAATCTTCCACTTTTACTTCATATTCTTCTTCAAGTCTTTTATAGTCCCCAAAAAGAGGTGATTTAAAAGCAACAACCCAATTTTCACATCCCTTTGAATCTATAGTATACCTTATTCTACATTTTTCACCTTTAATAAATACACATTTTTCCAGATACCACTGGATAACCCCCAACTTATATATTGCTTTTTTTCTAAGATTCTGGAATAGTTTTTCATCTACAAAATATTTTTTTTCTCTTTCTATCTTCATATTCTTAATTATAACATCTTTTTTCAATTTTAACTTAGTAAATAAGATCATGAAAATCTCAACATACGCATTAAAAATAAATATATTATTTTATTAGACAATCAAATAAGATTCATGTAATCCAATAACACAAATAACCAACTATTAAAAAATTATTTGAATTTTAATTAAAATCATGATAAAATCATTTTGTAAATAAATTACTCTAAATTAAAAAAGAATTTTTTACTTATAATTTATAAAACAATTTACAAAATTAAATACTTCAAAGTTAGGTTCATATCAACCCTATATCACGAATCAATGATATATTTAATCAGTTTATTTTTTCTAAAAAATGTTTCTTTTTAAATTATAGGAGGTGTTATAATGAAGTTATCCACTGTACTTTACTTTATTATTCCAATAATTTTAGCAGCTGTTATAGGAATAATGTTCTTTATGAGTCAAACAACTCAGAATAATCTTGACAAAGCATGGATGAGTAATTACTCTGATAGTTTCCAAAAACTCACACAAACAATGCTTGATGAAGAACTTCAAGGTTTAAAGCAAGCTCTCGAAATAATTACTTCTAATAAAGAAATTATTGAAGCGTTTGCAAAACGTGATAGGAAAAAATTATACTCACTAACAAAAGACGCTTTTAAAGTTTTAAAAAAAGAAGGTATTGCTAAATTTCATTTTCACACGCCAGATAATCATAGCTTTCTTCGTGTTCAAAAACCTGAAAAATATGGTGATGATCTATCCACTTTTCGAAAAACCGTAGTTGAGGCAAACAAGAAAAAGCAAATAGTAGAGGGGATCGAAGTTGGAGTTGAAGGATTAGGACTTAGGGTAGTTCAACCTCTTGAATACAATGGAAAGCATATTGGAACCGTAGAGCTTGGTACGGATTTAGGGAAAGATTTTCTCAAACGACTTCCAGGTAAAAGCATTCTTTACGTTTTTTACAACAATAAAGGCGAACGTATAGATATAGCCATTAAAGAAGATGACTCGATAACAGACTATTATAATAAATTTAACTTTGAAAAAATTCTTAAAGGTGAACGTGATTATAAACTTATAGATAAATATTTCTACGAAGCATTCCCATTGGTAGATTTTTCCGGAAACGTTGTAGCTGCAATTTTAACTAAATCAGATGTAAGTAAAGTTGTTAACGCAAAAATAAAAGGTTACTTGAAAGCTACAATTACATCTATAATTATATTAGTTGCTGCTCTTTTATTCTTGATTTTACTTGCAAAAACTATGGTAACCAAAGTTAAAAAAATTATTACCACACTTGAAAAAGTATCACAAGGAAATCTTACTGTTCATCTCCAAATAAGTGGGAAAGATGAAATAAGTCAAATTGGAACTTATTTAAATAAAATGGTTGAAGATTTGAAAGAAACAGTTATGGCCATCAATGATTCTTCAATCCAAGTTTCTTCATCATCATCTAAACTTGCTTCTACAGCGGAAGAAATGAGTGCATCTTCAGAAGAAATTTCATCTCAAATGGAAGAAATAAATCTATCAATACAAAACACATCTGCTTCTATCCAGCAAGTAACCGGTGGAATAGAAGAAGCTGCATCAAGTGCTCAAAATGTCTCCAAAGCAGCTCAAGAGCTATCAGAGAGTTCTACAGAAGTAAATAATGCTACGAAAGAGGGAGATGAAGCTGTAAAAAATATTGTTGAAAAAATCAAACAAGCAAAAGATATCGTTGCTCAAACAGAAAACGTAGTTGAAAAACTTAATGAACATGCAAGAAATATAGGCCAAATCCTTGAAACAATAAATTCTATAGCAGAGCAAACAAACCTACTTGCACTAAATGCTGCAATAGAAGCAGCAAGAGCTGGAGAAGCGGGAAAAGGATTTGCAGTTGTTGCTGATGAAATCAGAAAGCTTGCAGAAGAGAGCAAAAGCGCAACAGAACAGATTGGTAGCATTTTAAATCAAATAAGCCAGGGAACATTAAAAGCAAACGAAGCAACAAAAGAAACGGTACAAGTCGTCGAAAATATAAGTGAAAGTGCTGATGTAGTAGTTACCCAATTCAACAAAATTACAAACGAAATATCAAGTATAGTAACACAAATAGAAAATCTAGCAACAAGTGCACAAGAGCAAAGTGCATCTGCCCAAGAAATGAGTAGTGCAATGGATTCAGCAACACAGTCAATTACTTCAATAGCGCAAGAAATTGAAGAAATAACAGATGCACTAAAACAATTAGCTAGTGCAAGTCAGAATGTTAATAACCTATCAGAAAATCTATCAACAATTGCAGAAAAATTGGTAAAAGCAGTTAAAAAATTTAAACTAAGTTAATTAAACAATTAAAATAGTAGTAGTACAAAATTATAAATTAAGGGCACCATATGGTGTCCTTAATTTATATACTAATATCTCAAAATTAATAATCATGACTTGTTAAAATATAGCTTCCTCACTTAATTCATAATGTCTAATTATACTCTTTTTCCCTCCTTTTAAGTGTATTACCAATATGTATTTATTTTAAACTTCATTGAAATTCCAATCTTTTTGTGAATTTTAAATAATAAATTTTAACATTCAATCTATTTATATAAAAAGAAAATACTATATTAAACGTTTCTTTATAATTTTATTTAAATTTTTATTTTTAATTAAAGAAACAAATCAATAAAATATTATTATTGTATAGATTTTGAACAAAAGCTAAATATTTAAATTCTAACAAAATATATTTTTTTATTTTTCTATATTTTTAACCGAAAAGAAACAATACAGAAATATTTAAATTACTTTACTTGTGATAAAATTACGATGAATTTAAATATAATTTAAATAGTCAAACTTTCTGCCATAACAAAAGAGGAGGTGGTTTTTTATGAAATCAATTAAGGGAAAATTATTAATCTTTGTATTACTGCCAGTAATTGCCCTACTTATAATAAGCACTTTTTTAATATCATTTCAAACAAGAAAGTCTATAGAAAATTTATCTATTGACTCCGCTCTTGAAATTTCTCAAAAAACTTCACAAATAATTGAGGAATGGTTAAATGGTATTTTAAGAGATGTTCAAAACTTCGCCGATAACAGTTCAGTAATAGAGGCATTAAAAACTAGAAACTGGAAAGATCTAATGAGTAAAGAATTAAATTATAAACTTTCATCAAGGAATGATTATGAAATGTTTTTTATAGCTTATCCAGATGGAACAGCACCTACAACTTCAGGTGCAGTCGCAAATGTAAGCGATCGAGAATATTTCCAAAAAATAATAAAACAGGGATATAAATATTATATTAGTGATGCCCTAATTTCAAAAGCAACTGGGAATAGTATTTTCGTAGTTGCAGCCGCGGTAAAGGACGAAAATGGAAAAACAATTGGATTATTTGGTGCCGCAGTAAAATTAGACGATTTAAATAAAATTGCCATTGAAACAAAAGTTGGAAATAAAGGGTTTGGTTGGATAATTGACTCAACTGGCCTTACAATTGCACATCCAGATAAAAAGATTAGAATGAAAGTAAATATACTTGAAACCTCAAAGCAAGGATTTAAAGGTTTAGAGGCAATAGCTCAAAAGATGCTGGGGGGAAAATCTGGATATGGAAGTTACACAAGATCAGATGGCAGTAGAGTTTATGTCTTTTATTCTCCAATAAAGGTTGGAAAAGGTTGGTCCTTTGGATTAACTTTGTATAAGTCTGAACTATTTTCATCAGTAAATAAAATCACCAACACTACCATAATAATTTTCTTGTCTGTTATTATTCTAATAAGCTTCTTTATTTATGTTTCATCATCTTACTTTATATCAAAACCACTTACATCAATGGTTAAAAATATACTTGAATTTGGCAAAGGAAACTTAACGGTAAAGTTTACTACAAAAGGAAAAGATGAAATAGCACAAATATCATATTCTCTTCAAAAAATGGCCGATATGTTAAGAGAAAGCTTCTCTCAAATAAGTAAAACTACTTTAAATCTGAACTCATCTTCAGAAGAACTTGCAAATATTGCTGATAACTTAAGTGCTAGTGCTCAGGAACTATCAGCACAAATAACAGAAATAGATAATTCAATTCAAAATGCATCCGCATCTGTAGAAGAAGTAACAAGTGGCGTGGAAGAAGTTGCAGAAAGTGCTCAAAATGTTTCAAATGCCGCACAGAATATTTCAGAAAATGCAAATAAAATGGCTGAAAATGCAAAGGAAGGTGAAAAAGAAGTTGTTGCAATTAGCGAAATTGTTGAAAAAGCAAAAGAAATAAGCTATTCAACTGAAAAAATTGTAAAAACTTTAAACGAAAACACAAAAAATATCGACGAAATTGTTCAAACAATTAATTCAATAGCAGAGCAGACAAACTTGCTAGCACTGAACACTGCAATAGAAGCAGCAAGAGCTGGAGAAGCTGGAAAAGGATTTGCAGTTGTTGCTGATGAAATTAGAAAACTTGCAGAAGAAAGTAAAAATGCAACAACTCAGATCTCAGAAATTTTAAAAGACATTCAAGAAAAAATCGAAAACACAGCAAAAGCAAGCAATCAAACTGTTGAAATAATAGAAAAAGCAGCAAATCAATCAAACATTGCAAAAGAAAAGTTTGAAAATATATTAAGGCAAATAGAAAGTATTACAGAGGAAATTGATAATCTAGCAGCAAGCTCTCAACAGCAAAGTGCATCGGCACAAGAAATGAGTAGTGCAATGGATGTTGTCTCAAAATCAATTGTAACAATATCACAACAGGTAAACGATATAACACTATCAGCTCAAAATCAAGCAAAATCAAGTGAGAAACTAGATATCTCTTCTGAAAACTTAAATAGAATAGCCCAGAATCTTGTAGAAGAAATCAAAAAATTTAAAATTTAAATAATTATTTACACTACCCCTCTTCATATAAATAAAGAAGAGGGGTTTTTTCATTTTACAATAACAATTTTACATTAAACTAATTATTAAAATATAGTAATTTTTATAAATCTTGTATTGCTTACTTCTAAATAAAGTGGTATTATATTTTGTGAAAAGAACAATTGGAGGAAGACAATGGAACTTTTAATTTTTTTCTATCTGCAATTTTATTAGTACATCTTTACGAAAGAAAGTTATATAAAATATCCAAAGCATTAGTTCATATTTACTATGTTTTACTTGTTTTATCAATTTTTGAAGTTTTAAAAACAAAATATAACTTTAACCATTTTTTATATACAATTGAAGACATAATAGCAATTTCGCTTTTACCAGCTGTTTATGCTTTTTCTGAAGATTACTATGGAAAAACAAAAAATTACATAAAAAGATTTTTTATATCTTTACCATTATTCTTTCTAATTCTAATCAATGATTTTATATTTAAAATTCAACTAACTAATTCAAAAATAGCGGAGCTTTCTATTGTTATATATTCTCTGTTCATTATTACTCTTATATTTAGAAACACCATAAAAACAAATGTTGAAAAAAGCGTAAAAATTACTATTAACATTGTTCTTTTCTCACTTTTTTCTTACTATGCTATTATAATATTTATCAACAAACATAACAGCAAATTTCTACTACTATTAACAATGTTCTCTTTCTTTATAGTAGAATCTGTCCTCATAAGAAAAAGTCGGATAGGTACAATCGAAGCTGCTAAAGAAAATCTTATTTTAAATATTAGCGACGGATTACTTCTTGTAGATAAGAACAACTATGTTCTTAACTTAAATAAACCTGCCCAGAAAATTATAGGAAAAGAATTTAATCAAATAATAAATAGAAAACTTGAAGATAATTTTAAAAATGGGCAGATAATTGAAAATGATGGTAAATATTACTCTATAGAAATTATTAATTTTGAAAAAGGAGCCATATACTATTTTAGAGATATAACAAAAGAAATGAAATATTCAAAAAGGCAAGAAATTGCAAACAAGTTATTTCATAACCTTTTTAACAATATACCTGAACCACTTGCCCTGATAACTCCATCCGGGAAGATTGTAGACTGCAACAGTGCATTCACAAAAACCTTTGGTTACAAAAAATTAGAAAATATTGAAAACATCGTACCAGATTACTTAAAAGAAGAATCAAAAATTTTGACACTTCAAATATTAAAAAAAGGATATGTAAACTATGAAACTGTCAGAAAAAGTAAAAATGGTAAAAATATATTTGTCAGAATTTATGCCTCAAAATTTGAAATTGAAAACCAAACATTCATCTACATAATATATTCAGATATTTCAAATGAAAAAAAGCTATCACAACAATTATCTAATCTCATAGAAAAAGATCCTCTAACCCAAACATTTAATAAAGTATATGTTATTAAAAGACTTAAAAGTTTAAAGCCACTTTTTTATCATTCCCTAATATTCATTGATATAAAGGATTTTCGAAGAATTAACTCTATAAAGGGAAATGTTTTTGGAGATAAAATCCTTAAAATTGTTGCAAATAAACTAAGAAAATGCACAAATTATATTATTTCACGGGCTCATGCTGATGAATTTTGGATATTAGCAGAAGAATTGGACATAGATGTAAAAAAAGCATACAATAAAAACAAAGAACTTATACTGCATATAAATAATTGCTTGAAAAATATTAAGATTGATGATATTTCGCTGCAATTTCACATAGGAACTTATATTTTCAAAAGTAATGAAAATATTGATGAAGTTATAAGAAAAGCCAGCCTTTCACTTTCAAAATCAAAGGACGAAGATAAAATTATAACTTATTCAAAAGAAATAGAAGATGAAATAAGAAAAGAATTAGAGAAAGAAGTTCAAATAAAGAAAGCAATTGAAAAGGGCGAATTTATACCATTTTTCCAACCAATAGCCACACACAATATGGAAATTGTTGGTGCTGAAGCGTTAATAAGATGGGTTAAAGATGGAAAAGTAATACCACCGTTTGAATTCCTTGATTTTCTAGAAAAAACTGGTCTTATAGAACAAGCATCAAAACAGATATTTGAAAGTGTATGTAAATTACTTTCTAAAACAAAAAAACTGAAATTTGTTGATGTTAATATCAGCCCTATCCAACTAAAAAATAACAATTTTTCAAAAGATTATCTAAAAATACTTGAAAAATACAATATACAAAGCAAACAAATTACAATAGAAATTACAGAAAATCTCTTCATTGACTACAACGATATTGTTCGTGAGAATCTTAATCTACTAAAAAGCGAAGGATTTAAATTATGCCTTGATGACTTTGGAACTGGTTACTCTTCATTAAATTATTTAAGAAATATTCCATTTGATATAATTAAAATAGACAGAGAATTCATAAGTAATATAGACGATGAAAAAAATCTAAATCTCTTAAAAGCAATATATAGCATTGCAGAGTCTTTTAATATGGGGGCAATACCTGAAGGTGTAGAAAATGAAAAACAGCTTGAAATTTTGACTATGATAGGTTTTAGGTTATTCCAAGGGTATTATTTTGGAAAGCCAATGCCTGAATCAGAGTTTTTAAGTATTTTAAGTTAATATGATTAATTTTGGAGGGAACATTTTGAAACAATACATAGAATCAATTAAGAATTGTAGCCTTTTTAAAGATTTAAATGAAAATGAAATTTTAGAAATTATAAAAAACTCCAAAATTTTAACATTTGAAAAAGATGAAGTAATAAAACAAAGGAATGATCCAATAGATGAAATACTAATTCTCATAGAAGGTGAAACATTGGGGTTATTTGTGAATGAAGACGGACGAGTTATACAAATAGATCATATGATAGCTCCAAAAACGCTTGCAATCGCAACGATATTTTCATCAAATCCAAAATATCCAGTTGATGTAGTAGCAATCAAAAAATGTAAAATTTTAACACTCTCCAAAGATATTCTCATTCATGAAATGATGAAAAACGAAAAAATATTAAAAAATTATCTACAAAATGTCTCTGACACATTTATATTTATTACCGATAGATTTTATGAGATAACACTCAAAAACCTTATTCAAAAGGTATGTTCATATCTTTATGACTCCTTTAAAAAACAAAAATCTAAAACTATAAAACTTGAAATCTCTAAAACCGAACTTGCAAGAGAATTTGGAGTAACTCGCCCTGCACTATCAAGAGTCTTTATTGAACTTGAAAAGAAAGGAATTATAGAAATGAAAGGAAAAAATGTAAAAATTAAAGATTTAAGATATATAGAAGACTATGCAACCTACTTTTAAAGAATTCCCCATCCTAAATAGGATGGGGAATTCTTTATTCTCTACAGATTGGCATCGACATACATCTAGGCCCTCCACGACCTCTTGATAACTCGCTTGAAGGAATTTCTATAACATTAATTCCTTTTTCTCTTAACAACTGATTTGTCACATAATTTCTTTCATATGCTATAACCGTTCCAGGACTTATTGCTAAAACATTTGAACCATCGTTCCATTGTTCTCTTTTTGCAGCTATTTCATCATCTCCTCCACATTTAATAAGCTCAATATCATTTCTCTCAAGATATTTTTTTAGCACATCTTCTAACTGCAAATCTTCTTCTGTAACCTCAATTTCATCCTTATTTTTCTTTAACACATATACATGCAAGCTGGTTTCAAGTTTTGAATGAACTAAAAATTTATTTTCACTAACCATTGTAAAGATAGTGTCAAGATGCATATATGCACGCTTTTTCGGCATATTTATTGCAAGTATAGTATCAAAGCTTTCGTCTGACTCATAAAATATTTTATTTGCAACTCTTTCTATAGCTTCCGGATCTGTCCTCTGTGAAATCCCAATAGCAAGTACTTTATCAGACAATACCAAAACGTCCCCACCTTCTATGGAAAACGGTTCATTCATATCATAATAAATGGGAATATTACTAAATTCATCACTATACTTTAAGACATACTTCATAAATAATGATTCTCTTCTTCTTGCCTTTGTCTTCATTCTATTAATAAGCGCTCCTCTTCCCACAAAAGCAACAGGATCTCTTTGAAAATAAAGATTTGGAAGTGGAAGAAGATAAAATTGTTTATTTAAATGAACAACTGTTGAAAAACTGTTTTTGGTTAATTTAAATTCATCTATCCTTACTCCTCCTATAATTTTTCTTACCATTTCCTTTGTTTCAAAAGCTAACAAATATTCCTTTAAAGCCTCCAATATATACTCATTTTTTACCTCACTAAGATTTAAATATTCATCCACAAACTGTTCTTTTAATCCTTTTTTTTCTAAAGTATTTGTAAGTAGATCTGTAACATATTTAACCTCAACACCATTATCTTTCAAAGCCTTGGCAAAATAATCATGCTCTTGTTGAGCCTTTTTTAAATATGGGATATCTTCAAACAATAACTCTTCTAATAAATCAGGTTCGATGTTTTCTAATTCCAATCCAGGTCTATGAAGCAACACAATTTTTAATTTTTTTACTTCAGAATAAACATTTACCTTCATTCTTTCATCCTCCTTTTCGATATCAATTATATTAGATCTAAAACGAAAAGTAAAACTTTAAATATAACAATTAACTTTAAGAATGATATATTTTTCACAGATAATTTTTCATTTTAAAGATATGCATCAGTATGCGATGTATTCTGATGCATACTCGTGCATACTCAATCTTAAACAAATATAAATTTAAAACAAATAAATATTCTTGAAAAACTGTTGTTTTTCAAGATTTGTTTGTTTTGATAAATGCAAAAAACAAGTGTATAATTAAAATACCTGATTATGTTTTAAATATAAAAAAGCGGGAGGAGATAACATGCCAGTTAATCTTAAAGGAAGAAGTCTTTTAACACTAAAAGATTTCACAGCTGAAGAAATAAAATATCTTCTTAATCTTGCATTTGATTTAAAAGCTAAAAAAAGAGCAGGGCTAAGACAAGAACTACTTAAAGGAAAAAACATTGTTCTAATTTTTGATAAAACTTCAACAAGGACCAGAACTGCTTTTGAAGTTGCTGCATACGATGAAGGTGCACATGTAACATTCCTTACCAATAGTCAAATGGGTAAAAAAGAATCAATAGAAGACACCGCAAAAGTTTTAGGAAGGATGTACGATGGTATTGAATACAGAGGATACAAACAAGAAGTTGTTGAAGCACTTGCAAAATATTCTGGAGTTCCTGTTTGGAACGGTTTGACTGATGAAGCACATCCAACTCAAGGTCTTGCAGACGTTATGACAATGATGGAATTTATACACAAACCACTTAATCAAATGAAACTAGTTTTTGTAGGCGATACAAGAAATAATGTAGCAAATACTTTAATGAGAATTTCTTCAAAACTTGGTATTCACTATGTTGCAGTTGGTCCAGAGTCATTAAAACCGTCAGACGAAATCATGAATGAAGCACTTGAAAACGCCAAAGAATCTGGAGCAATCATTGAATATACACCTGATCTCGATGGAGTAAAAGGAGCAGACGCTATCTACACAGATGTTTGGGTATCGATGGGCGAAGAAGATAAAATGCCAGAAAGAGTTGAATTATTAACACCATATAGAGTTGACATGAATTTAATTAAAAGAACGGAAAATCCAAACGTTATTTTCTTGCACTGTTTACCATCCTTCCACGACTTTGAAACAACAGTTGCAAAAGAAGCAAAGGAAAGAGGGTTAGATATTCGTGAAGTAACCGATGAAGTATTTAGAAGCAAACATTCTAAAGTTTTCGATCAAGCTGAAAATAGAATGCATACCATAAAAGCTGTTATGGTAGCAACCCTATAATCAGGTAGGAGGCAAAAAATATGAAGAAATTGGCAGTTGTTGCTATTGGTGGTAATGCAATTAATAGACCAGGAGAAAAACCAACGGCAGAAAATATGTTCAAAAATATAAAAGTTACAGCATCATATCTTGCAGATATGATTGAGTTAGGTTACAGAATAATAATAACTCACGGAAATGGACCACAAGTTGGGAATCTACTAGTTCAACAAGATATTGCAAAGGATACTATTCCACCATTTCCAATGGACGTATTAGGCGCAATGACCCAAGGATACCTTGGATATATGATTTCACAAGAATTGAAAAATGTTTTAAATGAAAGAAAAATAGATAAAGAAATTGCTACAGTAGTAACACAAATTGTAGTAAATAAAGATGATCCAGGGTTTAAAAACCCAACAAAACCAGTAGGTCCATTTTATAGCGAAGAAGAAGCAAAAAAGATTATGAAAGAAAAAGGTTGGTTATTCAAAGAAGATGCTGGAAGAGGATGGAGAAGAGTTGTTCCATCACCAATACCACTTGATATTATTGAAAAAAGAACAATTAAAGACTTGGTAGAAAACGACGTTATAGTAGTGGCAGGCGGTGGTGGAGGAATTCCAGTAATAATTGACGAAAAAGGAGAAATAAAGGGAGTAGAAGCAGTTATAGATAAAGATAGAGCCTCAGCATTAATAGCAAAAGAACTTGATGCAGACGAATTTATAATCCTTACGGCAGTTGAAAAAGTATATCTTAACTTTAACAAACCTGATCAAAAACCACTTGATACAATCACAGTAAAAGAAGCTGAAAAATATATGAATGAAGGACATTTTGCAAAAGGAAGTATGCTACCAAAAATAGAAGCCTGTATCTCCTTTGTAACATCAACAAATAGACCCGCGCTCATCACAGATATGGAAAAACTAAAAGATGCACTAGAAGGAAAAACTGGAACAAGGATTATTCCATAAAACATTAAAATTTATGGCTCCCAAAATGGGAGCCATTTTTAATAGTAAAACAAACAAAAAACCTCTCCGCAGATGGAGAGGTTCAAGTAAGAAGTATTAACATAACAAACCCCGGGCACTACCTACTCTCGCAAGGGGCGAA